>NZ_JAUSPP010000034.1:0-26906 GCF_030656585.1 Rhodonellum sp.
AGAAAGATATCAGCCTGGGAATTTAGACCAATACCAAAAAGAAATGAAAGAGCGAATGATTGCATCAATTAAAAAAAAGATGAAATCACTGAATATGTCAGCCGATGAATTAAATACTGCCCTATCATAAGTTAGATGGAAATAGGCATTGGGATTTCCTATTGGGGTTGGAACTGTAAGAAAATCAGACTAATTGGAGAATAAGTTGTAGTGCCGATATGGTGAACTTAAAAATAGCAAACAACTGATTGATTGCTAAGTAAATATGGAGTGGAATTGAATGGATAATGAAATGGAGGAAAGACATATTGCTTAGGTGGTTAACTCGATCAATTTGGGCCTAGGAGACAATAAGAAGAAATTCAAGCCAGATCCAGATTCAGGTCAGTTGTTAAATTCAAAATATGCGTTGTGTTAGCTGATGGGATTTAAACTAGATAACCAATAGGGTGAAGGCAAAAAAAGCAAACAACTGAATATTCATTAATCAACTTCAGGTCAGATTGAAATTGGTATCTCAAATCACTTGTATAACCTTTAAAGTTGCCGTTATTAATCAATTGGTATACGGCGGGATTTTTTTGGATCTGAATGCAACCAACATGTACGGTTATCGCAGGCAGCGCTCTTTAAAAGTTATATAATTTACATTATGTTAAATATAGTGATTCATATATGCTGCATTCCTCTCCATCCGTTTGAAATTCATGATTTTTTAAGTATCCTTATGCTCAATTTAAAAATGAAATGTCCCAAATAAAATCCGCACAGGTTGGCCTCTACCTAGGTCCTCTATTCTTCTTGTTCATCCTACTTTTTCTTTCTCCCAAAGGCATGTCTCCTGAGTCTTTGTCTATGCTGGCTGTGACGGCTTGGGTAGCCACCTGGTGGATTACTGAGGCCATACCCATCGCAGCGACGGCATTGTTGCCCTTGATTTTGTTGCCGCTCTTGGGAGCGCTGAATATTTCCGACACCGCCTCATCTTATGCGCATCCCATGGTTTTGCTCTACATGGGTGGATTTATGATTGCGGTCACCATTGAAAAATGGAATTTGCACAAAAGGATTTCTTTAACCATTATTGCTTTTATAGGAACAAATATCCAAAGGATCATCCTGGGATTTATGGTTGCCACAGCTTTCCTATCCATGTGGATTTCGAATACTGCCACAGTATTGATGATGCTCCCTATAGCTGTTGCCGTGGTGAGCCAGCTTTCCAATGGTTTGAAAGAAACTGGTGCAATCAACCCATCAAGGATTGGTAAAGCATTGATGTTGGGCATTGCTTACAGCGCTTCCATAGGTGGAATGGCCACATTGATTGGAACGCCAACAAACATTATCTTGGCCAGTGTAGTCAAACAATTGTATGCCTATGAAATTTCCTTTTCCCAATGGATGCTGTTTGGTTTGCCTATCTCAATTCTGTTATTGGGAATTTGTTGGTTCTATTTGGTCAATTTGGCCTATCCCTTTCCGAAAAATTTCTCGATTTCTGGTGGAAAAGAAGAAATCGAAAATCAAATCAAACAACTTGGTCCGATATCTACAGAAGAAAGAAGAGTTTTGTGGGTTTTCGGTTTGGTGAGTTTTTCGTGGATAGCGAGATCCTTGATTTTACAGGATTTACTACCTGACCTTGATGATACCATTATCGCGATCACGGGAGTGATTCTCCTTTTTGTCCTCCCCGCTTCTGATGGTAAAACTAAATTATTAGATTGGAAGACCGCAGAAAAGATCCCTTGGGGTATTTTATTGCTTTTTGGTGGTGGATTGTCTTTGGCTGAGGGATTCAAGGAAACCGGACTTGCCTCCTGGATTGGAAATCAATTCGTTTTCCTTGATTTTATAGCTTTTTGGCTTTTTCTTTTGATCATCATTGCAGCAGTTAATTTCTTGACAGAAATCACCTCAAATGTAGCCACGGCTTCCATGCTTTTGCCGATTTTGGCTGCCGTGGCTTATTCCATGGGTGTACATCCATTTGGACTTTTGGTCGCTGCAACCATGGCTGCGAGTTGTGCTTTTATGCTTCCGGTGGCGACTCCCCCAAATGCGGTAGTGTTTGGATCAGGTTATTTGACCATTCCGGATATGGTAAAAGCAGGCTTTTGGATGAATTTGATTTCAATTGCCATCATCACAATATTTTCGTACTTCATCTTGCCTATTTTATGGAACTTGGATTTGGGAAACTATCCTTTTTAAAAATAGAACCCCGAAATATGCATTGGTCTTCCTAATAGGGTTGCAACCGAAAGAAATTCAATGCTTTATGGATTAAGGAAAATTACCGATATGGTGAAGTCAAAAAAAGTGTACAACTAACTGATTATTAAAAAATTTTAGATTGGAATAAAATTGGTAATGCATGAAACAGGTGAAAAGGATATGCAATTGAAGTTGCCAATTTTAAATCCCCCTACCCCATTCCAGAAGATGATAAAGCTTACCTGATCTATCGTCAGTCTAATTACCCAAATACGGTGAGCAAACGGTGATCATTTCCCTATTGAATGCATCCAGGCTATTGTCATTGTTGCCAACGTTGCCGACACTTAGGATGACTCCATATTCAGGTCCACTATCAGCAAGATGAACTTTAATATGTCCATCAAAATTCTTGAAATCACTGAAGGTCAAATTCCTTCCGTCAGATAAAGGACCCAGAACGGTTTCACTTTTCAAATCCTTGATGTTCACGGGATTCAAAAGATGGGCTATGGGTGCATCGGGACTGTCAAACCCGCCAAAATGGAGATGAGTAGGAAAAAAATACTCTCCAGCATCTTTTTTACCGGACAATACAATGGACAACTCGAGCGATCCATTCGCCAATTCCCTAACATTTACTTTCCCTTGGTAATCAAATTCAGAACCTTGGTAAAGCGCATATTCAAGTTCATTGCTGGTGTATTTTTGTTCCTCTTCTGGTTGACAGGAAACCAGTACAACTGCCATCAATAAATAAAAAGCCAACTTTTTCATTTCTTCTGTGTTTTGAATTAATAACGACCGAATCGAGGATTTGGTTAATTTCACACCTCAATTTATTCAATTTAATGAAGATTCAATGTGATTTTCATCACTTAAAATAAATGACTTGATTTAAACAAAGCCAATGAAGCATTTTGCACTTCTTTTTTCCAGTTTGGATCAGAGCAACAAAACCAGTGATAAGCTGGCTGCTTTGGGGGATTATTTTGCACATGCGGTGGATCAAGATCGTTTATGGGCCATTGCACTCTTCACCAATAAACGTCCTAAAAGGCAGATCAATACCCGATTGATGCGGGAATGGTGCTGTGAATGGGCGGAAATTCCCATGTGGCTGTTTGAGGAATCCTATCATTCCGTTGGTGATTTGGCCGAAACACTATCCTTGCTTTTGCCTATTTCCGTGGAGATTCGAGAAGAATCTCTCTCCTATTGGATTCAATATTTGGTTGGACTGGAAGGATTGGATGAGATTGAAAAAAAAGAAAAAATCATTTATGCCTGGAAATCCCTGGGCAAAGATGGCCGCTTTATTTTCAACAAAATCATCACTGGAGGTTTTCGGGTAGGAATCAGCCAAAATCTGGTCACCCAAGCAGTGGCAAATACCTTTGCGATGGAGAAAACAGAAGTTGCCCATAGAATTATGGGCGATTGGCATCCCAACTCGGTGAGTTTCCAGGATTTGATTTTAGCCAAAAATTTTTCCGATGACCTTTCCAGACCTTATCCGTTTTATTTGGCCTATTCGGTTGACAAGGAATTGGAGGACCTTGGATCCATTCAAGACTGGCAGATAGAATGGAAATGGGATGGGATCCGCGGCCAGATTATCAAGAGGAATTGGGAAGTTTTTGTTTGGTCAAGAGGGGAAGAATTGATTTCAGAGAAATTCCCAGAATTGATGGAAATGGCAAAGAAATTACCCAACGGAACTGTACTGGATGGAGAAATCCTTGCCTTCCAAAATGGGCAACCCCTACCCTTTTCCAAATTGCAAACCAGGATAGGGAGAAAGAATCTCAGCAAGAAAATATTGAAGGAAGCACCTGTAAGTTTTATCACCTATGATATTTTGGAAAGCCAGGGGAAAGATATCCGAGGATTCTCCATGGGAGAAAGAAGAGCAATTTTGGAGAAAATCGTTTTTGAAACAAAGGAGGAAAATCTACTGATTTCGGTAGAGGTGAAAGCCTTGGACTGGCATGAATTGCGTGAACTTCACCTAGAGGCCAGAAAAATGTTTGCTGAAGGTTTTATGCTGAAAAATATCCAATCGACTTACGGGGTTGGGAGAAAAAGAGGGGATTGGTGGAAATGGAAAACAGAACCCTTGACCATAGATGGTGTGGTCATTTATGCCCAGAAAGGACATGGCAGAAGGTCAAATCTTTATTCTGATTACACATTCGGGGTTTGGGATGGGGATAGATTGATCCCATTTGCCAAAGCCTACTCGGGATTGACCGATTTGGAAATACAGGAAGTAGACAAATATATCAAGCAAAACACGCTGGAACGCTTTGGTCCTGTGCGGACGGTAAAACCTGGGCTAGTCTTCGAAATCGCTTTTGAGGGAATTCAGGAAAGTCCCAGGCACAAATCCGGGATAGCACTTCGTTTTCCTCGCATTCAACGTTGGAGACAGGACAAACCTGTGTCGGAAGCAAACACTTTATCAGATCTAAAATCGTTGCTTTCCGAATATGGTGGATAAAGATTTGCGAATTGGCAAGGATTATTTTAAAAGTAAAGGATATCAGCCTTTTGCTTTTCAAACAGAGACATGGGAAGCTTACCTTTTGGGTAAATCCGGGTTACTGAACGCACCTACAGGAAGCGGGAAGACATTTGCACTCTGGATTCCGATCTTATTGGAATATATCCGAGACAATCCCGATGATTGGCAAAAGCCCAAAAAAAATGGTCTCCAGATCATTTGGGTCACCCCTCTACGGGCATTGGCACAGGACATTCAGAAAGCCATGCAGGAAGTTTGCCTTGAAATCGGTTTGCCATGGAAAGTTTCGGTAAGAAACGGTGACACGGATGCCAAACAGAAACTTTCCCAAAAAAGGAACCCGCCTGAATGTTTGGTGACTACTCCTGAGACCTTGCATATCCTACTTTCCCAAAAAGAAAACCAAAAGCTATTCGAAAACCTCAAATGTATCGTGGTGGACGAGTGGCACGAATTGATGGGAAACAAAAGAGGTGTTCAGGTTCAGTTGGCGGTCCAATACATCAAAGCAAGCAGTCCGCTTCCCCTAAAGCTGTGGGGAATATCGGCTACCATCGGAAACTTGGAGCAAGCATGCGAAATCCTCGTTGGGAAAAATGCCCCGAGTGAAATCATCCGTGCCAAGATCAAGAAGAACATTACCATGCATACGGTCTATCCTGACGAGCTGGAAAAATATCCATGGTCCGGCCATTTGGGTATCAAGCTTTTGGATAAAATCATACCAATCATCGAAAGCCGATCCTCCCTACTGCTCTTCACCAATACCCGTGCGCAAACTGAAATCTGGTACCAAAAGATCCTGGAAAAAAGACCGGATTGGGCGGGATGGGTAGCCATGCACCATGGGTCTCTGGATCCTGCTGTAAGAGCATGGGTTGAAAATGCCCTGCATGATGGGCGGTTGAAAGTCGTTGTCTGCACTTCAAGTTTGGATTTGGGTGTGGATTTTAGGCCTGTGGATGCGGTCATTCAGATCGGGAGTCCAAAAGGAGTAGCAAGATTTGTCCAGAGAGCCGGCCGTTCGGGACATAGGCCTGGGGTGCCAAGTGAAATCTATTTTGTACCTACCAACTCATTGGAATTGATGGAGGCTGCCGGGCTCAGAATTGCGATCCAACAGGAGGAAATGGAAAATATCCATTGCCCCGAAAACACATATGATGTATTGATTCAGTTCCTGATTACTTTGGCTGTCGGTGAGGGATTTATTTTTGACCAAATCCTGGAAGTCATCCGGAATACCCATTCCTTCCAAAACATCAGCAAGGAAAACTTTGATTGGGTCATAGCATTCGTGACACATGGGGGTGAATCCTTAAGCGGATATGATGAATTCTCCAAAGTAGAAATAGAGGAAAATGGACTTTATAAAGTCAATAATAAAAAAACAGCCATGCGTCACCGGCTCTCCATGGGGACGATTGTGAGTGATCCGATGCTGAAGGTTAGGTTCAAGACTGGAGGCTATCTGGGAATGGTTGAGGAGAATTTTGTTTCAAAACTTAAATCTGGAGACCGGTTTTTCTTTGCAGGGAGAAATTTGGAATTCATCAAAATCAAAGAAATGAGTGCATTGGTACAACTTTCAAAGAAAAAAACGGTGAACGTACCCAGGTTTATGGGAGGTAGAATCTCGCTGACTTCCAAATTGGCTTTTAAAATCCGGGAAATTTTGGAAGCTGCCTCCCAGAATGATTTTTTGACCGAAGAAGCAGAATATATCGCTCCACTTTTGAAATTACAGGAGCGATTGTCTATGGTGCCTGATCGGCGCACCTTTTTGATAGAAAAGAACATTTCCAAGGAAGGATTCCATCTGTTTTTCTATCCTTTTGAAGGACGAGTTGTCCATGAAATTTTGGGCGCACTGGTGGCATATAGAATAAGCGTGAGTTATCCGATCAGTTTCAGCATAGCGATGAATGACTATGGCTTTGAACTGCTATCCGACATTGACATTCCGATCGAAGAAATTTTGGAACAAGATCTGTTTTCGGAAAAAAACCTCACCGAAGATATCCTGACCTGCATCAACGAAAGCGAAATGGCCAAAAGGAAATTCAGAGACATTGCCACCATTTCGGGATTGGTCTTTCAGGGATTTCCTGGCAAACCATTGAAATTTAAGCATCTTCAATCCACGTCGGGAATTCTTTATGGTGTGTTCCAAGAATATGATTCCACAAATTTGTTACTCGAACAGGCCCATCGGGAAGTTTTGGACCTTCAGATGGAGAAAGACAAAATTTTGGAGGCGATCCGGAAGATTAACCGTCAGGAGATAAAAGTTAGGTTTCCGGGGCAGTTTACCCCATTTTCATTTCCCATCATGGTTGATCGATTAAGGGCCACACTTTCTTCGGAAACACTCGAGGACAGGATTGTGAAAATGAAAGCTCATTTACTTGAATGAATTAATTGTGATTTGCTTTGATTTCGAGCAACTAAAACCTAGTTTCGA
The DNA here is from genome assembly GCF_030656585.1 of Rhodonellum sp. Lineage (NCBI taxonomy): Bacteria > Pseudomonadati > Bacteroidota > Cytophagia > Cytophagales > Cytophagaceae > Rhodonellum > Rhodonellum sp. Next base: position 7,212 of record NZ_JAUSPP010000034.1, read on the forward strand.
TCGATTTATGATCCCTGTAAGCTTATCCCTTGAAAATGTGCCCAAAATTCTTTTTAAAAAAGCAATTGCTAATGCTCATGCAATTGTGCCTAATTGTTTTTTTTCTTGGAACCAAGGTCAATACTGCAAATGGTTCGATATTGATTGCTGGCATTTTGGTACAGGAATCAAGCGATACTACTGTAAGTATAGAGAACTTGCAGTACTTCAGTGAGCGGGCTTGGAAAAACCATTATTCAGACTCTGCGCAGGTCTATTATGAGGAAGTAATCGATATGGCCAAGAAGCTTGGCGATAAAAATATCGAGGCCCAAAATCTAAACCGTCTGGGAATTTTTTATCGCAATTTGGATCTTCAAGAGGAAGCCTTGAAATATTATGACGAGGCACTTAAAACCAGCAGGAGTATTCAAAACAAAAAAGAGGAAGGTTTTGCATTGAACAACATTGCACAGATTTATCACTATCAAAACCTTCATGAGGAATCGATTGATTTTTATACAGAGGCACAGACAATTTTTCAAGAAATTAATTTCATGGAAGGACTTGGCTATACCTATACGGGTTTGAGCGCGGCATATAGCGAAATCAAAAACTACCTACTTGCCATTGAGCTCATCAACAAGGCAATCCAAATCCGAATGGATTTGGATCATGAGAGACAAGTGACCATCTCTAAACTTAACCGAGGGGATATTTATTATCAACTTGGGAATTTGGAAGCAGCGGAAGCCGATATTAGGACTTTCTTGGATTATGCCTTGGTTCATGATCAAAGAGGTGCTGTATCCACTTATGGTAAACTTGGAGAAGTCTATTTTAAGGGCAATCAAGATGAAAAAGCCATTGAAATGGCGCAAAAAGCGATTGAGTTAAATGTGTCCCATCCCAATTCAACAGGCATGGTCACCGTATATGGATTGCTTTACCAAATTTTCCTCAAAAAAAATCAACCAGAAAAAGCTATGCAATATTTGGAGCTTTTGTCTGAAGCAAAAAATGCCATCGATGAGGAAAAAACAAAAAATTATCTTTCTGCCTTGATGATCCAAAAGCAAAAGGATGAAATTGAGGCACTCAATCGGGAGAATTTATTGAAGGATAAAAATGACAATTTCAAATTGTGGATATCCTACATTCTGACGATACTGGTCGTGGTCCTTTTTGCAGCATTTTTTGTCTACTATAGATCTTTTCAAAAGGAAAAAGACAATCTAAATAAGTTATTGGAACAAAAAATCAGGATTCAGAAGCAAGCTGAAGAACTTGACAAATTGAATTTAGTGAAAGACAAGATTTTTTCCATCCTTGCCCATGACCTAAGAGGTCCACTGCATTCCCTTCAGGGAATGATTGAATTGATGAACCAGAATGACCTGACACAAGATGAATTTAAATCCTTCTTGCCCCTGCTTTCTCAAAATCTAGGAAACAACACCATCCTGCTGGAAAATCTCCTAACATGGTCCAAAAGTCAGATGAAGGGAATGGAAGCAAATTTCAAAACTTTTAATTTGTTTTTGGTTATCGAAAACAACTTCTCTTTCTTCCAAAAATCAAACTATTTCAAAGGCCAAAAGCTATTCAACAAGGTCCCTGATCCGCTAATGGTGAAAGCTGACAAAGCCATGTTGGAAGTCGTATTGAGGAATTTGATCTCCAATGCCTTAAAATTCACATCCAAGGATGATGAAATCAAGATCAGTTGTCTTTTAAGATCAGATGGAACCTACACGATCAGTGTTGAAGATTCGGGCGTTGGAATAAAAGAAGAAAATTTAAACAAGCTCTTTGGGAAAGAATTTATCTCCACATCGGGTACCCATCAGGAATCGGGTACTGGAATAGGCCTTTTGCTTTCCAAGGAATTGATTGAAAAAAACCGCGGGATAATCTGGGCGGAAAGTAAACTCGGCCTTGGATCAACCTTTAAATTTACGATTTCCAAATCCTAATTTGTCCTCCAGAAATAAGGGGTGAATAGAATCAGAATTGTGTAAAGTTCAAGTCTTCCCAGGAGCATGATGAAGGATAGAAATACTTTTGCGGTGGGGGAAAAGAAAGAAAAATTATCGACGGGTCCCACTTTTCCGATTCCAGGCCCCACATTTCCCAAACAAGTGGCTACAGCGCCAAAAGATGTAAGGATATCATATCCCATTATCGTGAGCACGATAGAACCCATCACAAAGATCATGAGATAAATCAAGAGGAAATTCATAATGTGTGTGATGATTTTCCCTGTTACCCGATCTCCATTTATTTTTAGTGGAACTACCGCTCTTGGATGAACGATCCTTTTGAATTCCAGCCAACTATTTTTGAAAAAGGCCAAATGCCTAACAAATTTAATTCCGCCAGCAGTAGAACCGGCAGATCCACCCATAAACAAAAGCATGAAAAAAATCAATGTGATTCCAATATGGTACCTGGTATAATCTGCAGACACAAAGCCGGTGGTGGTAATCAAAGAAACAACCTGGAAAAGGGTATCCCTGAATGCTTTTTCGTATTCCAAACCACTGAAAAAGTAGATGGGTATAGACAAACCAATTCCCAAAAGAATGATGGTGGTCGCATAAGCTTTAAATTCATCAGACCGAAATACCCTGTCAAATTTCCCGGTAAGACTGAAATAGATGACCGTAAAGTTAGTACCTGCCAAAAACATAAATAAAATTGCGGTATACTGGATAAATGGGCCATCATAATACGCCATACTGGCATTTTTGGTTGAAAAACCACCCGTGGCCATGGTGGTTAAGGCATGGTTCACCGCATCATAAAAATCCATCCCTCCAAGAAAATACAAAAGCCCTGCGGCAAAGGTCAATCCAACATAGATATACCAGAGACGTTTTGCTGTTTCCCGGATTCTCGGATGCAATTTGTCGGAGGTTGGCCCCGGGGATTCTGCCACAAATAGTTCAATTCCACCAATTCCCAAAAGGGGAAAAATAGCGACGGTCAAAACGATGATACCCAAACCACCTATCCACTGCGTCATGCTTCTCCAAAATAAAATACCTTTAGGAATTACTTCAATATCCGTTAGAATGGAAGCTCCCGTAGTCGTCAATCCCGATACCGTTTCAAAGAGGGCGTCTGCAACATTTGGAATGGTACCGCTGATCAAATAAGGCAGCATCCCAAAAATGGACATCAAGAACCAACTGACTGAGACGATCATGTATCCTTCCCGCTTTCGGATATTTTGATCTTGCTTGGAAAAGGAGAAAAATAAAATCGCCCCTATCAGTCCAGAGACAATGGCGGCAGTTATCAGAGAGATTTCATCCCCGCTTTCATAGTACAATGAAAATCCAACACCAGGCAGCATAAGAAGCCCAAGAAGCATCAACAATGCACCCATAATCTTTCCAATGGCCTTGAAATGAATCATCTTTTAATGGAAAAGTTTTTCTAGTGGGATTTTGGCCTCAGGCAAGGCCATAACGATCGCCTTGTCATTGATTTGAAGGATAAAATCTCCATCGGGGATAAACACATCATCGTTCCTGATGACTCCTGCGACGATGGCAGTTTCCGGAAAATGAAGGTCTTTCAAAGCTTTTTTGGTTACACGATTGTTTTTTGTCACCACAAACTGAATGAATTCAGCATCTACACCATATATCCCGGAGACTGCTTCCACATTTCCTTTTCTCAGGAACCTGGTGATCTGATTCGCCGCAACTAGCTTTTTATTAATCAATGAATCCACACCGATACTATGTGAAATATGGATGTATTCCCGGGTATCCACATGGGCAATCGTCTTGTAAACGCCGTGGTTTTTGGCACTCAAACTCGTAATAATATTCGTTTCTGATGATTCTGTCAAGGAAATAAAAGCATCCATTTGCTCCAGGCCTTCTTCAATCAAAAGTTCAACATTTTTATAGTCTCCATTGATAACCAATGTTTTATCCAGTCTTTCAGAAAGCCATTTACACCTTTCTTTATCCCTATGGATGAGTGTTACCCTGTATTCTGCTTCCAACTTCAGTGAGGTTGCAAAGGCCATGTCGTCACCTCCTATGATCATGACATTCTTGATGTCTACTCTTTTTTGATCCAGGATGGCGATGATGGATTCTACATTTTTTTTATTGGAAATAAAGAAGACATGGTCGTTGTTTCTAATGATCGTATTTCCTTTTGGGATGATGGTCAATTGGTCCCTAACGATGGCAATGATTCTGATATCTTCAAAAAGTAAATTGCTCGTTTCGGAGATTTTTTTGTTCACCAAGGAACTGTATTGATCGAGTGTAATCCCTACTACATTCAGTTTTCCCTGTTCGAATTCAAAAACATCTGAAAAGGAGGAATTCTTGATCATTCTATAGATTTCCGCACTGCCGAGCATCGTCGGGGAAATGATATTGTCAATCCCGATGTTTTTGAAATATTTATCGTTTTCCGGACTCAAGTAATCATGGGTTCTTACCCTTGCCAAAACCCGGTTGGCGCCAAGCTGTTTGGCAAGTGAGGCCGTTACGATATTGGTTTTTTCGGAAGTGGTCACGGCCATGACCATGTGGGCATCTTTGACATTTGCACTTTTGAGGACTTCCAAAGAAGTGGAATCACCCAATATTGTCAACACGTCCAAATGCGCAGATACATTGTCCAATACATCTTTATCGGTGTCGATAAGGATGATGTCTTTGTTGTCATAGCTAAGGTGTTCGGCAAGATGGTAACCCATATCTCCCGCACCTGCTATTACGATCTTCATGCCCATGGATGTGAAATTTTAGAGGTAAATCCGGCCAGCAAATTTAACTACTTTAATGGGCTTTTAGAGATAAAAAGTCATTATGTTTTGTTTCAATCCAAAAAACACACTTGAAAATAATTTTACTTGCAAAAAGACTTCAAATATTTTTCACTGGCAGGATTTCCGAATTGAATGGCTTTGTTCCAGTCATCACATGCTGCAGCTCTTTTGTCTGTTTTGTAGTAACAAAATCCTCTGTTGGTGTAGATATCAGGATTGTCTGGACTGAGTTTTAGAGAATACGTGTAGTCGGGAATGGCTTTCGCATGTTGATTGGTTTTCAACAAACAATTTGCTCTATTGAAATAATAAGCCCAGACGATAGGAAAGTCCTCACCGTTGATTTTGCTAAAAGCAATGGCCTCAGAATACGCCTTGATCGCCTCAGGATACCGATTTTCAGCCTGAAAAACATTCCCGAGATAATAAGCCAATTCATCATCTTCTTCAAAGATTGACAAACTTTCCTTTAGGATTCTTATCAAATTGCCTGTTTTGGAAGGGATATTCCTGGTGGCACTGTAATAATTCACATAAGCTGCATGAAAAAATGGATCCTTCTCCATGACTGTTTCCAATAATTCTGAAGCTTTTTGATAATTTCGATCGGAAATCATTCCTCTTGCAGTCTGTGTGATGACTACAGAATTGTTCCGTATATTTTCATCAACATCATAAATCTTTTGGGCAAAAAGAGGATTTGCTAAAAACAAAAATGCAATGATCTGAATGTACTTCATAACTTGTTTTTTTTCAAACATACTCAACCAATATTCAAGGACCATCATTATTCCAAAAACTTTTTACCCTCCTCTTCCGGCAATTCTTCCACCTCTTTTAACTTCCTCTGGATCACCCGGGTTCTGGTACCGACCAAATTGTCCAGGTCTGTATGTGCTTCGTGGATTTTTTTCTGTGCCCTGCTGATCAGGTCCCCAAACTTGGAGAACTCTGTTTTTACGGCACCCAAAACCTTCCAAACTTCGCTGCTTCTCTGTTGGATGGCCAGTGTCTTGAAACCCATCTGAAGGCTGTTCAGAATCGCGGCCAAAGTGGTGGGGCCGGTCATGATGATCTTATAATCCCGCTGTAAAATCTGTGCCAAATCCCCGTCTCGAAGAACTTCTGCATACAAACTCTCCATGGGAAGGAACAAAACCGCAAAATCTGTGGTGTAAGGGGGATTGATGTATTTTTGGCTGATCTCTTGTGCGGATTTTTTTATGGCTTTGAAAAGATCGGCGCGAGCGGCATCGATCACGATTTTGTCACCCAAATCATACGCATCCAACAAACGGTAATAGGTCTCCTGCGGAAATTTGGCATCCATTGGTAGAAAGACAGGGCCATCTTGGCCATTTCCAGGCATCTTGATGACAAATTCCACCCTTTCGGAATTGCCTTTTTTCACTTGGACATTGTACTCAAACTGGTCGGGAGCAAGGATATTTTCCAAAATACTCTGCAACTGGTATTCACCCAATACTCCCCTGCTTTTCACGTTGCTGAGTACTCTTTTCAAATCCCCAACTCCAACGGCAAGGTTCTGCATCTCTCCTAAACCTTTTTGTACCGCCAACAATTGTTTGCTGACCAATTCAAAGGATTGACCCAATCGGACGTCAAGCGTCTTTTGAAGCTTCTCATCGACGGTTTCCCTCATTTTCTCGAGTCGTTCTTCGGTGGACTGAAGCATTCGCTCCTGTTTCAGGATCAAATCCTGGAATTTCTCTCTTTGGAGATCATTGAATTCCTTGACATTTTCTTTAAAAAGTCTTCCAAAATCCCGTAAAACCTCGGTTTGGTCCTTGGTATTTCCGCGGAGTGTTTCGAAGACCAATCCAAATTGTGCCATCAATCCATTGGTGATTTCAGCCCTGTTTGCTTGCATTTGCTGGGCGGTATCCTGACGAAGTTGGGAGAGTTCTCTTTGCAAAAGATCCGGATCGGCCACATTGCTTCTTGATTTTAGGGTAAAATAAACCAATAGGGCGGATTGGAGAAGCAGGATGGAGACAAGGAAAACATCAAGGGACATAACTGAGATATTTAGGAGCGGAAAAATAGTCCATATCCAGTTGAATGCCTAAGAATGACAAATATTCCCTGACAGTCTCCGTCGGAATTTCCTCCATAGGGACGTGACCAGCTTGTTCGAACACCTTCAATTTTGCGCCCGGAATATCAGCCGCCAATTGCTTTCCCCTTTCCAAAGGGATCCATCGATCTTCCTTTCCCCACATGATCAATACCGGCATCTTCAGTCTTTCAAAATCGATCTCATAAGATTTCCTTGTCGTCAGGCGATCGATGGTGGCCTGCCTATTTCCTTCCCTTCTGATCAATTCATAATATCTGGTCACTGATTCTTCCTTGATTTTGGCTTGGTCAAAGAAAACCTGCTCCATATTCATTCTGAAAATGAATTTCGGTGTGCATTTCAAGAGCAGATTTGAAAAAATGGGATTTTGTGCCAGTTTAGTGATAGAACTGATCAGATTACCCGAAGGTTTTTGGCTTCCTGAATTCCGTTGCTTCGCCTGAAAGGAAGCGTCAATCAAATTCAAGCTCAATATCCGTTCAGGATGATCCGAAGCCATTTTCAAGGCGACTCCCCCTCCCATCGAATTTCCCGCCACATGAAATTCATCCAAATCAAGTTGGTCGGCTATGCCAAATACAAGAGCGGAATAATCAGAAATGCCATAGCCTTTTCCGGGGTCCGGTCCGGTCAATCCATGTCCGGGAAGATCCATCGAAATAGTCATAAAATAAGGACTCAATTCTTTTTCCCAAGCCTCCCATGTATGCAAAGAAGAAAAGCTTCCATGAATCAAAAAAATCGGTTCCCCCTCCCCTTTTATTTTGACATGCACATTCAACCCATTTACTTTCAGGAAGAATGAATTTTGATCGGCATATTTCTCCACCAAGATTTCTGGAGAAATATCTTTTCGGTAAGATCCGATCAAGGTAAGGATGACCAAAAGAGTTAGAATCAGGAAAATCCCGAATATAATTTTGAGAATTTTTTTCATGGAGGACAATCAGATGAAACAAGTATAATCAATAATTCTGATTGTTAAAAAGAGGATTTCAGGTATATTCAAGCCATGTTATGCATTACCAATTCCATTTCAACCGGAAATTGCTTAATTGGCACACCATTATTTACGGTTTTTGATTCTCAATATCGGTTATATGCCTTATTCTATCAATAGTTTGACTTTTTTTGCATTTTCAACCTCTGATAGGAAACCTATTGCATATTTCGATTTCAAAGCCTCAAGTTACTTGTTATGATCAAAACACTCCTCCTTTCTCTCCTTTTGGGCAGCATTGCCCTATCCGATTTGCCCACAGAAAAATCTCAAAAACTAGCTAACCTGGAACCCATCAGATTGACCTTGGCCGAGGCCAATCGTTTGGCTTTGCTCCCACTCCATTGCATGCAGGTGGAATACCCGAATAAACTCAATCAGACTTTGGAAAACGAAAGCTACCTAAAAGGCCCTATGGAGTTGCATCCGGCCTTTTACGGTTGTTTTGACTGGCATTCAAGCGTCCATGGGCACTGGATGTTGGTGACCCTCCTTCGACAATTCCCTGATTTGGACAATCGTGAAGAAATAAAGGAAAAGTTAAAGACCAACTTATCTGCCCTTAATATTGAAAAAGAAGTATTCTACTTCTCAGGGCCACAGAATGCAAGCTTTGAGCGGACCTATGGTTGGGCCTGGATCCTGAAACTTGCCGAGGAACTGCACCAATGGGAAGATCCTTTGGCGTGGGAACTGGAAGCAAATCTCCAACCGCTTACGGAGTTGATGGTGGAAAAATATTTGGAGTTTCTTCCCAAACTGATTTATCCCATTCGGGTTGGAGAACATTCCAACATTGCATTTGGGCTTTCCTTGGCTTATGATTATGCCCAAACAGTGGAACACCAAGCCTTAAAGGAACTCATCCGGAGGCGGGCCTTGGATTGGTTTGAAAATGACGAGAACTGTCCTTTGACATGGGAGCCCAGTGGTTTTGATTTCCTTTCCCCTTGTTTTCAGGAATTGGACATCATGCGGAAGGTTTTGGGTAAGGAGGAATTCAAAATTTGGGCAAATGGATTTTTGCCGCAATTGGCCAAAAATGATTTTTCTCTCGAGCCGGGTAGAGTGAGTGATAGAACCGATGGGAAATTGGTCCATTTGGATGGGCTGAACTTCAGCAGGGCTTGGGTGATTTACGGTTTGATCCATGCTTATCCCGAGGATTATGGACATTTGATGGCTGTTGCAAATGCTCATATTCAATACTCTCTTCCCTCTATTGTAGATGACAATTACGAAGGCACCCATTGGTTGGGGAGTTTTGCGGTTTATGCATTGTTGCAAGCCCCATGAGAGGCAATTGGAGGAATTATATAGGTCCGGGTCCACTGGTTGCAGCTGCTTTTATCGGGCCTGGGACTGTTACCGTTTGCACGCTTGCCGGTGTGAATTTTGGATTTGACCTGCTGTGGGCTTTGGCGCTCTCCATGGTTGCGACCGTAGTATTGCAGGAAATGGCTGCTCGGATTGGCTTGGTCACCCAGAAAGGCCTGACTGAAGTCATCGGTGAAACGCTGACCAAAGGCATCGTCCGCTATTTTTCACTGGGTTTGATCCTACTTGCCATTGTTCTTGGAAACGCCGCTTACGAAGCCGGTAATATCAGTGGTGGAGCGATGGGAATTGAAATCTTCATCAAAGCACCGGTATTGACCATTGGTCAAGCAAGTATAAACATGATCAATTTGTCCATTGGATTGATCGCTCTGGTTTTGCTGATGACTGGGAATTACAAGTTGATTGAAAAATATTTGATTGCTTTGGTCATCCTCATGAGCATCACTTTTTTGGTAACTGCCGTGATGGTCAGACCATCCATGTTGGCTATTTTTCAGGGATTCGTGCCTGGAGTTGACAGCGGTAACATCCTGACGATAGTCGCCTTGATTGGCACCACGGTGGTTCCATACAACCTGTTTCTTCATTCCTCATTGGTTTCAAAAAAGTGGAAATCAGGAGAGGATCTGAAATTTGTTCGGGTGGACACCATTGTTGCGGTGGTCTTGGGAGGCCTGGTATCTATGGCCATTGTCATCACCGGTGCAAGTGGAAATGCAGATGCAATCAACAATGCCGTAGATTTGGCCCTTGGCTTGGAGCCCTTGTTGGGTGCTGCTGCTAAATATTTTATCGGATTTGGATTGTTTGCCGCTGGTATCACCTCTGCGATAACCGCCCCATTGGCAGGTGCTTTTGTGGTGGCGGGTTGTTTTGGTTGGTCTACGGATATAAAGAATTGGACCATGCGGGTGAGTATTTTGGCCATTTTGGGACTGGGGTTGGTTTTTTCCTCTTTTGGAATAAAACCCGTCCAATTGATCACCTTCGCCCAGCTAGCCAACGGGATATTGCTGCCACTCCTCAGTGCCTATATTTTATGGGTGATCAATAAAGCCTCCGTGATGGGGAAATACAGAAATTCTTTGGGCTTCAATGTCCTGGGTTTGGCGATCTGGGTGATTACTTTGGTTTTGGGAATCCGCAGCATCATGCGGGTATTGGAGGGTATTTGAGAGGACTATCAATTCGAAGGGATTTCCGTCTGATCATTTGGAAAAGCACGAACCCATAATTGCCGGTTGCATTTCAAGGAGGGATTTTATTCCATGTCCTTTGAGGAGCATAACGATTTTCCATCCCCTTGTTTGGAGACCTCATCACATATTTTTGCTTGAAAATGGGGCTTCCACTATTCTTGCATAATGATTTCAGGGAAAAAATTGGCGCCGAGAAAAAACCATTGGAAGGTTTATCTTCTGATCCTATCGGGATTGCTCTACAATCTTCATTTGGCATTTCAAATGCATCCCAATCCAGATGTGAAAAAGCCTGGAATGGAAAGCCCTCCGATTTTCCCTGAGTCATCCTCCTATTTTGGGATCTATCCCGATTCCCTCCAAAAAAATGAAACACTTACCCAACGCATTCAAAAACTTTAAGACTTCCAACATGAAAGAAAAAGCTTTACCCTTCAAACAAATAGAATGGTGGATACTGACATTGTTATTTTTGGCCATCGTTTTGGTCAATGTCCTCGATGCAGGAATTTTTTACAGAGATGCCACTGACAGGGAATTGGAGTCCTACTTTGCGAAAGTATTTATCCCATTGACGCTTTTTCTTTCCTTTTATCTTTTCCATATCCGATTGCTCCCCAAATTCTTTTTAGAAAGAAAAAAATGGAAATTGATCCTCTATGCAATTTTAATATTGATAGGCTCTTGGGTTATCATCGGGACATTTTCGGTAGTGGCCGGAATGACAAGGGATTTTATGATCCCATTCTATTTCAATACCATCGCCATATATGTAGGTTACCTGGTGTTTGTCTATATACTGAATCAAGTAATCTATCCCCCAAAACTTAAAGATTATCAGGTTTACAATGCCTTCCGATTGGTTGCCCTATATTTGTTTGTTTTGCTCTTTTTATTCCAATCACATTCCATCATTCATTCGGCCATTTTGGGGGCTTATGGTTTGGTAATGCCTGTGCTGATCCTTTTGGTGTTGTTCAATTTCTTTCTGGTATATGGAAATCGAAAGGCGAAAAAAAATAGACTGGCATGGACGTATTATTATTCCTTGATTGCTTTTGTTGTCGTCCTATTTATTTTCCTCTCAATATTTAACCAAAAAGGAGAGTTTTTGATTGCTGGTCTATTCGTTATTTTCTTGATTATGGTCCTCATTTTTCCATTGTCAAATCTGTTTTTCAACAAGTATGACCACTACTTAAGTCAATTGACAACGCTTACCTATAAGGTTGACCAGAGTTCAGCCAATCTCAGTTTTCTCCGCTCCCAAATCAATCCCCATTTCCTGTTCAACGCCCTGAATACGCTTTATGGCACTGCGCTTCAGGAAAATGCAGAAAGAACGTCTGAAGGCATCCAGAAACTCGGCGACATGATGCGCTTTATGCTCCACGAAAATAATCAGGATAAAATCCCTTTGGAACGGGAAAAAGAATACTTGGTCAATTATGTAGACCTTCAAATGCTCCGCATCAAGGACCAGGAAAACATTGAAATCCTATTCAACCGGAGTCAAGAAGCTTGTGCAGGTGAAATTGCACCGATGTTGTTGATTCCATTTGTGGAAAATGCATTCAAGCACGGCATCAGCTTCCAGAGCAAATCCTGGGTGAAAATCAGCTTGAGATGTTTGGCGGGATCTGTACATCTGGATGTAAACAACAGCATACACCGATCCAATGCTGAGGACCCCGAAAGAAAAGCTTCTGGCATTGGACTCGAAAACGTCAGACAAAGACTTGAACTTCTTTATCCAGGCAAACATGAATTGGTCATTCGGGAAAATGAGGTTGAATATTTTGTACATTTATCCATTCAATTGACCTAAAATGCTGACAGCAATAGCCATTGACGATGAACCCATGGCTTTGGAAGTGGTGAAATCACATGCTTCTAAAGTGCCATTTTTGGAACTCAAATCTGTTTTTACCGATGCCATCAAGGCCTTGGATTATCTCAGAGAAAATCCCGTAAACCTGATTTTTTTGGATATCAAAATGCCGGATATCTCAGGAATGGAATTGGCTACCCTGATCCCAAAGGAAACGATGGTAATCTTCACCACGGCCTATTCCGAACATGCCGTCAAAAGCTTTGAACTGGATGCCATAGATTACTTGCTGAAACCATTCAACCTCAGCCGATTCTTGAAATCCTGTCAAAAGGCCCAGGAATGGTACGATCTCAAAAACGGACCATCGCATGGATTTCTATTTGTCAAAACCGGATATGAACAAATCAAGGTCAATTTTGAGGATCTTTTGTTTTGCGAAGCAACCGGAAACTATGTCACCTTCCACCTACCCAATCAGAAAATACTCAGCAGAATGACTCTGGGTGAGGTGGAAAGCCTTCTCCCAACCGGTTTTCTAAAAACCCAAAGGTCTTTTGTCGTGAATACCTTATTGATCCAAAAAATAGAACGCCACCAAGTGACCATTTCGGGAAAGACTGTCCCGGTCAGCAATACCTATTATGATGCGCTTTTGGAGAAATTAAATTGAGAAGGTTTTTTGCAAAAAAAATCCATTCACTCAGTAAAGAATTGAAGAAAAGCATGCTTTTTTTTATGGAAATGGTAATTTTATAAAAATTGACCTCCGTGAAAAACAACCTTTCAAAACTTTTGTGCAATCTCGCCCTCCTCATGCTACTTGGAATATTTTCCTGCAGCGAAAAATCCAAGCTTATCCAAAAACAGGACTCCAACTCCCCGCAACTGGAAACCAGCGATAAATCTACACAGGCGAGGCTAGAAAATAGCCGTACTTCCGAAATCGATTTGAGGAAATCCGAAGATAAGGAAGGGAATTTGGTAGGGGTCTATTTTATGCCTTCCTGGAATACCTCTCCAGATCCCAACAAGGATATAGACAGTTTTTGGTCCTGTATTACGGGTAGGGAAGATTGCTCTCATTTAAAAAACCCTGCGATATGGGGACCAAAAGGTAGAATTTACAACAATCGCTATCCTTATGAAGGACCTTTTTTGGACAGAAAACCCCATACTTCTTTAAAAGGATTTTACAAAAGAACCGATCCCGAGGTTGCCAAAAAACAGTTGGAATACATGAAGAATTATGGGATTGATTTTTTTGCGTACAACTGGTTTTTTGGAAGGCATTATTTTCATCACCGCAATTTTGCGCCGCAAGCCAATATTTATTACCCTAAAGGTTGGGAAATTGATCCTGCGCGAGATGGTCGGGTTGCGGTACCTGGCTTGGAGGAATGGAATGATCAACTGACTATTTTGCTCCGGGAAAATGAGAAGCTACCCGCTTCAAAACAAATGAAATGGGCCATCAATTGGTGTGATGACAGCGATGAAAGATGGAGATTGTGGTTGGATGTTGGTTCACCCGCAAGTTTGGCTGCCAAAAGGAACTACGCAGGAGAAAAACCAGATAAAGCCCTTTACCTTCAGGTTCATGATAAAATCACGCAACTTTGGATAGATAAATATTTTGGAAGGACCGATTATCTCAAAGATGAAAATGGACGTCCTATCGTCTACATTTATTTCCCCCAAGACATGGAATCCAGAGCTGCTTTCTATGGAATCAGCATGCAGGAACTTTTGGATCGATCAAAAGCCAGGGCTATAAAAAATGGATGGCAAGGAATCAAATTCATTGCCGTAGCATCAGGTCCAATGTTGCCCATCGAAAAACAATATGGGTTGCCAACCAAATGGATCCCAAACAATCCAACACGACCTTGGGAAGGCGGAACCTATACAGACAAACTGCTTTTGCAGGATTATGTGCCAAGGCTCAAAGGAATGGGTTTTGAGGGAATGACTGGGTACGTCTATCATAATTACTACGAGCAAGACAATAAAAGTTATGCCGATATGAGGGCTACTTACCGCGGGCATTGGGACAAATGGAGTAAGTTTTATGCGCGGGATCCCGCTTTTGACTATCAAGTTCCGGTAGCCATGGGATGGGATATGCGACCCGTGGGTGGAACTTGGCCGCAGCCATCAGGCTTTCCAAGTGAACCAATCAAAGACAGGGTCCACAGTACCAAAGCCACTTTTAAGGCCAAAATTCAGGAAGCAAAGCGTTTATCCGATACATACAAAAATACCAATGGAAACACGATCATGGTTTGCTGTTGGAATGAATATTTGGAGGGAAATTACATCGAACCCACCGTTGGCCTTGGCTTTGATTATTTGGAGGCCATTCGGGAGGTTTTCTCAAAAAAGAAATAGGATTTCCTTCAACGGTTTTTTCGCATGCTTTCCTTTTCTTACTTTAGTTTACTTGTATAAACCCAATCAGACGCATGCGAAAATTAGTTTTTGGATTACTTTGTGTATTGTCCAGCCAATTGACCTTTGGTCAAGGAACCCGATTGCTCCGGGAGCCTGCCATCAGTAAGGAGTATATTGTTTTTGTATATGCCAATGATCTTTGGCGAACCAGTATCAGCGGTGGGGAATCCATTCGACTGACCAGCAATGAAGGAGCGGAAAATTCACCCAATTTTTCACCTGATGGAAAACATATCGCTTTTTCTGCTCAGTACGATGGGAATACCGACGTGTATGTGATCCCAACAGCAGGTGGAGAACCAAGGAGGTTGACTTGGCACCCCGGAGCTGATTTGGTGACAGGTTGGACCCCGGATGGCAAGCATATTCTTTTTAGTTCCAGTAGAGAAGGAGTGCCAACCAAAGAATCAAAGTTCTACAAAATTTCTTTGGAAGGAGGCATGGAAGAATCCCTTCCCATCCCAAGGGCGGTCAATGGCAGGATTTCTGCCGATGGCAAGCACATTGCCTATCAGCAGATCGCTTTTTGGGATGCCGAATGGAGAAACTATCGTGGAGGCCAAGCCAAACCCATTTGGATAGTGGACCTTACGGATTTTTCATTGAAAATGACGCCGCAATCAGACAATGAACGCCATACCCAACCCATTTGGCTTGGAAAAAGAATTTTTTTCCTTTCGGAAAGGGATTTTGCCAACAATGTATGGTCTTATGATCCTCAATCCGGGGACTTGAAACAAGAAACTTTTCATAGCAATTTCGATGTGAAAAATTTAGATGCAAATGAAACCCATGTGGTCTACGAACAAGGAGGATATCTCCATTTATTGAATCCCACCAGTGGTGAAACTAAACAATTGGAAATTACGGTTAAAGGTGATTTTCATTGGGCAAGAGAAAGATGGGAAACAGTCACTGGAAATCGCCTGACGAATCCATCGCTTTCTCCGACGGGACAAAGGGCACTTTTTGAATATAGAGGTGAAATCCTGACCGTTCCCAAAGAAAAAGGCGATGCCAGAAACATTACCCAAAGCTCGGGAATCGCTGACCGCGCACCGGTCTGGTCACCAGACGGGCAGCAAATTGCCTGGTT
The DNA here is from genome assembly GCF_030656585.1 of Rhodonellum sp. Taxonomy (NCBI): domain Bacteria; kingdom Pseudomonadati; phylum Bacteroidota; class Cytophagia; order Cytophagales; family Cytophagaceae; genus Rhodonellum; species Rhodonellum sp. The sequence continues at coordinate 23,020 of NZ_JAUSPP010000034.1, forward strand.
TTCGGATCTATCAGGAGAATACCAATTGATGATCGGTGACCAAGAAGGCTTGAATGCCCCTAAAGTCATCCAGTTACCCAGCAAGTCGTTTTACTTTAAACCCGATTGGTCTCCTGACGGAAAATTTATTTCCTACACGGATACAGATTACAACCTTTGGTTTGTCAACATAAATTCCGGAGTGGCCAAGATTGCAGACACCGAAAGATTTGCACATCCCAACAGATCCTTGAATCCTGTGTGGTCCCCCGATAGCAAATGGATCGCTTACGCCCGCCTGCTCGACAGCCAATTCAAAGCAATTTTTGTCTACAACATCGCGTCGGGAAAGAAAATCCAAGTGACAGACGGAATGGCGGATGCAATTTCCCCTGTTTGGGATATCAGCGGGGATTATCTCTTCTTTTTGGCCAGCACCAATTTCGGATTGAATACGGGATGGTTGGACATGAGTTCTTATGACCGACCCACAACGCGCAATCTCTATCTCAGCGTCTTGAGTAAAACCGGAAAATCTCCGCTTCTTCCCCAAAGTGACGAAGAAAAAGCAAAGCCAGCCGAGGCCAAAGAAAATGACAAGAAAGCAGAAAAAAAGGATGAAATAAAGCCTGTTGTCATTGATGAAGAAGGTTTGTGGAATAGGGTTGTTGCTGTGGACATTCCCGACAGAAATTATATGGAATTGATGGCGGGCCCCGAAAACCATGTTTTCTACACAGAAGCGATCCCGAACCAACAAGGTGTCACCTTGCACCGGTATAATTTCAAAGATCGGAAAACTGAGATTTACCTCTCAGGCATCAACACTGGCTCGGTTTCTCAGGATAGAAAATCATTGCTTTACCAAGCCAATGGGAATTGGGGAATTATCGAAACTACCGGTGGTCCGAAAAAAGTTGGAGATGGAACCTTGAAAGCCTTGTCCAATTTCAAGGTAAAAATCACTCCAAAAGAAGAGTGGGGACAGATTTACCGGGAAGGCTGGAGATACCAAAGGGATTTTCTTTACGTAGACAATGTACATGGTGCGCCATGGGATGAGATTTTTGATTGGTACAAGCCTTGGGTGGAGGATGTGAGACACCGCTCGGATTTGAATTACATCATCGATATCCTAGGCGGAGAAGTAGCAGTTGGGCACAGTTATACATCAGGCGGAGATTTCCCATCTGTCACCAGCACCCCGATCGGTTTGTTAGGAGCAGATTATGAAATCCACCAGGGAAAATACAGAATCAAGAAAATCTATAATGGAGAAAGCTGGAATCCAAACCTTCTTGCTCCCTTGTCCCAGCCAGGATTGGAGATCAAGGAAGGAGATTACCTTTTGGAAGTCAATGGCAAAGAAATCAAATCAACAGACAATATCTATCAGTACTTTGAAGGGATGGCCAACACCCAAATCAAAGTTAGGGTCAATACCAAACCGTTGACTGATGGATCCAGGGTTTTGACCGTCGTACCTGTAGCCAATGAAAACCAATTGAGAATGATGGATTGGGTAGAAGGAAACAGAAGAAAGGTTGGGGAAATGTCTGACAACAAGCTTGCTTATGTCTATATCCCAAACACGGGTCAACCTGGATACACTTATTTCAATCGGTATTATTTCTCCCAACAGGATAAAAAAGGAGCCGTAATCGATGAAAGAAACAATGGAGGTGGATCCGCCGCTGACTATATGGTGGACATCATGGCGAGGGAACTCCATGGTTATTTTAACAGCAAGGCAAACGATAGAAGACCCTTTACGACACCCATGGCCGGAATATGGGGGCCTAAAGTGATGCTGATCAATGAAAGAGCAGGTTCTGGTGGAGACCTTCTCCCCTACCTGTTCCATAAAATGAAAATCGGTCCACTGATTGGAACCCAAACATGGGGCGGATTAGTGGGCACTTGGGATACACCCGCATTCTTGGACGGCGGCCGAATGGTGGCACCAAGAGGAGGGTTCTTTGATATCAATGGAGAATGGGCAGTCGAAGGCATTGGGATATCACCAGATATCGCCGTCGAACAGACGCCAAAGGACGTAATCGAAGGCAGGGATCCGCAACTGGAACGTGCGGTGAAGGAAGCATTAAGATTGATGGAAACCGAAGGTGTTGAATTAAAACCTGAGCCTGAAGCACCAATCCGATATAAGAGACCCAACAAAAAGAATTAAACCAAGCAAGCCCAACCCTTGATGAAACTCAAAAAATTGAATTATTTGCCTCTTTTGCTCCTATTGGGATGTGAAGATCCAAAACCCCCACTTTCCTTTTGGTTGACAGATCCTGCCCAAAATATCCTCTTTGTGGAGCAGGACGACCCTTCGTTTTCGGAACAAATTGAGGCCCTTCCGACCATTCAAATCAATGAAGACATTGGTTATCAGGAAATGGATGGTTTTGGTTTTACGCTATCACAAGGCAGTGCGCTTCATCTTTTGGGGATGTCGAAGGAAGCAAGAAAGGCTATTTTGGAAGAACTCTTTGGAAGGGACGGGAAAAACATCGGCATCAGCTACCTCAGGCTTTCCATTGCTGCATCTGATCTCAATGAATATCCATTTTCCTATCATGATTTGGCGGAAGGAGAAACCGATCCGGAAATGAGTCGATTTGATTTGGGTCCCGACCGTGAAGATGTGCTTCCCATTTTGAAACAAATCATGTCGATCAATCCCGACATCAAACTGATGGGTTCCCCATGGTCGCCCCCTGCTTGGATGAAGGACAACAAGGATACCAGAGGGGGTAAACTACTTCCTGAAAACTATGATGCCTACGCTCTGTATTTCGTGAAATACATCGAGCAAATGGCTGAGGAAGGCTTTGTCATAGATGCCATCACGGTTCAAAACGAACCGCTCCATCCGGGAAACAATCCTAGTTTGCTCATGGAGGCAGAAGAGCAAAGGGAGTTTATCAAAAGCCATTTAGGGCCCGAATTTGAAAAGAACGGGATCAAAACAAAGATCATCGTCTATGACCACAATGCGGACAGACCAGATTATCCCATCACTATTTTGGACGATCCAGAGGCCAAAAAGTATGTGGACGGATCGGCCTTTCATCTTTATGGAGGATCGATCGAAGCCCTTTCCGAGGTCCACAAAGCCCATCCGGACAAAAATATTTATTTCACCGAACAATGGATCGGTTCCCCAGGGAATCTTCCTGAAGACTTGGTTTGGCATACCAAAAACCTGATCATCGGGGCTCCCAGGAACTGGGCAAGGACGGTGTTGGAATGGAACCTGACTTCGGCACCGGACTTGAAGCCTTTTACAGACAGAGGAGGCTGCAGTTTGTGTTTGGGTGCGATTACTATTGATGGCGATTCGGTTATCCGCAATCCGGCTTATTACATCATTGCCCATGCTTCTAAATTTGTTCTGCCTGGGTCATTGAGAATAGATTCCAACGAACCGGAAGGCTTGGCAAATGTGGCTTTCAGAAATACTGATGGTACATTAGTTTTGATCGTATTGAATACCTCTAAATCCGCAATGGATTTCCAAATCCAGCAAGGTGAAAAAATATCCAAAATCAATCTTGGAGCTGGTGCAGTTGGGACTCTTTATTGGTAATATACTCCAGCATAAAAAAAAAAGCCTTCCGGAAATATTTCCGGAAGGCTTTTTTTTTATCCATTCCAATTTTAATCTGTTTTATGCATTTCGAACTCAATTCAATGTTTTAATTTAATGATAATCAATTTGTTATTGACTATTTTTGATTTTATCCCATTGATTTCAGGAATTACTCTCCCAATTGTCTGATTTTCTTTCAGTTTCAAAACCATTTGGGAACATATTGCATATTTCAGGTTTAATCTATTTCCAATTCCCACAATTTTTAAGTAGAAAAAGGTATCAAGAGGGTTTTATTAAAATC
>NZ_JAUSPP010000038.1:0-3490 GCF_030656585.1 Rhodonellum sp.
CACTCCATCAATGCAGGATCCAGAGGGTTGACGTAGTAATTGGCATCCAGACAAACGATGTGCACATTCCCGTATTGGAAGGAGTAGTTGGAAATTCTCGGAAAACGGGGCGCTGTGTTTTTCACAAAGGCATCAATCAAATCCTGAGGACCTTCGGGTGTGACCGTCATCTTTGGAATCGGTGCATTCAAGGGCAAATCACTGTAATAGAAATATGCCAATCCATCTGGATATTTGGTGAAATCGGCACTGTAGATATCGTGGTTGCCCAAAAACATGTAAAAAGGAATGCTTCCCATCAAAGGGGCTCCCAATACCGGTGAAGCCTCCTGCGCCAAATAATAGGGGAAAAACCGGTGGCGATACTCCAATTCCCTGCCATAGGAATAGGCCATGTCTCCAGTCAAAAGCGCAAACATTGGTTTTTGGAGATAAATCTGATGGGCTATGGCGGCTTGTTCGCTTGTGCCTGCCCCATTGTCCCCGAATACTGCAAAGCGTGTCTTTGGCTTTTTGGTTCGGCTTTGGAAGACATGTTCGGCTATTGTTTTTTGATCTTGGGTCACCCGATACACATAGGTTCTGTCAAATTTCAAACCTTTGATATTCCCCCGATAAAGGAAACTCGATGCATTGTTCAAGTTAAGTTTAGTTGCAGACAGTTTGACGGACTTAAACTTTTTCACGGAAATGGCAGAAAGTCCTTCTCCCCATTCCAACCTGAAGTTTCCCCGCAGACTGTCGGTCTGCCAGATGACTACCTTTTGTTCACTGAAAAAATTTGGTGCATTTCCTGGCTGGATGTAGGGAGGCACCAGGATTTGCTGCGCAAAACCGGACTGTATCGAAAGCAAGAACAAGGAGTGAAAAAAAATCCTTTGGAGGAGCGGGATGACTTTTGTCTTGACCATTTGTATTTGGTTTTAAATCCTGAATTTTAGGTGTGCGTTCGGCATTTGTAAAGGATGTTGTCTTTGAATTTCCTGTCATTTTTGAGTATGGAAAAAAATTCTTCGATAAATTTCCGCATTGCCTGCAATTCGTTTTTGTGGATGTCCTTTTCGATGTGCTTGAAAGCCTCCCAAATTTGCGGTTCGCGTTCAAGATACTCTGCTCTGACATACTGCAGCAATCCTTCATTTCTGCAAAATCCTCTGTAAAGCCTTTCCCGTACATTGTCAATTTCCAGCTTTTCACTGACTTGAGCATAAGGGGCATTGACAAGCCCAGCCATGTCAAAATCATAGGGCAATGGGATATAAGTCCTCGGAGGCAATTGCATCACCTGCAAATTGTGTTGTACCAAACTGGACCAATCCGTGTTGGCAATCATAAATTGAAAAAAATCATGTCTTACAGCCGCCGTATCCTGCAAGGAATAGGGGTTGATGTTTTTGCCTTTCATGATTCTCCCTCCAAAGCGTCTGGCTACCTGATCATTGTCCTCGATAAAAAAAGCCTTGGCTGTGTAAGATTTGGCCTGCCTTCCATCGAGATCCGTCAGGTTCAGGTCAATCAACCTTGTTTTGAAATAATAATTGGAAATGGGTTCATAAAGTTTGTAGCAGAGATATTCCTTCAAGGCCAGATCATTGCCAGTTTTGTTGGCGTGACAGGGAAGCACAAGTTTGAGGGATTTGGATCCTTCAAATAGCGTCCCCTTGCTCTCCTTTTTGCTTATTTTGATTCTGGCAGGAGAGAAAAAACAGTTTTTCATTCTGAAATTCCCCCTTGAGCGCATTTCGATTCCAATTGAATCCCAGTTTCCTCTATTGGTTTTATAATGGAGAATCGTGGGGAGATAAAGTGAGTCGTTTGTATTTTTCCTTAAGTCCTTGAAAGAATAAGACAAGCTCATTTCCAGCAGTGAGTCACTTCCAAAAAGTGGTGCTAATATTCTTTCCTGAGCCACACTTACATGGCAAAAAATAACGAGCAGGAAAATGACAAGCGCTTTGGTTTTCATGCATTACTAATTGAAATTAAACTCCAAAAATTTTTAGTCAATCAATTTCATATCCTTTTCCATCTTAAAAAGGAAAAATCACTCACCTGAAGAAGACCATAAAGATCACAAAGCCCAGTACGCCGGTTGCAAATCCGATCATGAGCACTTTATATGCGTAGCCGAGCAGGTTGTATTTCTGTTTTAAAATCACCCCTTGGCTATAGAGATCGATGATCATGTGCTCGTAGATGTCCTTCCTTGAATTCAACAATTCTTCCATTTTGTTGATATATTCCTGTTGGGTATAATCTGCAATCACGCCAAAAAACAGCAGGCTTGTCTTTTCTGAAGGGTTGGGTTTGAAATGGGATTCGATGATCTTTGGCTGAGCCGCCAAAATCGCCAAAATGGCAGATGTAAGACAGGAAAGAACGATCACCACCATAGGGATAATGATGGAATATTGGTAAAAATCAAGTTTTTCGGCTACGACTCCATAACCTGAAATGGCGATTATGGAAGAAATGATCACTGTATTGATGCTGATGATCATGTTTGCCTTGCTATCCACGATCTGCCTCAGATTGGTTTGGTTTCTGTAAGTTGCGCGAAAAAGCGTTTCTCGCTCCCTCCCGGATTTTTTATGCTCTTCCTCTTGTTCTATTTCCATTTTATGGTTTTTATATAACTAAGTTAATTATTTTAAACAAAGAATTACATAAAATGAAGAAGCAGATTTTCAGAAATATCAAAATATTTTTATAACTTAAACTGCTTTATTTCAACACTATGTAATGGAAATGAAATCAATTCCCATTTTTTCTTTTGTTCACTGCTTTTCGGGAAAAGGGTGTATTGGTCAGAAGTGCTCAACCTGCTTGGCCTTGTTTTTCCTGCTGTTTCTTACCGGATTTTCGAGTGCCCAGACGGGTGGCTTATTTGAAAATGAGGAAGTATTTACAATCACCTTGTCAGGCGATTTGGCGGAAGTATTAAGGGATCGGTCAGGAGATCCGCAATATCGCTCTGGAAATTTGCGCTACACGGATGGGGACAGCAGTGTTGTTACCATCCCTATCCGGTTGAGAACCCGAGGGAATTTCAGGAGGGCAAAAGGCATTTGTTCCCATCCTCCATTGCTCTTGAATTTCCGAAAAGAAGACAGAAAGAAAACGATTTTCGCACAACAGGACCGTCTAAAACTGGTGATGCCCTGTCAGGGAGAAAGTTTCCTGATCCGAGAATACCATGTTTACAAACTTTACAACCTGATCAGTCCAAAAAGTTTCCAAGCCAAACTGGTCAAAGTGGTTTTAGACGACCCCAAATTAAAGCCAAAAGAGCAAGGTCCATTTTATGGGATTTTACTGGAAGAAGAGGGACAGATGGCCGAACGCAACGGCATGGTGGCGGTGGAAAAAACCTTGGTCAGACCCGTACAAACCCAACTGGATGATTTCTTGAACATGGCCGTGTTCAATTATTTGATCGGGAATACAGATTGGTCCGTCCAGTACCGACAGAATGTGAAACTGATTGCCG
>NZ_JAUSPP010000039.1:0-2997 GCF_030656585.1 Rhodonellum sp.
GGGAATGATCTCCACTTTTCATTTGCACAAAAGAACCCGTCTGCTCACCATTTTTGGGCCCAATGGCCTGGACGAAATCATCACCGTCCAACTCAAGCACAGCAATACCCGACTCAATTTCCCCATCAGGTTCGTCGCCACCAATCCCAATCAGAAAGAATTGATTTTGGAAGAGAAAAATTACAGGGTTTTCAGTCTGCCGCTGAAACATAGGATCGCCTGTACTGGTTTTATTATCCAAGAAAAAAAGGAATTCCGGAAATTGATCAAAGAAAAGTTATTACAGAAGAAAATCGAAGTGGAAGCCATCCAATCCCTTCTCAGGGGAAAGGATTTTATGGATTCTGACGGGAAGGTGCTGTATGCGGCCAAAGACTATACGTATCCACCGGATCCACCAAAAACCTACGCATTTTGTTCAGACACCATCTACGACCCGGATTTGGTACCCCATCTGAAAGGGGTGACGCTGCTCTACCATGAATCGACTTTTACAGAAATCGAGGCTGAGAGGGCGAAGGAAACCTTTCACAGCACCGCCAGGCAGGCAGGTATGATCGCCAAAGCAGCCGGCGTCCACAAATTGCTGTTGGGGCACTATTCAACCCGCTATGTGGATTTAACCCCGATAATGGAAGAGGCGAGATTTGTCTTTGCCGAAAGTTACCTGAGTATCGAAGGAGAGCGCTATACCGTGGAATAACATGCCCCTTCCAACCAAAACGTTGCCCCCAAAATGATTTTATGGAGATAAAGCCGAGCCAAAGGGAGTTCCAATCCAAGAAGACGAATCTGTTTATCATCCTTTCCGGGATATTCCTCACCAATGCGATCTTGGCTGAGATTATCGGGGTCAAGATTTTTTCCGGGGAAATGACCTTGGGCTGGGAGCCTGCTGGATGGGTGTTTTTTGGAGAATACATCCTGGATTTCAACCTGACCGCTGGGGCCGTGATCTGGCCAATCGTCTTTATCACCACAGACATCATCAATGAATATTTCGGCAAAAAAGGGGTCAGGAAGATCAGTTTTATCACCGCCTTCTTTATCGCCTACAGCTTTTTGGTCATCGTCAGTGTGACGGAATTGCCTGCTGCACCGTTTTGGTTGGAGGTAAATAGCCCCGATGCCGATGGAAACCCCTTCAATATCGACTATGCTTTCAATGTCATTTTCCGACAGGGTTTGGGCATCATCATCGGCTCACTGACCGCGTTTTTGTTGGGACAATTGATTGACGTCTATGTCTTCCAAAAACTCCGGAAAATCACAGGCCCTAAAATGATCTGGCTGCGCGCAACAGGCTCCACGCTGGTATCCCAGTTCATCGATTCCTTTGTGGTCTTGGGGATCGCTTTTTATGTGTTCGGGAACTGGAGTATCGAACAAGTGGTGGCAGTGGGGATTATCAATTACATTTATAAATTCGGGGTTGCGGTGCTGTTGACGCCCCTACTCTATCTTGGACATTATTGGATTGATGGGTATTTGGGAAAGGAAATCGCAGAGGAAATGACCAAGGAAGCATCAGCGGACACTTCTTTTTTATAGAACTGACGAATTGGGCGAAGATTCAACCCAAATCCATGCCCATTCCAACAAACCACTTCATCAAGTTCAATCTGTTTTATGAGAAAAGGTATAGAACTCCGAATCCTATTAAAGCCTAAAGGGATTTGTTTAACCCGAAATATGCATTGAGTTTCCAAATGAGATCGAAACTGCAGGAAAATCAGACTATTGGGAGACAAATTCCTGACACCAATAAGATGAAGTCAAAATCAATCAACACCTCATTGAATATCAGTTAATGATAATATTGAATTGCATTCGCAATGCATAAAACGGGTTTAAGCCAAATTCTAAGACAACGGAAAAGCAAGGTAAAGCATCTCACTTGATTAAGTCAGATGGAAATATGTATTCCATTTCCAAGAGGAATCGAAACTGCAAGAAAATCAAACCATTGGGAGACATATTCCTGACAACAATAAAGTGAAGTCAAAATCAGGAAATGAATGAAGCCTGTTATGCCATTTCAGGCTGGAATGGAATTGGTATTGCATCATATGGATTTAAACCACTTGCCCGAAAACATATCAATTTTGTGTGGGCCTCGATCCTCTGATTAAAAATAAATAGGGATAAAAAATTATTCGATAAAAAATCCCTATAACGTGACATGTGTTTAAAAATAGTGCGAAAAGTTGCTTAATCACCCATGACAAATATACGCATTCCTTAAAGACGAAAAAATACCCTGTTCAGGGTATTTTTTCGTCTTTTTCATCATATTTTTCTTTTATTTTATTACTTTTCCAATAAAAATAAGAATATTTTTAGAAGTGATTTTTTCGATAAAGAGGCTTAAGTAGGTGGGGAAATGAATTTTTAGGAAAAAATTTCATGAGTGTCTGCTGCTTTACCAATAAATAAATGTGTCAGTTGAAAAACTCAGAATGATAGATTTGGTTTTCAATCATTTTCAAATTCAAGACCTTTAGTCTTGTGGATTAATGGTGTCATTTTTTACCCGGGTTGGGACCGGGGGAATTTGGAATATCGTGGTTGTTTGTCTTTGGCTAAAGGAAAGGATTGAATCCCGAAGGGTTTTCGCCAAGGCAGCTGGTTGACATGAATCGCAATTTTCTTTCTTTTGTCGCTTTTTTCTTGATAAAAAAAGTAACCAAAAAATCAAGGCTGATATCTCTTCTTCAAATTGGGGCGGAATTTATATGGTCTATCTATTCCCTTCCAATTTGATTTTTGTCTGGCTTCTACGCGCTAAAAATGACTGGATCTCGTTCGGAAAAACTCACGAGCTAACTCATTTTCTTCACGCTCTCCGATGCCTGCCAAAAACCGCTGATATATAGGCCGTCTATTCCTCCAAAGGAAGTATGGTGCTAATATTTCGTTTCTCCCCTCCTTCAACCAATATCTTGTTTCATTTCCAATATCTCTGAATTTGGCTGATTTTACTGGGAAGCCTGAAGG
>NZ_JAUSPP010000044.1:0-20570 GCF_030656585.1 Rhodonellum sp.
TCACCGCATTTTTGATTGTTTATTGGGGTGTGTTTGGTGAGGCAAAGGAGTTTATTTATTTCCAGTTCTGATGGAAAGATTTATAAAAAAAGGGGTTTTATTGAGTTTAATTTTTTTTATTTTTTCTTTTATTTTTTTAAAAGTTGTTGATTTTGGTTTAAAAAAGGAACGATTGGGTTGGATCAAAGAAGGAAATGTTAATGCTGAAGTTCTTATTTTAGGTTCCTCAAGAGCTTATAGGCATTTTAATTCAGATTTTTTATCTAAAACACTTGGAATGAAATTTTTTAACTTGGGTTACGATGCATCGGGACTTGAAACTCAACTTGTCTTGCTCGAATATTATTTAAAAAACAATGCTACTCCAAAAATAATTGTATGGGAGTATAATTATGGGTTTTTGAATTTTGACCCAAATGTTTATGAGTATATCGATTTAATTCCTTTGGTTGATGATCCTTTAGTTTCTGATTACTTAATCGATCATGAAATTATAAGTGAAAGAATCTTATATTTTCCTTTATCCAGATACTTGGTTTATAAGGAACTAATTAAAAAGGGATTAAATAATTTGTCCAAAGATGAGCCTTTTAAAGATTATAAGATTCAAGATTTAAATTGGGATAAACATAATTTGGAAAAACTGTATCTAAATTCTGATTATAAAATAGAAAAGGAGATTTCAAATCAATATTTAAATCAATATAGAAATACAATAGATAAACTTAAAAATATTGGAGTGAAAGTAGTGATGGTATTCACGCCAATTTATAGCGGAATATATCAAAAAGAAGATGATAAAGTATTGCTTTTGGATTTTTACGATAGTTTGTTTTTTTCTGTTAAAGTTTTGAATATTAATTATAACGATTCAGATCTTTCAAGGGATACGCTAAATTTTTATAATGTTCTTCACATGAATAAAAAAGGAGTTGATTCTTTTATGGTGGATTTCGAAAGAGACATTAAAAGGAGTTTAGATGAGTAAATCGGTGATCAAAGTACAAGACCTTTCCAAACGCTACCGAATTGGTTTAAAAGAAAAGCAATCTGAAACCTTAATTGGCCAAATAGTTGATATTTTAAAATCTCCTTTTTCTAATCTAAAAAAGCTAAAGGAAATGAACCGTTTTGGACTTGAGGATGAATCTGTCTTTTGGGCATTGAGAGACATAAATTTTGAGGTAAAAGAAGGTGAAGTTCTTGGAATAATCGGCAAAAATGGTGCAGGAAAATCCACTTTGCTTAAAATCCTTTCTCAAATTACAGAACCTACAACCGGTAGGATTGAAATCCACGGAAGGGTAGCTTCTTTATTGGAAGTGGGGACAGGATTTCATCCTGAACTCTCAGGTCGTGAAAATATCTATATGAATGGGACGATCCTAGGTATGACCAAACGAGAAATTGATTTTAAACTGGACGAAATCATTGATTTTTCCGGAGTGGAGAAGTTCATTGATACTCCGGTTAAATTTTATTCTTCTGGGATGAAAGTGCGTTTGGGCTTTTCTGTAGCAGCGCATCTGGAACCTGAGATTTTGATTATTGATGAAGTATTGGCCGTTGGGGATTTTGAATTTCAAAAAAAGTGTCTGGGAAAGATGGAGGATGTTGCGGGTCAAGGAAGAACCGTTTTATTTGTTAGCCATAATTTGGGCGCTATATCTAGTCTTTGCAATACTGGATTTGTTTTAAACGGAGGTTCAGGATTTTTCTTTAACTCAATTGATGATGCAATTCAAGATTATTTTAAAATTTCTAATAAGAAAAGCAGTTCAATGTTAGATGTTTTATTTAGTGGACCTCTTTCTGATTCTTTTGTTTTTGAGGAACTATTACTTAATAATCGAAATCCATTTTTTGAAGATATTATTATATTGAAAAATGATAATTTTAAATTGATTATAAAAGGAAAATCAAATTATAATAATAAAATTAGGGTTGTTATTAGTTTGTTTAAAGATGAAGTTAAGTTATTTAGTTTATTTGATTCTAATAGTTTTGATAGCGTAGGGGAACTTTTTTCATCAATATTTATATTTGATCTCTCTTTACTAAGAGAAGGAAGGTATTCTGTAGCAATTGGAGTTCATTCCAAAAATGACGATTGGTTGTGGAATGAGTCAGTATTCACGTTCGAAATTGTTGATGATGCCGATTTGATTTTAGATAGACGTAATTTGGGACTGTTTGATATCTCAACAACTGCGAATTGTTTTAGGATATGATTTATTAAGAAAAGATTATCTGAATAACTGTTTTTAATATAAAAAAATTATTATATAATTTTAGTTATAAGTATTATTATATTTTAATTTTTCCAATATTAAGTAATTAATCCGATTAAAAAATTAATCATTATTTTATTAATAGATAAAAAATAAAAGATTTGAAAAATACCCCTAAGGATTTAGCTGGTAAAGAATATTGGGATTCATTTTATTCTAAAAATAAAGATTCTTCAGAATTGGTGTTTTGGACTCCTGCTTCGTATGCCGATAAATTAATTGCTAATAAACTAGATGAAGCTATTATAAGGTATAAACCTAGTACAGTTCTTGAAATTGGTTGTGGAAATTCGTTTTGGCTCTTATATTTAAATAAAAAATTTGGAGTTAAAGTAGCAGGTTTAGACTATTCCAATCAAGGCTGTGAACTTGTTAAAAAAAGATTGTCTATTGCAAATATAGATTCAAAAATATATTGTGAAAATTTTTTTAGTGATAATATTGGAATTGTGGGAAAATATGATTTTGTTTTTTCATTAGGAGTTGCCGAACATTTTGATAATACAGCTGATACAATTGAAAATTTGTTGAAATACGTTAAAAATAATGGTTATTTGTTTACGGAAATTCCAAATTTCAACTATTCTATCTATTATTTCATAAGTAATTTTTGGCAACCCAAACAGCTCAATAAACACAAAATATTTGGTGTTAAAAAACTAAAAAAAATCTACGACCATTGTGGGTTAACTGAAATTAAAGGAAGCTATTTAGGCTTATTTTCTTTTGATGTAATTGCATGGGGTGCAGAACCAAGGTTTCCTAAATTAGAAAAGAAATTAATTTTTAGAATTAAAAAAATTTCTAAAAAGATTGACCAATGGAATATTTCCAACAATTTTTTCACCTCAAAATTACCTTTTATATCACCATTCTTTTTTGTCCTGGGTAAAAAAACATGTGCGGAATAGTTGGCCTTTTTTTTAAAAATGCTTTATGCCTAAATGGATCGATCTTGAATATGCTTTCACCTATTTGTCATAGAGGTCCTGATGGAGAAGGTGTTTTTTGCTTTGAAAATATTGGGATTGGTCATCGCAGGCTTTCAATTATAGACTTAGTGGGAGGGAAACAACCGCTCTCCAACTTCGAAAAAAGCCTTTGGATCACCTATAATGGAGAGCTTTATAATTACCGAGAGCTTAGGAAATCATTACAACAAAAAGGTTTTTCATTTTCAACCGATTCTGATACGGAGGTGGTTTTACATGCATATGCATATTGGGGAAAGGATTGTGTTAGACATTTTAGAGGGATGTTTGCCTTTGGTATTTTGGATATATTAAATAAAGAGTTGTTTTTAGCCCGAGATCATTTTGGGATAAAACCCCTAGTTTATGCACATAATTCTGAAGTGTTTGCCTTTTCTTCTGAAATCCAGGCATTAAAACCAATTCCTGAAATTAACTGGGATATTGATCTAACGGCCTTAGACCAATATTTAGCTTATCAGTTTATCCCTGCCCCGAATACTATTTATAAGGAAGTCAAGAAGCTTCCTCCGGCCCATTTTATGCGTGTAAGTTTTTCAGGTGAGATCAAAGAATTGACTTCTTATTGGCAATTGGACTTCAAACCGGATCATTCCAGAACAGAAAAAGATTGGATGGAAGCTTTGGAGGAAACAATTAAAATATCTGTCAATTCACATTTAGTAGCAGATGTTCCTTTTGGATCTTTTTTGTCAGGGGGCATTGATTCTTCGCTTGTAGTGGGATACATGTCCCAATTGATGGCAAAGCCTGTTAAGACTTTCAGTATTGGTTTTGAAGAGGAAGGATATTCAGAGTTGGACTATGCCAGGAAAGTAGCAAGGCATTGGGGAACGGATCATCATGAAGCCATAGTAAGAGCAGATGCCTTGTCGATTCTTCCGGATTTGGTTCGACATTATGGAGAACCATTTGGAGATTCTTCAGCGATACCAACTTACTATGTTTCCCAATTGGCCAGAAAGCATGTTACGATGGCACTTTCAGGAGATGCAGGTGATGAACTCTTTGCTGGATATGAGAGCTATTCTACCCGTTGGTCGCGGCATTTTTCCCCCATTCCTGAGCACCTACCAGCATACAAAAAAGGTTTGTATCAAATACTAAATCCAGTCTTTCCACGTAAATATCCATTACGGACAGCTTCTCTTTCGGACTGGCAGCGCTATATTCAATATTATGGACCGATTGAGCGATCCAAACTATGGAAGCCAGAATTTTCTCATCAATTGATCCAAACAGATGCGATTCATCTGAAAATATGGAAAGAATCTGAAGCACTCGGCCATTTCCAAAAGGCCCAAAATCTTGATTTCAGGACCTATCTTCCTTATGATATCCTGACCAAAGTTGACATCGCCAGTATGATGCATAGCCTAGAAGTGAGAACACCCTTATTGGATATCCGAGTTGTGGAATTGGCTTGCCAAATTCCCGAAAAGTTTAATATCAATAAGTCATCTGGTGAATGGGTTGGCAAGCAATTACTTAAAAAAATCGTCTCCAAAGATCTGGGTAATGAATTTGCCTTTAGAAACAAAATGGGTTTTGCTATCCCGATTCAAAAATGGTTTGGTACAGATGGTAAATCCAGTAAGGAGGTAAAAGACAGATTGCTTTCTTCCGGAAACGGATTGGATACTTTTTTTGATACTTCTGAATTGAAAAGAATAGCAAATGGATCCCATTCAGGTCAGCAATGGTTAATGATTTTTTTGCAGGAGTGGTTGAACCAGAATAAGGTATAGAATTTTTGAAAAAGATTTTAATAGCTATTCCAAGATTTAATATAGGTGGAGCTGAAACGCAAGGCTTATACTTGGCCAATGAGTTAAAAAAAAGAGGCTATCAGGTTGTGATTGGAGCCTTTGGCTTCGAGACTGGAGAAGGTTATTCAAGATTTATCCAATCGGGTTTGGAATGTATCCGATGGGGGTTCCAAGAAAAAATCATTTTAACCCCACAGAACGGAGTTGCTGGCTGTATAAGAAAATACAGATATACTCTTAAACTCTTGCTCAAAGTTAGATCTATGAATATTGATTATATAATCCCTTTTACCTATCCTACAAATATTATTTTTTGTGCCTGGCATCAATGGATGAAAGTAAAAAAATGCGTTTGGAATCAGCGGGATAATGGGATAATGTTTAATGGAACCAGAGCAGAAATTCAATCTTTAAACAATTCGAGTAATATCGTTTCTAATTCGCTAGATGGATTAAGATTTTTAGAGCTTTTTACAAAAAGTAAAATTATTCATATTCCAAATGGTATTGATCCGAATTTATTTGTCCCTTTAAAAAATGGGACAAAATCTAAAAAAGTTATCATGATTGGAAATATTCATGGCAACAAGGATCACTTAACAGTAATAAAGGCTTGGAAGTTAGTTTTGGTTAAATTTCCTGATTTTCAATTAATTTTTGTAGGTGAAAATGGGAGTAAGTTTGATGAATCTTATGCTTTAGCGAAGGAATTGGGGATACAAAATTCTGTGGACTTTAAAGGGCTTATAAAAAATATACCTGGTATTTTAAGCGAATGTTGTTTAGCTGTTTTTAGTTCGTTAAATGAGGGGTTACCTAATGCAGTATTAGAATCTATGGCTGCTGGCTTGGCAGTAGTCGCATCAAATATTCAAGGCACGAAGGAAGCATTAGGAAATAATTATGAATTTTTAGTTGAACCTCAGAATCATATGATATTTGCAGAATCTATTATTAGGCTACTTGGAAATGAACAGTTAAGAGAGAAAATTGGGGGCGAGAATTTGTTAAGAGTTTCTTCAAATTTCTCAATAAAATCAATGGTTGATCGGTATGAAAACCTCTTAAATGGATAATCCAGTATTTTCCATTATCATCCCAAGCTTTAATCATTCACATTTTTTAGAGGATTGTTTTAATTCACTTTTTGCCCAAAAAATGGAATCCTGGGAAGCAATTTTGGTGAATGATGGAAGTACGGATTCAACAAAGGAAATAGGTGAGAGGTTAGCTGAAAAAGATGTACGAATAAAATACATCGGGCAGGAGAATAATGGTTTGTCAGTCGCTCGAAATAGAGGAATTAGTCTAGCAAAAGGAGAATTTTTACTTTTTTTAGATGCAGATGATTGGTTAGAATCAGGTTGTTTAAGCACTTATTTAACGGAAACAGAGAATAATTCTGAATTCGATTTATATAGATGCGGTTATGCATATTGGGATAGGCCTAGAGGTAGGAAATTTCATACACACCTTTTAAATCAAAGTTCTAGTGAATTATTGCCAAATGTACTTTCACAAAATATTGGACCATGCCATTCTATTTTAATTCGTCGGTTTCTCGCAAAAAAATTGGGAGGATTTGATCCAAATCTCAAAAGCTGTGAAGATTGGGATTATTGGATTCGAGCAGGTAAAATGGGGGCAAGAATGTTTTCAATTCAGGACTACTTGGTTGCTTACCGATATGTTCCAACCAGCATGAGTAGAAATCCTGTTCAAATGTATCAAGCCCTTAAAGAGGTTAGTTTCCGGGCCGTTAGAAAAGAACCCAGAATAGAATCGGATCTTCCATTTAACAAAGATTCTGAAATCGATATAGAGGAGAACCTTAAATTTCAACTACTCAGGTGTATCGGTGTTTATTTGATGCAGGGAAATGTAAGTCATTCCGTTGATTGGTTTTTGGAAGAAAAAGAAAAATGGAATTGGAAAATCCAATTGAAGGATTTCGAAGGAATGAATACTTATCTTAGTTTTCGTTACTTTCTGGAAAGAAAAGAAATCGACCAGATTCTGGTTGAAACTTTGCCAAAATTTGAAGAATTCTTTTTAGGAATAGGCTTATCAGGTAAAGAAAAAAAGAAAGCCATAAAGTTCAGTTTTGGGCCACAGCTAAAAAGAAGAAATCATTATCGCTATGGGAAGTTGATGGGGGCCTTGGTAAATAGATTGACTTTTTGAAAACCGAGTCCATTTTATTTATCTCCTATTCGGGACCTTTACCGAATATCGACGGAAAGAGGCAACGGACATTTGCTTTGCTGAATGCTCTTTCATCAAAGTATCAAGTGGATTTTTTAATTATCAATAATCAAATTGATTTCGACTATGCAATTCTGCATAATCAGAACTCCAAAGTAAATTTTATTCAAGTGGTTTCAGTTGAGACATACATTGATAAAATTTTAAAAAAGATTGGAGTTGTATTTAGGAAAGATCAAGTTGTTCAAAAATTTATAGAGAATTTTTGTAAGAAAAAAAATTACAAATTTATTTTTTCGAGGTATATCCAACCTGTAAATAATATCCCAAGAAATGTTAGGATAATATGTGATGTTGATGATGATTTTAGGGAGCAATATAGTAGTAGGATTGATTCCTCTATAAATAAATTTCGTAAATTTAGGCTTGTTCAGATTTATTATTTAAATCTGATTCCTTATACGAGGCTATTGAGAAAGATAGATTTAGCAATTGATGTTAAGCCCGTAATTAAAGGCAACAATTCAATAATTTTACCGAACCTACCATTTCAGTTGTTATCAGAAAAAAGGTCTGCATTCCAGGCGTGTGACAATTCAGCTCTTTTATTCGTGGGTAAACTGACATTTGCGCCAAATTTAGAGGGGTTGAAATGGTTTATTAAAGAGGTATTTCCACAATTACAAAAGGTTATTTCCAACGTTCAATTGACAATTGTTTCCAACCTTAACCCTCATGATACAGAACTGCTTGATTTAGTAAGATCTAACCCTGATATTTTTTTGAAGATCAATGTACCACATATCCAAAAAGAGTACCTTTTGCACAGTGTAGTAATTGCCCCTGTCTTCCAGGGTGCGGGATCAAATATTAAAGTAATTGAAGGCTTGATGATGGGAAGACCAGTGGTATGTACAACATTTGCCTCCAAAGGATTTGAAAATGCACTCCAAGCAGGTATTTTATTCAATAGCGATTCTAAAGACGGTTTTCTAAAGGTTATCTCAGATTTGTTTGGAGATCGACTTAACCTAGTAAGACTTCAAAAAAATACTTTTGATTGGTTTCATTCTTCCTATTCTATTGGGCAATGGCAGGAAAATTTATTACGAATTGTAAATAAAAAGGATTGAAAATTAAAATACCTAAATTCAGTATTGTGATTCCCTCCTATAATAGGAAAAATATTTTAAACAATGCGATTTGTTCAGTAATGAAACAAACCTTTTTGGATTGGGAGCTATGGATCATAGATGACGGCAGTAACGATAATACAAAAGATTCGCTGGCAGGATTTTTAAAAGATCCTAGAATCCACTACAAATTTCAAAGTAATCAAGGAGTTTCGGCAGCAAGAAACAAAGGAGCTGAATTGGCAACTGCAAATTGGTTGGTTTTCTTAGATTCTGATGATGAATTGCTTCCAAATGCATTGGAGAAATTCTATTCGGAAATCCTAAACCAACCCAAAAGTCAAGTTTTTGTAGCAGGTTTTATCAGCAAAAAATCGAAGGAAGATTCTGGGAATGAAATAATCCCAAAAGATGGATTATTTACAGCGAAATTGCCAGGAACGTTTACCTTGAAAAAATTTCTATTTTTGGAAATTGGGGCTTATGATATCCGCTTGAAGTTTTCGGAAAATACCGAGCTTTTTCATAGGATTAGAGTTTTGGGCCTAAATGTAATAAATGCTCCTTTTCCTACGATGATCTATTTTGACAAACTGGATGGAGGAAGCAAAAACTTGAGGAACATGACGGATTCTCTTTATATCATCTTGGATAAACACAAATCAACACTTGGCAATCACGTGACAACATTATATTTACAAATTATTGGCGTCAACCATATCAGATTCGGAGAATATGGCTTTGCAAAAAAGGTTTTGTGGAAGGCCTGGCTTTTTGCTCCTTTTAAATTGGGACCATTGGCTAGATATTTTATCGCATGCTTTCCTGAAATAGCCAAAAAATTTTATCCACCACTCCCAAAAATATGGCAAGCTTAGGAGGATTTGTTATTACCTACAATCGCTCTGAGATTCTTTTGGAAACAATACAAGCCATTTTCGATCAATCGGTTCCGCCTCAAAAACTATGGATCATCGACAATTCTGAGGATGACCTGACAGAAAAATCAGTATACGCTCTTCATGATTCCAGATTGTCATACTACCATATGGGATTCAATTCCGGACCTGCAGGGGCAGCGGCGAAGGGTTTGGAGCTCTGTGGGAAGGAAGGGTTTGATTGGATCTATTGGGGAGATGACAATGATCCTCCACCTCTTAAAGATACTTTTGAGAGGCAGTTTAATGCCTTAATTAATCTAAATCATGAACTGATTGGACAAATTGGGATAGTTGGTCAGCGGTTTAATTCAAAATTAGGGAAAATCGATAGAATCCCAGCTGTCGAACTCCAAAACTCTGATTGGATTGAAGTGGATACAATATCTGGAGGTCAATCTAAAATTGTAAGTAGAAAGGTGGTTGTGTTAGGTGTTAGGCCCAATCCGAGTCTGTTTTATGGTTTTGAAGAATTGGATTTTGATTTGAAGTTGAAAGCAAATGGTTTCAAATCAATTGTGGGAAGTTGTCTTTTTTTGGAAATGAGAATTAAATACAACAGAATGGATTTTAAAAGGCCATTATACTCTCAGAAGTCAGAGCAGGGTCTGATGCGCCAATATTACAGTACTAGAAATTTGATATATATATTAAAAGAGAATAGATTTGTTATGGCCCTCATTTTCCAGATAATTAAAAATATTTTTAAATCTATGATAGGATTTAGATTTGGATGGCACTATGGAAGTCAAAATTCAAAAAATATTATTAATGGAATGTTAGATGGGCTATTCGGAGATCTTTCTAATAAGGATTATATTATTTCAGGGAGATAAACTATGGAGAAAAAGATTTCGATCATTTTAGTTACTTACAATCGAGAAAAAACGTTGTTTGAGATTTTAAAAAAAATCCAATCATTCAATTGGGAGTATTTAAATTTTATAATTGTTAATAACGCAAGTTCAGACCATACCGGTGAAATTCTTGAAAAATTTTCAAATATTTTTTCTATAGAGATTATACATTCTAAAAATAATGTTGGACATGGTGCAGGTCTTGCTTTGGCATTCGAATACCTACTTTTACAACCAATACAGCCTGATTATCTAATATTTTTAGAGGATGACAGCATTCCATCACAACAATTAATTTTGTCTCTTTTTAATCAAATCAAGAATTCTGAATTTGGGATGTTGGCACCTATGGGAAGTATAAGTAGGATTGGGAAACGCTTGATAATTAAACCGAAGGTAAATTCCATTTTGGATGTGGATTTCGCAGTTTTTGATGGGGCCATCATGAAGTTTGACTTGGTGAAAAAAGTTGGTTTGCCTGAAAAAGATTGGTTTATGATGGTAGACGATTATGAGTATTGCTACCGGATCAAAAGAGCTGGGTTTAAGATCGGCGTTATTCATAATAATTTTCATGAAGTTTTACATATGGGAGCAGGAAAAGGGTTTTCTAGTTCCAATCTTTGGAGAGGCTATTACACAGAAAGGAATTATGTATTTTTTGTTAAAAAACATTTCACATTTTTTAATCTGGCTGATTTTACGGTTTTCTTTTTGAAAAGAGTTTTTGGGAGTTTGGCAGCTCCGGACAGAGGTCAAAGAGTCAAGTTAAAGATTTTTGGCCTTCGAGATGGATTACTAAATAATAAAGGAAGAACCCTAGATCCGAAAACAATTCGATTTGTATCCTGAATCAATCTGACATGGAATTTAAAATACTTATTCATCAAGATCGAAAACGATATGGTAAATCATTTTTAAAAGTTATTGCTAATCCTTCATTCCGATTTTTAGTTTGGATGAGATTAGCTGCTCATTTTTCTAAATGGCATCCTATAGGACTATTTTCCAGATTGGTTACCAAATGGATGCGGGTTCGATTTGGACTTCATATTCCTCATATCGCTAAAATCGGAGGTGGGCTATTCATGGGGCATTACGGTGGAATCGTGATTTCCAATGAAGCGGAAATCGGTGAAAACTGTAACATTGCACAGGGGGTGACAATTGGAAGAATCAATATAGGTTCACGAAAAGGAGCTCCCAAAATTGGGAATATGGTGTGGATTGGGCCAAATGCAGTGGTTGTTGGGAATATCACAATTGGAGACAATGTGTTGATCGCTCCTCTAAGCTTTGTCAATATGGATGTACCAGCGAACTGTATGGTATTAGGTAATCCGGCGCAAATCATTCAAGGTAAATCCTCTAAAGATTATATTAACTGGTACAATGAATAAAATTTTAGAATTAAGAAATAGAATATATAAAGAAAAAAAGGTTGTTGGACTTAATGGGGAAAGTTTAGAATTAAATTCAGCCATTGATCCTAACGAGGGGAATGCCATCTTAGATATTTTAAAGAGAAATCCGGACTTTTTTAGAACAATAGAAATTGGATGTGCATTTGGCCTTTCATCTCTATTTATTTGTGAGGGGATTAATGGCCGGCTAGGATCTAAGCATACTATTATAGACCCCTTTCAAATGACTTCTTGGAAAGGTGTTGGTATACACAATCTAAAAAATGCTGGGATTGAAAATTTTAATCTAATAGAAAAGGCTTCTGAAATTGCATTACCTCAATTGTTGGAACAAAAGGAATCATTTGATTTTGCATTAATTGATGGTTGGCATACTTTTGATCATACATTAGTAGATTTTTTTTACTTAGAAAAGTTAATTAGACCTGGAGGAATTATTGGGATTGATGATATTCATTTACCTGGAATTAATAAGGTTGTTCGTTATCTTTTGAATTATCCCAATTTAGAGCTGATTGAATCTGTCCCAAATTATACAAGTAGAAAAAGAAAATTTAGAGATAATATTTTGAATAATTTTTTTGGATTGATAAAAATTATTTTACCAAAAAAATATTATTATAAGGTGCTATCGGATAAAATAATAAAATCAGATAAAATTTTAGGGTTATATTCTTCAATGGTTTTTTTTCGAAAAATTGATAATGACAAAAGAGGATGGAATTGGTTTGAGCCATTTTAAATTCCAGGTAATTTTTAAATGCTATTTTCTAAATATACACTCATTTATGCTTTTGATGAAAAAAAGGCTTTAGAGAGTTTGTTTCTTTTTTTGGGATTAGCAATTTTAGTATTTGTTGATTTTTTATACAAAAATAATTTGAATAATGTTTGTCATAATTCAATGACACCTAAATTTAATTTTAATCTGTTATTTCAATTTATTATATACTATGTTAATTTCGCTATAAATGATAAATAGTTATAGTTCAATATTAAATAGATCCATTTATATATTTTCCATTATTTTTTTAATATGTATCTCATTTTTTGGCTTCGATTTTTCTGATGAAGGTCTTTATTTATCTCTTTCGAATCCAAAACAAATTAATAATTATAGTCAATTTAATTATGACATTTTTTTTAAGTTAACGCATTTATTTTTTGATGTCAAATTTGGATTAATTGAACTTAGGATTTTTAGGATTTCGATTCTTATTATCTTATTTTTTTTTACTATTAAATTAATTAAAAAAGTTGAAAATTTTCAGATATCAACCTTTATATTGTTTTTAGGATTTTTCTCTTCATATTCACATTTCAAACAAACTTTATCCTATAATATTATTGTGCTTTTCATAGGGATACTTTATTCTATTTTAATTTTTAAACGTTTCTATTTTCAAAGTAAAAACACTTCTGATTATTTTTTATTAGGATTCTTATCATCGATTTGTTTTACAGTAAAAAGCACATCAGGGTTGATTCTTTTTTGTCTTGTTTTTTTGCTAATTTTTTCTGAAAAATCTTCAGTATCTAACTTTTTAAAAAATATTTCTTATTTAATATTTTCATTTTCATCAATTCAATTTTTTTTATATCTTTATGGTGTAAATTTTTTCGAAATTATAATTAACGGGTTTGAACTTTCACAATACGACAATACTCATAATTTTGTGTCTTTAATTAGGACTCCATTAGCAGCATTAAAGTGGATTATTGTCTTAATTATTTCTGGATACGTGTTGAAAAAATCATTTTTTGAGTATAAATTAACTTTAAAATTAATTTATACTCTTACTTCAATTTCTTTGTTGTTATATTTTTTCATTTCACATACCAAACTTGATTTTATTAAATTTTTCGAATATTTACCTTTAATTCTTGTTTATTTTTTAATTGGAATTTGTTTTGAAAAAAAATTATTTAATTTGGAAAAAAGAAAGTTTTATATATGTATTTTATTTTTACTATTTCCGTTAGTTCTTCTTTTCGGTTCAAACACCTATTTTTTCATTACTGGATCTGTTTATTTATTATTTCCCTTAGTTGCTTTTTATTTTTTAAAGTTTAATCTGACATGCCTAAGATTGATTGGCCTCCAAAAATTAATTTTTATATTATTAGTAGCTTCGATTTTTATAAAAATTTTATTTAATCTTGTATTATATCCTTTTGCGCAACCAACACTTTTGAGTAAAAGCAAAAAATTCGAATATTATAATGGAAGTAAATTTATTTATTTAGAGGAAAGTCAGGCAGTATTCCTTGAAAATTTGAAATTTAAAGTCAACGAAAAAGTACCTTCTGATAGAGAAATAATCAGTCTCTATGCGATGTCAGGTATGGTCACGTTAATTGATAGAATTAATTATTTGAATCCTTGTGTTTGGGAGTATGACCAATGGGATTTTTACCAAAAGAAGGCTTTTAAAGATGATTTATCGAAAAATGAACTTTACTTTTTAATTAAAAATTCAGAAGACATTAAGCAAATTACCAATTGGAAATTCACAAAATTGGATTCGGTACCTATAAACAATAATACCCAGATCTACCTTTTAAAAGGCGAATTATTGTGAAAATCCTTTTCACCCAAGACGCCCTAGTCAATGCCGGTGCCGAGAGGAGCCATCTGGAAATCCTTTCCCGATTCTCGCCGGAGACTGAAGTTTGCTTTGCTTATTTTTATCCCAAGCATGATTTAAAGGAAGCATACGAAAGGGCCGGGATACGGCTCTTTTTTTTGGACATTCCCGAATCGTATCATTTCCCCTTGGCTATCCGGAAGTTGGTGCAGCTGATCCGAAAGGAAAAGCCCGACCTCTTGGTTTCGAGCCTTTGGAGAGCGGATATCATCAGCAGGATCGCTTCGTGGCTGACCGGAGTTCCGCTGATCGGAACCTTGGTGAATGACAGTTATGGTCATGCTGCGCGTTCGGAAAAGAAAGGCTGGAAGCACAGGATGGTGCATGGCTTGGATCGACTGACTTCGGGAATTCCCGTCCATTGGATTGCGAATGCCTCGTCGCTGGTGGATGCACATGTGAAGACTTTGGGCATCAATCCCAAGAAAGTATCGGTGGTTTACCGGGGTCGGGCAGTTCCGCCACCTCAGTCTGTGTCGTCACCTCGGTCTGTGCCTGCCTTGCCGGCAGGCAGGTCCCCACAGACCGAAACCAAGCCCACTCCCCAAGCTGAACCAAATAAAGATAAGGGAATGGCCTGTGAAGACACAAGCCACGGTGACAAAGAAAAAAGAATGGTCTGTGAGGACACAGACCATGGTAGTTTTGACACAGACCATGGTAGTGAAGACACAAGCCATGTTGACAAAGAAAAAAGAGTGGTCTATGAGGACACAGACCACGGTAGTGGTGAGGACACAGGTAAAGGAATGGTCTGTGAGGACACAGACCATGGTGGTGAAGACACAGACTATGGTGGTAGTGAGGACACCGACCATGGACTGGGGGTTTCAGCCATCCGGCACTTCATTTCGTATGGGAGGTTGTTGGAGCGGAAAGGCTTTCAGGAGTTGATTTTGGCTTTTTCGGAGATCAGGAAGCAGTATCCGGATGGTACGCTGACGATTTATGGGGAGGGGATTTTCAGGAAGCAGTTGGAAGATTTGGTCCATTTGCTGAATCTTCAGGACAGCGTAAAACTGCCTGGAAGTGTACCTGATCCTTCTGGATTGCTGTACACCGCGGATTGCTTTGTCTTCCCTTCCTGGTTCGAGGGTTTTTCCGGTGCCTTGGTAGAAGCGATGCTGTCCGGGATTCCCATCATCGCATCCTCCATTCCCATGAACCTCGAAGCCATTACCCCAGAAAAAAATGCACTGACCTTCCCAGCTAAAGATGTAGCCGCGCTGGTTCAGCAGCTACACCATGCCATCCAGCATCCCACCCGCATGGCCGAACTGGGCGCCGCCGCCAGACAGGAAGCCATAGAGAGGTTTGATATCGAGAAAATCGCAAAGGAGTATGAGGGGGTTTTACGGTCCATTTCGGCTCAAAATACCCCACCCCGGCCCTCCCCTGGATGGGAGGGAGCTGCGTTCGAATGCTGTTTAGAATTGAGTTTTTTGATTGCAAAATTGCGCCCAAGGTATGTTATGGGCTAACATGGCCTGCCATGATCTGCCATGGTCTGTGTCCCCACAGACCATAAAACGATCCATTTACCACCATGGTCTGTGTCTTCACAGACCATCAAACGATCCACTTACCATCATGGTCCCTGTCCTCACAGACCATTCACCTTTTTATTTTATTACACCAAAACGACTTCAGCGTATTGATTCACGCCGGGTTTAAACCCCACCACCATGGTCTGTGTCCTCACAGACCATCAAACGATCCACTTACCACCATGGTCCCTGTCCCCACAGACCATTCAACTTTTTATTTTATTGCACAAAACGATTTCAGCGTATTGATTCACGCCGGGTTTAAACCCTACCCCAGCCCTTCCCTTTATGGGAGGGAGTTGCGTTAGAATGTTGTTTAGAATCGAGTTTTTGATTGCAAGTATGATATCGTCAGCCGATCGAAGGTCCCCCTGAAGGGGGATTTAGGGGGTGATAAATAGTGGTCTGTGAGGACACAGGCCACGGGGAGGAAGTATAAGTAATGGTCTGTGGGGACACAGACCACGGGGGAAGTCTAAACAGTGGTCTGTGGGGACACAGACCACGGGGGAAGTATAAACAGTGGTTTGTGGGGACACAGACCACGGGGAATCCCTCCTGAGGCACGA
This sequence comes from Rhodonellum sp., assembly GCF_030656585.1. Taxonomy (NCBI): domain Bacteria; kingdom Pseudomonadati; phylum Bacteroidota; class Cytophagia; order Cytophagales; family Cytophagaceae; genus Rhodonellum; species Rhodonellum sp. The sequence continues at coordinate 16,374 of NZ_JAUSPP010000044.1, forward strand.
AAATAGCAAAACAAAAAGTAGCCCATCGGATGGATGAATCAATTTAGAAGCACAAAGTGGGACCATACCATTGGTTATCAAATCCTTTTGATCAGGGATTTTTTGAGGGACAGGGATGAGGAAACTCACCATTTTGATTTCAGTCATTTTAACTTTTGTCCTCCAATGTTATCTCTGTTTGTTTCAAAGTTGGTCAAAGACAATAGCTTTATTTTTTCTCCCAATCCCTTAAAATCAAGTTATCATGAAACGATTTGTTTGTTAGAGGGGCTTGATCCAGATACCACAAAAGATTGGAAAATTCATCTTGAAGGCTACCAACAGAAAACCTTTCTCCCTCTGATTAGGTTTGGAACGAAAAAGGATTCAGAATCAGCCCAAATCAGGAATAACCTCATCAGTCAGGTTGGTCAAATGATCAAAAGTATCACGGGAATCAATGCCAATTTTTTTTCCGGAGTCAGTTATCTGCTGTCCGAACTTTCGGATAATATTGTGGACCATTCCCTACATTCTCATGGCTGGATTTCTTTTCAGTATTATCCAAGTGATCGTTTTATAGATATATGTCTGGGTGATTCCGGGTATGGCGTGTTGGCATCTTATCAGCGCTATTCCGGACCAAAGGACTATTCTTACATCCATTCAGATAAAATTGCCATTGGAGAAATGATAAAAGGTGAGTCAACCAAAAAAGAAGATGAGCGGGGGTTTGGATTTCATACTTCCAGAGAAATGCTGATCGATGGAATGGGAGGTAATTTTAGCTTTATCAGTGGAGAAGCGCTGTTGTTGAATTATAAGTTATTGAACTTTGGAACAAAGTTTCCAGGAACGCTAGCACACCTTAGAATACCGCTAAGGAGTTTAAAGTCAGGTTTTTCTATTTATGATTATGTTGAATAAATAGCTTTTTTTACATTATATTTGTGAAATCATGGAAAGGGTAAGAAAAATAGCACTAAGCAAAATTTTTGATAAGCAGGTGTCAAGTAGGTCTGCGGTAGATTCAGTTTTTTCTGGTATTTCTGGTGTCCACCATATCGTACTTGATTTCTCTTCGATTGAATTTATTTCCAGGTCCGCTGCCCATCAATTGATTTGTGCGGTGGATCAGTTACAAAATAGCAGGATTACAGTGGAAATGATTTCTCTTTTTCCAGATGTTATCCAAATGATCAATAAGGTAAGGCAATCCATTAAAAGCCCAAAAAAGCTGGCAACCCACGTTGAATTCGTTTCTTTCTCCAGCGAGAAGGAAATGGAGGATTTCGTATTGTCCTTTTGATCAGCCATGGTATGCCATGTTCTGTGTCCCCACAGACCATTCAACTTTTTATTTTATTGCACCAAAACGACTTCAGCGTATTGATTCACGCTGGGATTAAACCCCACCCCGGCCCTCCCCTTGATGGGAGGGAGCTGCGTTCGAATGTTGTTTAGAATTGAGTTTTTGATTGTAAAATCCCGTCCATGGTATGCCATGGTCTGTGTCCCCACAGACCATCAAACGATCCATTTACCACCATGGTCTGTGTCCTCACAGACCATTCAACTTTTTATTTTATTACACCAAAACAACTTCAGCGTATTGATTCATGCCGGGTTTAAAACCCACCCCGGCCCTCCCCTTGATGGGAGGGAGTTGCGTTCGAATGTTGTTTAGAATCGATTTTTTTGATTGCAAGTACAATATCATCTACCGATCGAAGGTCCCCCTGAAGGGGGATTTAGGGGGTGATAAATAGTGGTCTGTGAGGACACAGACCACGGAGGAAGTATAAATAGCGGTCTGTGAGGACACAGACCACGGGGAGGAAGTATAATTAGTGGTCTTTGAGGACACAGGCCACGGAGAGGAAGTATAAATAGTGGTCTGTGAGGACACAGGCCACGGAGAGGAAGTATAAATAGTGGTCTGTGGGGACACAGACCACGGAGGAAGTATAAATAGTGGTCTGTGAGGACACAGACCACGGAGAGGAAGTATAAATAGTGGTCTGTGAGGACACCGACCACGGGAACAGGTGAAGAAATAGGCCAAGGTTTTATGAAATGCGAAAACTGAAAATAGCAATCCTTACCGATTCTCCGCAAATCCCGGCATGGGCATTTGACATGCTGCTGCGGATTAGTGAGGAGGGTTATGGTGAAATTGTGCTCAACATTGTCAACCGGTCCCCAAAATCGTCGGGAAGCGCATCCCCATTTTTGTATCGGCTGTACAGGGCTATCGACAGATTTCTTTTCAAAAACCGCCACGATGCCTTCGCCAACAAAAACCTGAATGACTTGCCCAATTGGGCGGTGCCTGAGCTTTTGGTCCAACCTGTCCAGCAGAAATTCACCGATACTTTCTCTACCCCTGATCTTGATTGGATTCGGGCCCAAGGCTTGGATGTGATCATCCGCCTCGGGTTCAGAATCCTGAAAGGCGATATCCTCCAGTTGCCCAAGTTTGGAATCTGGTCTTTTCACCATGGAGACAATCGGCTGAACAGGGGAGGCCCGCCCTGTTTTTGGGAGGTCATGCAGGGTGAGGAAACCACCGGTTCCATTTTACAGATCCTGAACGAAAAACTCGACGACGGAAAAGTCATTTACCGCTCCTGGTCCCAGACCGATCCGCTTTCCGTCCAGAGAAATGCCAACACTGTTTTTTGGAAAAGCCTCTTCTTTGTGCCAAGGGAAATCAAAAACCTGGCTTTGATGGGAGAAGAAAAATGGCTGGTATCCAAAGAAGCGCTTCAGGATGTTCCGGGCCACTACACACCGCCGCTTTACCGACCGCCGGGAAATTTTGAAATGTTGGGTTTGGGTTGGCGGCTTTTCATCCGCAACACATTGCGGAAACGCAGGGAAAAACAATATCCGGCCCATTGGGAAATGGCCTGTTTGGAATTTTCCGGACATGAGGATTGGACCATTTTGAAGGAAAAGCCGATTCGATTGTTTGACAATCCGGCACCACAGAAGTCCTTTTGGGCGGATCCTTTTCCCATTGAGCATAAGGGAGATACTTATCTGTTTTTTGAGGAGTTTGACAAGGAAAAGCAGAAGGGACATATTTGCTGTGCGAAGCTGCACGAGGGAACATTGACTGAAAAGGCTGTAATCCTTGAAGAGGCTTGGCATTTGTCCTATCCCTTTGTTTTTCAAGAGGAGAACGATTTTTACATGGTTCCGGAATCTGCCGAGGCAGGTAAATTGTATGTTTACAAATCCTCCGATTTCCCTTTTTCTTGGGAAAAGACAGGAGTGTTTTTCGAAGGGGAAGCCTATGATCCTAGCCTGTGGAAGTCAGGTGGGAAATTCTGGCTTTTTGTGAACCAAAAGCCATATGTTGCCTGCTCTCCCTTTGATGAATTGAACCTCTATTGGTCTGAAACGCTGGAAAACCCAGTCTGGCATGCACATCCAGCCAATCCCATTGTTTCAGATGTAAGAAATTCCAGGCCTGCCGGCCGCTTGTTTTCCAAAGGAGGCAAAACCTATCGGCCTTCCCAGGATTCGGGATTGAGATATGGTCATCAGGTGGGCATCAACGAGATTGTCCGGCTATCGGAAACAGCCTATGAAGAACAAAGAGTGTCCACCATCGGACCCGAAATCAACCCAGGAGCACTGGGAATCCATACTTTCAATGTGATGGATAATCGTGTTTTTGTTGATTTTTATTTCAGAAAATGAGAGGTTTGATGGCGATTCAGAGAGACTAATATGGTCGACCACCATCGTCTGTTTCCATGGTCTGTGTCCCCACAGACCACTAAATTCATTCTTTTATTGTACCAAGACGACTTCATCGTATAGATTCACGTTGGGTTTAAACCCCACCCCGGCCCTCCCCTTTATGGGAGGGAGCTGCGTTCGAATGCTGTTTAGAGTTGAGTTTTTTAATTGTAAATCCAATGTTGTCTGCTGATCGAAGGTCCCCCTGAAGGGGGATTTAGGGGGTAAAAATGATTCACGTTAGGTTTAAACCCCACCCCAGCCCTCCCCTTGATAGGAGGGAGCTGCGTTCGAATACTGTTTAGAATGGTGTTTTTGATTGCAAGTACAATATTGTCAGCCGATCGAAGGTCCCCTTGAAGGGGGATTTAGGGGGTAAAAATGATTCACGTTGGGTTTAAACCCCACCCCGGCCCTCCCCTTTATGGGAGGGAGCTGCGTTCGAATGCTGTTTAGAGTTGAGTT
>NZ_JAUSPP010000055.1:0-5861 GCF_030656585.1 Rhodonellum sp.
TTATGCTGCCTTTGCTTCAAAGTATCCTATGAATGGGGAACTGAAAGCACAGGAAGCCAATATTCAGTCCATGCTTTCTTGGAGCGAATTAGAAAATATTACCTATACGCCCACCATATTCATCAATGGCCATGAGTTGCCTAAAGCTTATGCTGTGGAGGATTTAAAATATGTTTTGGAATAGAAACAGCCAAACAGGCTCTAAAAATATTCAGTCGCGATGAATGGTCACAAACTTCGGGTGATTTAAATGTCCGGAGATTTTAACATTCAATAAAATCTAAAATTATGAAAAAATTTAATTTAGAAAATGCTAAGGCTAACATCAGATGAAGTATTGGACAGAAGTCAAATGAAGAAGATTACTGGAGGAGACATAAGCTTTACTATGTGTGACTGTTCAAGATCTGGAGGAGGTTCTAGTATAGCTACTTGTTCAGATGACTTGGTAGAATAAGGAGGGAACCGGTGTTGCACTGCTAGTTATGGGTCGGGATCAGTACAATCAAATTGTTAAATTTTAGAATCTGATACAATCTTAAGAAGGCTGATATTTTCGGCCTTCTTTTTTAAAATTTCCAGAACGTTTTTAAGTCTATTGCAAAATTATCAAAAAAATAAAATACTTATGGTGGACATTTCTTTCTCAAACTTCCAAAGATGGATCAAATTCCACTCAGCAGCTCGCCATATTTTCAGGGGTTTATTTTTTTTAATTTTTTTGATTTCAATTCCCATCTTTTTTTCTTCATGCAAAAATACCGATCGAATAGACGAAATAAAAAAAGGTTACTTTTTTGAATTGGTAGATTCAGTCAAAGTAGATATACCCTATGAATTTGGATTAGTTTCCCCTAAAATGATAGATGGCCATTTGTTGGCGTACAGTTATCTTGATCAAACCTTTCATCTACTTGATTCAATGGGCAAGATTCAAAAATCCATTAAACAGCAAGGAGAGGGACCAAAAGAGTACAGCGAAATTTTGTTTTTTGTTACCATCCACGATGGTCATATAATATTCATGGATGACAAAAAACTAACGTACATCAATTTTCTCGGGGAATGGGTGAAAAGTATTCCATATAATGATCCGAATTTTAGCCGCAGAGGGGGAATTCCATATAATGACATTTATTTTATCGATAAAAATAGTTTTGTGGTCCCTAGCGTACACTTAGATGATCTTGGTTTTAGGGAAGACTACCATGCCGTTTTGGATACGATTCCCATTTGGTTTCATTACAGATATTCTTCTGTTACTGATGAATTTGAAATTGATTCACACGGCCGGTTGGATACGTCAAGCATGTTGTTTTCTCAATTAAAGTTTAATAATTATAAGCCAAGAATTTTTTTGGATAAGGGAGTTGTAAGCACTTATTTCCACTTATTTCCAATGATTTATAAATATAAGATTGGTGAATCTAATTTTCCAATCAGTAAAAAAAAGGTTCTTATTCAAGATTTTAAAAAACCTATTGGTTTGGATTATAAATCTATAACGTTTGAAAACCATATGGAATTTAATAGAGCAGCTGAGATAAACAGCACTTTAAGTTATGTGGTTTCGCTAGAGGATAATCGACTGTTTTTCATATATGGTCAAGGAAAAAATATCAATATGTATGATAGTGATGCAGATGAGGCTCAGGAATCATTGTTTTTTGGATTTATAGAAGATTTTGAAGACGGTAATGAAAGTCGGATTGAATTACCCAAGCACCATGGACATCCTTCATTTGGGCGTGGGATATCCTATTTAGGCGAAAATAGATTTCTTTTTATTTATGAAAATGAGGTAGAAAGAGATTTTTACTGGGGAAAGATTTTTGAATTAAAACCTATCAGAAAATAAGCTACATGTATTTTAAAATTAACTTTTATATGAAAGGCTATTAAATATGTTAAATACATTTAAAAATATTTTGTCGCGACGAATGGTCACGTGCTCTTGTTGACCTTAAATATCAGGAGTAAAATTGGAGTTGATTAACGATTTGTTCACTGTTCAACAAGTAAAAAAAAAAACTATGAAAAAGTTAAGTATTGAAATGTTAAGGCTTACTTCGGAAGAAGTGCTGGAGAGAAGTCAGATGAAAAAGATAACTGGCGGCTATGGCGGGGGAAAATATAAATGTTGCACAACAGGTGGTTGTAGTGCCTGTGTACCATGTCAAACAGATTGCAAGTGTTCTCTTGGAACTCGAACGGCTTGTTAAAATTAATCTTATCATAAAACTGCGCTGTTTATTAAATCAGTGCGGTTTTGTGTTCTTATCATTTGTTATGCTAAAACCTTAGTGATATTAAATGATTACCAAAAAAATTTTTACTATGGTCAAAATTCTCTTTTATTTTTTTTTAATATTTTCTTTTAGTGCTTGCGGAACGGGGCAGAACGGTAATAATATTACTTCTTATGAAGTTAGAGTTGAATTTGAGTTTTTGGATTCCCTCATGGTAGAATCATTATTTGAACTTTATTTAGCTGACAAAAATGAGAATACTGAGCAACTCCTTTTCAATGAGAAGCAGATGAAAGAGTTGATTCTTACAGATCTGGAGGGGAAAATAATTTCACGTTGTGAACCTAATGGAGAAGGCCCGGATAAAGTAGATTCTCCTTTAGAAGTGGCTTTTTGGCAGGATGGAATCGTAATAAAGGAAATATCTTCAGAGCATAAGTTTAATTTTTTTAATCAGAATTTTAAAAAAATAGGCCAAAGTCCCGCGCTCACAAAGAATTTAAATTTTCTTACTATTTACAATTCACATAGGAGTTTCTCAATCTTTGAAAAAGATGGAAAAACCTTAATTGTAGGTCAGGATCTAAATTTGATTGACGAACAGCTTCTAACCGAAAATCCTGAAAATTGTAGTTTATATGAAAGTACAGAAATTGGGTATATTTATGATGTAGATTCAGAATATTATATCCCGATTAACTTATATCCCGAAACTTGGAAGCCAAGACTTGAGCAAAAGTGGGTGGGATTAAAAAATTCCTATGTGCAGGTTTCTAAAACTGATCAAAAAGTTGCCGTACTTCCAAGTGTTGGCAATCAGCTGTTTTTTTATGAGTTAAATGGCACAAGTCTTTCTCCAATTTCTCAGATTTCACTTTTCCACCCGGAGCGAAATGAGAATTTAATCTTCAACGCCAATAATGAATATTTTTTATATCCGCTTTTCACACAGCTATTTAGCGGGGGGGATTACTTTTTGGTAGAATTTCACACTGAAGTGCCTCAGGATATTTATGATTCATTTCGGGCAAAAGGAGAGGATTTCCAAAATGATCCTAAATACTGGGAAGCACTGCAAAAGCATTGGAAATCCAAATATATTCTGACGGATAAAAATGGCAATCAAGGAGGCATTTCAGAACTTCCTGTTCCGGGTGTACTACATTTTATAGATGCAGATGATATTTTATATATCAAGCCTAATCAAAATAAAGAATTGGATTACAATGTTTTTTATCGTTATAAAGTGACCTTAAAATAATTTTTCTATAAAATCAAAAATATGAAAAAATTTAATTTAGAAATGCTAAGGCCAACATCAGATGAAGTATTGGAGAGAAGTCAAATGAAGAAGATTACTGGAGGGTATGGGGGTAGCTGTGGGTATAGACACCCAAGTGGTCAGGTTTGGTGCGGAATGTCATCTTCACAGGCACAAGGTGCATATGCAAATGGAGGGGGCAATTGGTGCTGTGGCAGCTGTCTTTCAAATGGTGGATCTGCCAGTTATTGTTGATTTTCCTTGGGGTTAGGTTTACTCCTAACCCCTTGAAATGGCTTTTTATAGAATTGTATAAATTCAAGAATTTTGTACTGTATATTTAATAATCCTTAAAGTTTTATGAAATTTAAGTGTTTAGTATTTTTGCTCTTATTTTCTCTGTATTCATGTAACCTTAAAACGTCGAAAATAGAAGTTGTTGAATCATTAATTGTTATATCGCTTGAAAAGCTGGACAGTATTCGTATTGATTATATTGGAAACCCCACTGTTCACGATGTGGATCCGAAATCTGGAACAGTACTTTTTATGGAGCACAAAGAGTTTTCTGAAGAGATCTTTATAGCAGATTTTGAGGGGGATATTCGTTCGTCTTTTTCCAAATTTGGGGAAATGCCGGATACTTATGGGGGATTAATGAGTACCATAAAAATTAATGGAACTAATTCATTTTTAGTATATGGATATCGTGGTTTTTTGACTTATGATTTTGACGGAAATCTTTTGTCTTTAATAAAATACGATGATTTTAAAGTGCCAAGCGAATCAAGGATTGCAATGGGGTTTGGAATGGAAAAAATTTCCGATTTTTACCTTTATGTTAACCAAGAATCAAGGCCTTCCGAGACCGCGCAATATGAAGGCCATAAATTATTGTCTTTATTTGACACTGAGGTGGGTAAAAGAACTCCAATCATTGGGTTCCCTGAAAATAGTATTTTTTTGAATGGCAATTATTTTTTTTCTGCTTCGTGGTTTCCTGTGTTCACTCATTATGATGATTATATTTATGTTGCGTTCGGTTCTGAGCCTAAAATTTATGTCTATGAGGCCAATGAACCTTTTAAGGTAAAACATTCTATTTCCCTAAAATTACCCAATTATTATTTTGGAAAAGGTTCTGATGATCCAAATGACTTCAAATATATCGGAATGGTATTTACATCTGGGAGGATTGAGAATATTAAGCGTCTAGGTGAATATTTCATACTGGGATATTTTCCTGGATATGATGCATTAGACACAGAAAAGAGTTTTGAAAATAAGTCACCTGAAGAAGCAATCCATTTTCGGGAAAAGATGCTAAAAAAGTATCCCTCTCGTCTTGCCATTTTAGATTCACTTGGAAATGTCCTCAACGATTTTGTTCCCGATGGACTTGAGCCAAGCAGTATGCTACTACGAAATGGCGAGCTTTGGATGATGGAAATACCCAACGAAGAAGTGGAGGAGGATTATTTTAGATTGTTTAGAGTGGGCATAAAAGAGGAAAGTATCTAACTGCAATAATCGAATTTAGGCCTAAACTATTATCAATTAATCTATTCATCTTATTTCTTCAACTGATTTGAAAACCACCTTCCCCTTCTACAAACAACCCGATGCCAAAGACTGCGGACCTACCTGTCTACGAATCGTTGCCAAGCACTAGTTAAAATTGATTTCCTTTCAGGAGTTTCGAGAAATTTCTGGGATCACTCGAAGCATTAGATGCTGAAGGTGAGCCAAGCAACCTAAGCCAGGGATTTAAAACCATCAGTGACCTGACAATTTTCAAAAAAGACCAAGAAATGCTCCATTACTCTTCGTTGTAAATAGGACTTTTATTGGATTCCAGGGAAATGTCTTCAAGAAAAGGACTCGCAAAGGAAAAAACTGGAGATTAACCCCACTGATAGATTTAATTTTCTTCTAAAGGCATCATATTTTACTTATAAATTGAATGGGAAGAAATTTAAAAGCGTCCATGACTCTATTAAAGGAAATATAAAAGTGAGGATGTAAGCTGAATTGTCCAATAAAATTTATTCCTTCTTAAATCGTCGATATGGGACATTTCCGATTTCAGATGGTAATCGGAATTAGACACAATTACAGCTTGGTTTACCTACCGATTCTTGATGATGAAATCGTCGTTTTATCGCCGAAAAACAAAAATTGGACTCAAATATTTTTCAACATCATCAAAAAAAGGCAATGAGTTGGTGAATTCTACTTTTACTTGTTGATTTAGTTGAAACAGGGGGGGGTAAACGAAGGTTTTAAAAATATTATTCTGTTTCGGCTATTTGGATAATGCAATTGTCTGTAAAACTGTAGGTTGGCGCACA
>NZ_JAUSPP010000056.1:0-7514 GCF_030656585.1 Rhodonellum sp.
AACTACCTGCTTTGGCGAAAACCCTTCGGAATTCAATCTTTTTTTTTAGCCAAAGACAAACGACTGTGTTTATAATTCCGGGGATTAAAATCCCCGGTTTAGGATTCTGGCATCGCTACGCGATTTAAAAAACGATACCGCCTCTAGAAAAGCCGTAGGCTTGGGTCAATTCTTAAGCCCACAATTCATTGTGGGCAAGGTCGAACACCCTATATGGGTCAAAGTGCCATCGGCACGACCAAAATCCCGGTAATCTTGAAAAAAAGACCAAGTGCGCAAATAAAGAAAACGGTTATCCCGATAATTATCGCGGAGGCTAAGCCAAAAGTGACAAAGGAAAAAATCACCACAAATAACAACTACCTGCTTTGGCGAAAACCCTTCGGAATTCAATCCATTTGCTTAGCCAAAGACAAACAACCACGACATTCCAATTTCCCCGGGCGAAACCCATGGCTATTCAAGGTTGAAGCCCTTCAGGCTTCGTGGATATTGGACCACAATGAGGAGGTCGTCTAGGGGTGTGGAATTACCACTAAACTTCCCTCGGACGTGGGGAGGAGGAAATTGGACCGAGCCGGCGTGGGCCAATGGCGGAGGAGGATTCCAATTTCTTGGCCTTTTGGTTATCCCGATAATTATCGCGGAGGCTAAGCCAAAAGTGACAAAGAACCAAAATCACCACAAATAACAACTACCTGCTTTGGCGAAAACCCTTCGGAATTCAATCCATTTGCCTAGCCAAAGTGAAACAACCCCGACATTCTAAATTCCAATGGCCATTCAAAGTTAAAGCCCCTCAGGCTTCCCCCCCAGGGATTTTTCTTACCCTTTGCATCTTCAAAACACCTCCAAATCCCCCAAGCTAAACCCCCAATTCTCACTGGTCAGCAGCCTGCTGAAATCCTTCCCTAAATTCAAATCCCTTAAGGTAAGCAATGGCCCGATATTCAGAGAAGGAAGGCTTCCCGTTTTTCGGAGCAAGGGAATGGGGAAATGACCAATATGCGTGGTGAAATTCACTTTGAAGATTTCCTGGGTCTTCTTGAGCTCCTGTCGCAAATGTTCCAAATTGATTTCCTTCTGGACATCAAGCCCAAAACAATCGGTAATCCGCAATTCCAAGCCGAGCCCTGAGGGTTTTAGACGAAAAACAAAGAGGTAACTTTCCCGATCGGTGCAAAAACCATAGGGGAAAATGGGGCAATCTGAGTATCTCCAAAGGAGAAATTCCTTGGTGATTGGGGTGTGGAGTCCCTGTGTCAAAGGCCTGCATTGTTCGGCCAAGGTAGCGAAAAGCGCACGGTCCATGACCGGAAGCTCCATGGCGGAATCTTGTTTCGATAGGGAATTGAATTGGAGCTTTATCGGGATTTTACCCTGCTTCAGCCAACCCATTTTTTGGTACCCAGGCAAGCTTTTGGAATTGGGGGTGTTGAAGATGAAATCAAAGCCCTTGCTTGCTGAATCATCGACCAGGGAGCTGGTCAGTTTTGAAAATATACCCTGGGCCAGATGGTTGGGGTGGACGGCGGTGTCAACTGCCCGAAGCGCCCGAAAGGTTTTTCCATCCTCCTGCCAGTTCCATCTCAAAAAAGCCCTTACACCTAGGATTTCCCCATTCTTCTCCGCCAACAAGACAGGCGATTGGCCAAAAGGGTTTTCCAAATGCTTCCAACGCCAAAGGGCTTCCGATTTGGGCGTTCGGTCTTCCCCCAATGACACTTTCAAAAGACCAACGATTGAAGGGATGTCATTTTCCTGCGCATATCTGATTTCCATATCCTGAAAGTAACCTTCAAATTGGGATTTCCAAAAATTAATTTTTTAGACATTGCCTTCCAACGCTTGATTGCATTCCGCTACATTTTCTTACTCTCTGAATTAAATGCAAATGATTCTTTTTTTCTGCTTACGGACGGCTTTATTAAAATATTTGAATAGTTACATTATCCTATGGAAAATATACCATTACCCTAAAATATCGCTTGATTTCACTCAAAAAATACCCTGTTCAGGGTATTTTATTTGATGATTCTATTTGCTATTTTTACAGTGGGTGATTAAGTTACTTTTCGCACAATTTTTTAACTTGTGTAAAAACTAAAAGGGGATTTTGTACATACAATTTTTTACCCTTATTTTTTTTCCAAATCCTTACACCCCCTTTGCTTTATTTATTTATATTTGAGTTCATGACCCCTTATCCCTTATTGACTTTGAGTAAGCCCAATCTCATTTTATTGTTGACACTATTTTTATTCAGCTCCTGTATCAGCAACAAAAAGCTGACCTACCTTCAAAACTTACCCGAAAATGAACCCATTGCCTTGGACGAGTTTATCCCTTATGCTGAGGTAGATTATATTTATATCCTACAGCCTTTTGACATTGTGGACATTGACTTTGCCTCATCGGATGAGGAATTCACCGAGGCTTTTTCCTATCAGGGTGCAAGGGGTATGCGGACCGGTGGCGGAGGAGGAGGAGGCGCTGGTGCAGGTGGCGACATCTTCTATTTTACGGGATACACCATCGACAAGGACGGAAATGTGGAAATACCCAAATTGGGAAAAATCAACATCGCAGGCATGTCAGAGGAGGCAGCAAGGGATCAAGTACAGGAAGCCATCAACGTGTTTTTCAAGGAGAAAGTCTATGTGAAGCTGAGAACAGCCGGTATTCGCTACACTACCCTGGGTGAATTTGGTTCTGTGGGAACTAAGGTCCTATTCAGAAACAGGGCAACCATCTTCGACGCTTTGGCGGCGTCAGGGGAAACCAATCTCTTGGCCAAAAGAAACAAGCTTTTTCTCATCCGGCAATACGGTGGTGGGACAAAAATCCACCAAATCAACTTGAATGATAGGGCTCTCTTGGGTTCTCCTTTTTTCTTTATTCAGCCCAACGATATTCTTTATTTGGAACCCATGAAAATCAGGCAGCTGGGAACTGCGGATAATTTGGTGAGTTCCCTTCAATTGTTTGCAACCCTCTTGGCATCAGGGCTTTTAATGTATGGTTTAATCAGATAGGAGGGCAGGATGGAAAAATTAGACTTAAGCCAGCTGGACAACGAGGAGAAAGCCCTCGAGATCAAGTTTATCATCAACAGGTACATCAAGTATTGGCCCTGGTACATCGGGTTTATTCTCTTGCTTCTCACGGCATCCTATATTTTTCATCGCTATACGGTGGATCAATATTCCGTGGCGGGAACCATTGTCATCAAGGGCAACAACTCTCCGGAAGCCAAGATTTTGGATAGGTCGAGCATCTTCTCGGGACAGGGCAACCTGGAAAATGACATCCTGATGATTTCCTCAAAAAACCTGGCAAGGGAAACCTTGGCAAAACTGCATTTTGATGTGGAGTATTTTGCCAAAACCAATATCAAACCCATCGAACTCTACGACAGAAGCCCAATAAGGATCGAGGTGGATTGGAACCATCTTCAGATCACGGATACGCCCATGGAGTTGGAAATTCTGTCCGGGGAAACCTTCAGACTTAATCCCAGCGAAGGTGGATTTTTTGACTTATCTCCCGCAATCGCTTCCGGTGATGACGGTCTGTACAATAAAACATTTCGTTTTGAAGAATGGATAGAGACCGGTAAGTCCAGGTTCAATGTGCACTTGGTCAATCCCGGGAGAGTGGGGGACATGGTGATCGTAACACTGAGAAATCCAGTCGCTTTGGAAGAGATTCTATCCCGGTCCCTGGGAATAACATTGGTCAATGCACAGGCGTCGGTTTTGGAAATCCGGATGAATACCACCGTGGTGGAAAAAGGTAGGGATTACATCAATTCCCTGATGGATTCCTATTTGGAATATGAACTTCGTGAAAAGAACAGAAATGCCGAAAATACGCTCCGGTTCATAGAAGAACAATTGTCTTTCCTAGAGGATTCCCTGCAGAAGAAAGAAAGGGAACTCCAAAACTTCAAGGTGGAAAATCGAATGCTCAATGTAAGCGCAGAGTTTTCCCAAATTCTTTCCCGGATGAATACTCTGGAAGACAATGCGCAGGCAATGGATTTTCAACTGGCGTATTTTGCGGCGATCAAAAAGTACATGGAGGAAAAAACGAAGGATTACTCCCAAGTGATTGCTCCTTCTGTGGTGGGGATTCCCGATCCTTTGCTCAATGGCTTGATTCAAACTTTGGTCACACTTTCACAGGACCGCAGAAAATTATTGGCATCCCTGAATGAAAACCATCCGGAAGTCAATAAAATCGATGTCCAGATGGAAAAGGTGCAGGAAGCGCTTTTCGAAAACATCGTCAACCTGATCCAAAACACCGAAATCCAAAGGGCCTCTCTGCAAAGGGATATCAATATCTATGACAGTCAGTTTGCGACCTTGCCCGAATCCGAATCCCAATACTCCAGTATTTTCAGAGAATTTAAATTGAGGGAAAACCTCTATACCTATTTGTTGGAAAAAAGGGCAGAAGCGGGAATTGCCAGGGCTTCCAATGTTTCGGACAATGCCATCTTGGATTATGCAAAGCGGGGAACCTTGGTTTTTCCCAAAAAGGACCAGAATTATATCATGGCCATTTTGATTGGATTCATGATTCCCTTCGGATTTATCGTGATCAAAGATATTTTTGACGATCGGATCAGGGACCAAAGGGGACTGAAAAAACATTTTATGATCCCACAGCTGGCAGTGATCGGGCACAGTAAAAAAGACACCAATATGGTGGTTTTGGAGCATCCCAAATCAGCCGTTTCCGAGTCCTTCCGATCTCTCCGCTCAGCCATCAATTACATCGCCCCGGACAAGAAATCCAAAAAAATCCTAGTGACTTCCAGTGTTTCCGGTGAAGGAAAAACCTTCACTTCCCTGAACCTGGCTTCTGCAATGGCCTTGGGCTCAAAGAAAACGGTAGTGGTGGGTGCGGATTTGAGAAGGCCCAAATTGGCTTCCTACTTCAATGGAAGTGAAAAAATCGGGCTTTCTACTTACCTGATTGGTAAAGTTGATGTCAAGGAGATCATCATGCCAACGATGAATGAATTTCTTTTTTATATTCCTTCCGGAATTATTCCACCCAATCCGGCCGAATTGCTCCAGACCGATAGGCTCAAAGAACTGATCCAATATTTGGAGGAAAATTTTGAAATCGTCATTTTCGATACACCTCCCTTGGGACTGGTATCGGAAACCATCGACTTGATGCGGCTTTTTGACTTGAATCTGTACGTGGTAAGGCAAGATTACACCATGAAGGATCATTTGGTCATGATCAATGATCTGTTTAACAACAAGCAGGTCAAAAATGTCTACGGGGTTTTCAATGGCATCATTGATTCGGGATATTATTATGAAGGATACAACTATGGCTATGGAAATACCTACCTGTATTCTCAAAACAACAAGTACATGTACAATTATTATGGAGATGACCTGGATGAGAAGAAGAAGTTGATAAAAAAAAGCAAAGGCTTCTTCCGTAAACTAATCTCAAAATTCAAAGCCTAAAACCCCACAATTACTTATCATTCATCACTTAATAGCAGATTACCTTCTCCATGAAAACTATCGCTCTTATCCCCGCCAGATATGCTTCCACGAGATTTCCAGCCAAGTTGACCATGGATCTCTGCGGGAAGTCCGTGATCCAGAGAACTTACTTGAGCACGGTGGAAACAGGCGTATTTGACAAGGTAATAGTGGTGACCGATCATGAGTTGATCGTGGAACAGATCACCGCTGTTGGAGGGGAATGCTTTTTTAGCCAAGAAGAACACGAAAGCGGTTCCGATCGCATCGCAGAGGCCGTTCGTGATATGGATGTGGACATTGTGGTCAATATTCAGGGAGACGAACCCTTTCAAGACCGAAAATCCCTTTGCGATTTGGTCCAGGTTTTCGAGTCGCCCTTCATTCGGGTGGCCTCCATGATGTTTTCCATCCCCCCAGAGGAAGCCCAAAACCCCAATGCGGTAAAAGTGATCTGTGACAAAGACAATTTTGCGTTGTATTTCAGCAGGGCACGCATTCCTTATGTCCGTGAAAAAAGGTGGGAGGTAAAATACTGGAAACATGTGGGTATTTATGCATACCGCAAGGAAGCCCTTTTGGCATTTACCAAGATGGAAAAATCTTACTTGGAACAGGTTGAAATGTTGGAACAGTTGCGCTTGCTCGAAAATGGCATCCGGATCAAGATGATCCCCACTGACCACGAGGCCATCGCCATCGATACCCCACAAGATCTCCAAAAAGCCATTGCTTATTTTTATGACCTTTGATTTTTGGCAGCACCTATTCAGCACTGCGGATGCATCAAGCCAAAAGTAACAAAGAACCAAAATCACCACAAACAACAACTACCTGCTTTGGCGAAAAACCTTCGGGATTCAATCTATTTCTTTAGCCAAAGACAGACGACCACGACATTCCAATTCCCACGGGTTCCACCCGCGGCTATTCAAGGTTGAAGCCCTTCAGGCTTCGTGGATATTGAACGGCAAGGAGGCAAGGACTGGTCTGTGGGGACACAGACCACGGTTAACCGCAAGGAAACGATACCTTCATACCAAACTTCCTCCGGATAAAAGGACGGCCTATATATCTGCGGTTTTTGGTAGGATTCGGAGAGCGTGAAGAAAATGAGTTAGCTCGTGAGTTTTTCCGAACGAGATCCACTCATTTTTAGCTCGCCGAAGCCAGACAAAAATCAAATTGGAAGCGAATCAATAAAGTGAAGAATTCCCGTCCCAATTTGAAGAAGAGATATCAGCCTTGATTTTTTGGTTACTTTTTGATCAAGCAAAAAGTGACAAAAGAAAGAAAATTGCGATTAATGACAACTACCTGCTTTGGCGAAAACCCTTCGGAATTCAATCTTTTTTTTTAGCCAAAGACAAACGACTGTGTTTATAATTCCGGGGATTAAAATCCCCGGTTAAGATTTCTGGCATCGCTATGCGATTTGAAAAACGATACGGAATCTGGAAAAGCCGTAGGCTTGGGTCAACTCTTAAGCCCACAATTCATTGTGGGCAAGGTCGAACACCTATATGGGTCAAAGTGCCATCGGCACGACCAAAAATGCCGGTAATCTTGAAAAAAAGACCAAGTTCGCAAATAAAAAAAACGGTTAGACCGAATGGCAAAAAGGAGTCAATAGGCGTACCGGCAAAAGCCGGGTAGCCAAAAAACAAATTGCCAAAGCATAAATTCCCTGCCTTGGCGAAAACCCTTCGGAATCATAAAAAAACAGCAATAAGTATAGCGTGTAGATAAGGAAACGACACCTTCGCACCATACTTCCTCTGGATAAAAAGTCGGCCTATATATCTGCGGTTTTTGGTAGGATTCGGAGAGCGTGAAGAAAATGAGTTAGCTCGTGAGTTTTTCCGAACGAGATCCACTCATTTTTAGCTCTCAGAAGCCAGACAAAAATCAAATTGGAAGCGAATCAATAAAGTTAAGAATTCCCGTCCCAATTTGAAGAAGAGATATCAGCCTTGATTTTTTGGTTACTTTTTG
>NZ_JAUSPP010000058.1:0-82947 GCF_030656585.1 Rhodonellum sp.
ACTGTTTTTGAGAAAGACATGCCCTTCTATCCCTTCACCATGATCAACGATTCCACTGCCACCGGACAAGGGGTGAACGACATGAAAGGCGGAAATGTGATGATTTTTGCCACTCTGAAAGCATTGCATGAACTCGGTTTATTGGAAGACAGGACAGTCACGGTATATTTCACCGGGGATGAGGAAAATGCCGGAGACCCGAGTTGGGTCAGTCGACAGGATTTTGTCGAAAGGGCCAAAGCGTCAGACATCGCACTGGGCTACGAAACCGCTCAGGGATTCAGCATTGCCACTATTGCCAGAAGGGGGGCGAGTGGATGGACCTTGAAAACTACGGGCAACCAGGTCCATTCTGCAGGTGTTTTCCGAGAAACGGTGGGCTATGGCGCCATTTATGAGGCGGCAAGAATCCTGAACCAGTTTCGGGAAGAATTGGCTGGGGAACAATACCTGACCTTCAATCCCGGTCAAATCATCGGAGGCTCCGATATCCGATACGATGAAAATACAGGAACCGGGGAAGCCTTGGGAAAAACCAATATCGTGGCAAGGGAAGCCTTTGTAACCGGAGATTTGAGATTTCTTGGGGAAGAGCAAAAGGAAAACGCAAGGAAAAAAATGAGCACTATCGTCTCCCAAAACCTGAATGGAACCACTGCAGAAATCAAATTCGAAGATGGAATTCCTTCCATGCCGCCCACATCTGGTAACAGGGCTTTGGTGGATATCCTGAACAAGGTCAGTTTGGACATGGGTTATGGTGCGGTAAAAGCGGGAGATCCGGGCTCCAGAGGTGCTGGAGACATTTCTTACCTTGCCGAATTTGTGGATTGCATCGACGGCCTGGGAGCCTCCGGTACTGGTGCTCATTCCCCTGCGGAGACCATCAACATGAAGCAATATCCGGATTTGATCAAGCGAAGCACTTTGTTTGTGTACAGACTATTCCACCAATAAGAGAACCTGATATCCAGAATTGAGCAAAGGGCATGAAACCAAATGGATTCATGCCCTTTGTCTTTTTTAAAAATGAATTTTGGATAGGCCAATCACAAAAGATGTCAAAGGTCTGGGGATTTTCTTTATCGATTGGTAACTTTAAATCTCTTTGATTCTTTTAAGACAAATCTTTATGGTTTCCTGTTTGTCCCAATTATGAAAAAAACCCTCTCCTTGATTTTCGCCGGTATTGTTTGGTTTGCCGTGATCATGCAGTTTTACCTGATGATGGAAAACAGGATTGCTTCAGTTCCCGAAACCATTATCCGTTTTTTCAGCTTCTTCACCATCCTGACCAACACATTGGTGGCGATATATTTTACCCTCCAAGCATTGGGTTCCGGCAAAAAGATTTGGATCAACAAAACCGGAGACCTCACTGCCATCACCATCTATATCCTTGTAGTAGGCTTGGTCTATCAACTTATCTTAAGGCAGATTTGGGAACCTACAGGGATGCAGAAAATTGTAGATGAATTGCTTCATTCCATCAATCCTATTTTAGTGCTTGTGTATTGGGTGATGTATGAAAATAAAAAGTCACTTTCTTGGCCATTGACCCCAAAATGGTTGATCTACCCCTTGGTTTACCTTGTTTTCATCCTGATCCGTGGCGGTATTTCTGGATTTTACCCCTATCCATTTGTCAATGTAATGGAGTTGGGGCTTCAGCAAGTTTCCATAAATGCTTTTTTTCTGATGCTGTTGTTTTTAGGACTTTCTGCAGTTTTTGTGGCTTTGGGAAAAATAATCGGGAAAACCACCCCTCAAATAAAAAGCTGGGCAAAGGATAGGCAGAACCCTATTTAGAACTTAAACTTGGACTCCGATATCTGCCCATTGTTTATTCTTCAACCCGAAATATGCATTGGTTTTCCCAATGGAGTTGCAACTGTGAGAAAATCAGACTACTTGGAGAATAAGACCTCGTATCAATACGGTGAAGGTAAAAATAGCGAGCAGCGGATTGATTTTTAAGCAATTTCAGGCTGATGTAGAATTGGTAAGGAATCATGCAGGACCAATAAAAAGATCAACCCAACTGACCTTTTTATTGCTGTATATGTGCATTAAAGCATCCTTCCTTATATCTTTATCGCTATGATGAATACCATTGTCCATTCAGCGATCGTCTCTATTCTGTTTTTTGGAATGACCAGCTGCTCTTCAACCCCATCACCCTCAGTCGCCAACCCCAACATGTCCCAGCCACATAAAATCGTCGTTTACCAAGTTTTCACTCGCCTATTTGGCAACACCAACACAACCAATAAACCCTGGGGAACCCTTGCCGAAAACGGAGTGGGGAAATTTAACGACTTCAATGACCTTGCCCTTCAGGAAATCAAAGCCCTCGGGACCACCCATGTTTGGTACACAGGCGTGCCTCATCATGCACTGATCAATGACTACACCGCATTTGGCATCTCCAATGACGATCCGGATGTGGTCAAAGGAAGGGCAGGATCTCCCTATGCCGTCAAGGATTATTACAACGTAAATCCGGACTTGGCGGTAGATCCGGCCAGAAGACTGGAAGAATTTCAGGAGTTGATCGTACGAACGCACAATAATGGACTCAAACTCATCATAGACATTGTCCCGAACCATATTGCCCGGAAATATGAGGGGAAAAACAATCCCAAGGGAGTGACAGATTTCGGGGAAAAGGATGACACCTCCATCGAATACAAAAGGGACAATAATTTCTATTATATCCCAGGAGAACGTTTCAGTGTGCCCCTACCAGAGGGGACCTACAAACCCCTCGGTGGGGAATCCCACCCCCTTTCCGATGGAAAATTTGATGAGTTCCCAGCCAAATGGACTGGAAATGGCTCTCGTTTGGCCCAGCCTGACTTCAATGACTGGTATGAAACCGTCAAAGTGAATTATGGAATCAGGCCCGATGGCACCAAAGATTTTCCCGAGCTTCCGGATGGATTCGGGGAGAAGGATTTCAAGGCACATTTTGACTTTTGGAAAGACAAAGACGTGCCAGACTCTTGGAAAAAATTCAGGGATATCGCCCTTTACTGGATAAAAATGGATGTCGATGGTTTTCGCTACGACATGGCCGAAATGGTCCCGGTGGAATTTTGGAGCTACATGAATTCCGCCATCAAAATGGAAAACCCAGAAGCATTTCTCCTTGCCGAAGTCTATAACCCCGCCGCCTACAGGGATTACATCCATTTGGGGAAGATGGATTACCTCTATGATAAAGTCGAGCTCTATGACACCCTGAAAAGCGTCATGCAAGGCAAAGGCTCTACGGACAACATCATCGGTATCCAAAATGGACTTGCGGATATCGAACACCACATGCTGCACTTTTTGGAAAACCATGATGAGCAAAGGATCGCCAGCCCGGAATTTGCCGGAGAGGCAATGTTGGCCAAACCGGCGATGGTTCTGTCAGCCACGATCAGCAGTGCCCCAACCATGATATATTTTGGTCAGGAGGTGGGTGAGTCCGGCGCGGAGAATGCAGGATTCGGCTCCCCTTCGCGAACATCCATCTTCGATTATGTGGGTGTTCCCCATCATCAGCGCTGGATGAATGACGGGAAATTCGATGGGGGAAAATCTTCCGAAAGTGAAAAATCTCTTAGGGATTTCTATCAAAGGTTGCTCAATTTCACCATCTACAGCCCAGCTTTGGCAGGCGAGTACAGAGAAATCCATAGCCATAACAGACAGCATACCGAATGGTACAATGACCGCGTGTATGCATTCGTGCGTTGGAATGGGGATCAAAAACTGATCATCATCAGCAATTTCGACAGAAACGACAGCTTCGGCTTTGAGTTGGAGTTGCCTTCCGAAACAGTGGCCACCTGGGGTTTGAAAGACGGGGAATTGGAACTCACCGAAAAACTTTATGGCACCTCCAAGCCCATCCTTCGGATCCAAGATGGAAAAGCTAAAGTCAAAGTGGATTTAAAACCCTTGGAATCCTGGATTTTGGAGGTAAAACAATAAACATTTGTGAGCAAAGGTTGGGTTTTCCAGCGTTGGGTAAGGAAATGCAATAGCGTTGGGTTTTGGATTTTATCCAGTCGAAAAATTTTCCTCAAAACCTTTGACCTAAAGAAACTTCGAAATCTTTATCAAAACAACCATCAAAAAAGGCCTGAGAATCAAATTCTCAGGCCTTTTTTGATATATGGAAATTAAAATGATTTTACACGTAGTTGTTTAGCATTACCGGCATTACCAACATGAGGATATCCTCGTTGTCTGACTTGTCAGACGGCACGATCAATCCAGCCCTGTTTGGCGCGCTGAACTTCAAGGTGACTTCTTTTGAAGAAATATTGTTAAGCATTTCCACTAAGAATTTGGCGTTGAATCCGATTTCGATGTCGTCACCGTTGTGCTCACAAGACAACCTTTCGTTGGCTTCATTGGAGAAGTCAAGATCTTCGGCAGAAACCTGAAGTTCGCTTCCGGTCAATTTCAAACGCACCTGATGGGTGGTTTTGTTGGCATAGATCGCAATCCTTTTCAAAGAGCTCAAAAATTCGATCCTGTCGATGGTCATGTGGTTTGGATTGTCCACAGGGATAACATTTTCATAATCCGGGAAACGCTCATCGATCAACCTACAGATCATTTTGATGTTGTTAAAATTGAAGTAGGCGTTGGAATTGTTGAATTCCACGGTTACCGGTAGGTTTTCCGAAGGAAGCGTTGACTTCAAGAGGTTGAGTGCTTTTCTTGGAATGATGATGCTGGCGGCGTCAGGAGCGGCGATGTCCACTCTTCTGTACCTGATCAGCCTATGTCCATCCGTTGCCACAAAAGTAGCGTTGGTGGGACTCAAGTTGATATAAACACCTGTCATTGCAGGTCTCAATTCGTCGTTGCTGGTCGCAAAGATGGTATTGCTGATCGCGCTGGTCAAGACTTCTGTGGACATTTCCACGGTTGTCGCATTGGTAACGCTTGGTATTTTAGGGAAATCGGTCGCATTTTCACCGGCCAGTTTGTAGCGGCCGTTGTCAGAGCTGATTTCTATGCTGTAAGTATCAGGATCAATGCTGAAAGTAACCGGCTGTTCTGGCAGGTTTTTCAGGGTCTCCATCAAAATCTTGGCTGGAACGGCGATGTTTCCATCCTCTTTGGATTCCACATCGAGTTCGGTGATCATGGAAGTCTGTAAATCTGATGCGGTGATGGTCAATTTGCCATCCTTAATCTCAAAAAGAAAATTTTCCAAAATGGGAACTACAGGATTGGTTGTCACCACTCCGTTAATCGATGAAAGCTGCTTCAAAAGAGCAGAAGAGGAAACAATAAATTTCATATCAAAAGGGCTTATTTATTCAATTTTTTTATGGCAGGGTAAATTTATAAATAAAATAACAAAACCAGCATTGGCAACGAACATTCATCCGAAAAAAATGAGTTAATCTCCTAAAGAAGGTAATTACTTTCACCCTAGGACATTCAGGGAATTATTTTGACCTGGCGGAAAATCTTTTTTTCCTCAACAGGATCCAAATCATACCCAATACACCCAAAATCAATACCGGAAAAACTACATTGACCACCTGCCATTTTACTTTTTCCGCCTTCACCTTCGCCTTGTTCAATGGGCGAATCTGGAACTGCTTGGTCCTGGTGGCGATAATCCCCTCAGGTTCGATCAGGTATTTGACCATGTTTTGAAGCAACAACCTGTTTGCATAGGTCAAATTGGCGTAAGGATCTTCCCCCAGGGGTAATGGTTCCCCGTTTTGCATATTGAAAAGGCTCTTGAAAAGATTGCCGGTGCCTGCCACAACCACTCTCCCTTCATTCCCCGATGCTTGGAATTTGGAAGGATCGATGTTCTCTGGAAGAAACCTATTGTTGAAAAAGGAGGTGAAATTTCCCTCCAAAAGATACAGCAGTGGAAGGTTTTTCAATCCATATTGCGCCATGTCCGGCGCTTCTGACATGTCGCTGAATGCCACCCGAACCGGGGCCGACAATTTTCGGTTTAAATCCGACCCAAAAATCAAGGGTGTTTTCTTAACTCCGTCCGCTTTTACAGTATCCAAGGAACTCGCAAATCGGAACATCACCTGATCCAAACCCTTTGTAATCGGGTGGGGAGCCATTCTTCCTGCTGCCAGATAAAATGGCCAAGGCAAAGGAACAATCTGTGCCTGATCCCCGAAATCTCCAGCCATGACGGGATGGTATCCAAAATTCAGGTCCTGGATCAAATCTTTGTTGATCCGAATCCCATATTTGAAAAGCAATTGGTCCAGTCCTGTATCAAATGGGAAACCGATGGTCCCTTCTCCCCCAGCCTCATCCAAGTTCACGGCGACGGCATCCAATAAAAAAACCAGATTGCCCCCATTCATCAGGTACTGATCCAAAAGGTAAATTTCTTTTTCATTATAAGTATCCCTTGGACCCGCCACGATCAACACGGCAAAAGGATCCAGATCTTCTACCTTCTTGGCCTGTCCCATTGGGATTTTGTACACTTCATAGTCATCGACCAAGGCTTCCACAATCCCAAAACCATCTTCCTCTCCCAATTCCCCATGCCCCAAGATCATCCCAACGGAAAATTTTTGCTTGGTAATCAATTTACGGATTGCATTGATCAATTCGAATTCGAGGTTCTCAATGGATTGGTTTAAAATCTGGTCAGGAGACATCCCCTTCTCTCCCCTGAGCAACAAGGTCCCGGTTTCAAATTCCTCACTCCTGACCATTACACCAGGAAAAATCAACCTGCTTTTTTGTCCGCCGTCCTCTGTCACAAATAGATTGGTGGGATTGATGCCATATTCGGTCAGGCTCACCACATAATCCTCACGGATATCCTCCGGCAAACTTAGTGGATCTTCATAATAAAAAGAGATGTTCTCGCTGCTGTAGGCATTGAAAGTCCTGAGGGTTTCTTCGATGGAACGTTGCAACCTCCGCATTCCTCCCGGCAGTTTTCCGGTGAGTAGGATTTCCACTTCTAATGGTTCCTCCAAAGATTTAAGTACTTCTATGGTGGCCGGATGCAAGGAATAGCGCTTTTCTTCTGTCAGATCTATCCTGAAAGGGAAGAATCGGGAGATCAAAAACAAGAACAAGATTGCCCCTAAAATCAAGCCCGGCCCGAGAAACGTTCTTAGAACTGATTTTTTATTCATTTTCTTCTGATCCATAAACCTGTCAAGCCCAAACTGATGATGATGACCGAAAGAAAATAACTGACGTTTTGCGCATCAATCACGCCCCGACTCATGCTTTGGTAATGGAAACTCAAACTGATTTCCTCCAAAAACAAAGCCAAGGGACTCATCACCTGCAATTGCACCAAGGCAGTCCATCCAAAGTACATCAGAAAGATGATGAAAACCCCTAGGATGAATGCGACAATCTGGTGCGCCGTCAATGCACTGCACATCAAGCCAATGGACGCAAACACCGCTCCGATAAAAACCAACCCGATCCAAGACCCGAAAAAACCTGCATGGTCAATATTCCCCACTGGATCGCCCAATTGGACAACACTGAAATAATACACCAAGGTGGGCAGCAAGGCCACGATGATCAATGTCAAGGCGGCAAAATATTTGGCAAGAATGATTTGGGTACTTCCCAAGGGAGAGGTCAGCAAAATCTCCCAAGTTCCCGATCTTTTTTCCTCAGCAATCATCTTCATGGTAATGGCCGGGATCAAAAAAGTAAAAATATAGGGCGTATAAATGAATAGGGGTTCCAAATCGGAAAAACCATAATCCAGCACCGATGTGTCCGGAAAAACCCAAACCACCAAACCCAAAGAAACCAAAAACACACTCAGAATGAGGTATCCAGAAAGATTGTTGAAAAAGGCATTGACTTCCTTTAGGTATAAACTCAGCATCTTATTGTTTTTGGGTGATTTGGCGGAAGACAGTTTCCAAGTTCCTTTCCTGCTGGCGAATACTGATCAAGGTCAGGGATTTGTCCTGGACCATTTGAAGGATTGCCTTCCTCGCCATCACTGGGTCACTGGTTTTCAGCAAAACCGACCCTGGATTTCCTTCATGGTGGCGCGCATCCCCGATGCATTCAAACCAAGACAATTCCATGTTTTCTTCGGTTTCCAACATCAATATCGCTTTTCCCTGCTCTGCTTTTAAATTTTGGAGCAAATCAGAGGCAACGATTTTCCCCTGATTGATGATGACGACTTTTTCGCAAATGGCTTCCACCTCTTGCATGACATGCGTGCTAAGAATCAAGGTTTTGTTGGCACTGATGTTTTTGATGAGCTTTCGGATTTCCACGAGTTGATTGGGGTCGAGTCCTGTGGTCGGTTCATCCAGGATGATGACCTCAGGATCGTGGATCAATGCCTTGGCCAGCCCTACGCGCTGGCGGTATCCTTTGGAAAGTTGATGGATTTTCTTGTGCGCCTCCACTTCCAACCCACACAAAGGGATCAATTCCTCGATTCTATCCTTTGCTGCTTTTCCTTTCAAGCCATACAATCCCCCGATAAAAGTCAAAAACTCGCGAATATACATGTCCGGATAAAGGGGATTGTGCTCCGGAAGATAGCCTATCAATTTGCTTACCTCCTTTGGATTTTCCAATACCGACAATCCATTGACAAAAACATCGCCCTGATCCGGAAGAATAAAGCCTGTGGCAATTTTCATTGTGGTAGATTTCCCGGCACCGTTTGGTCCCAAGAAACCCAAAACCTGCCCTCTTTCCGCAGCAAAAGAGACCCCATCCAGAGCTTTTTGCTTGCCATACATCTTGGTCAGGTTCTTTACTTCTAGGGACATTTGGAAAAGGATTATTATTATTCAACGGCTAAGTTAAGGACTTGCAGTTGCCCTGCCAAAAAAAGTGGTCAAGTGACCACTTTTGCTCTGTGCAACCAGGGTTTTTTTGACATCTTCAATAGGGTTCAAGAAAATACGTTTTCGATGATTTTGGCGAGTTTTTCACCAGCCCTTTCGGCGACGGAAACGACAGCATCGTGTGAAAATTGACTGGAGATACTTGGCACACATTGGTTGGTGATCACTGAAATCGCCAAAACCTTGATGCCCATCTGATTGGCGACAATGATTTCCGGGACTGTACTCATCCCGATGGCATCCCCTCCCAGGACTTGGCAATACCGGATTTCTGCTTTTGTTTCCAGCTTGGGACCTTGTATCCCGACATAGACGCCCGTTTTGATGGGGATAGCCAAATGCTTGGCGGAAGCTTTTGCTTTTTGAATCAACCCATGATCCAAAGGTTCGCTCATATCGGGAAACCTAGGCCCAAATTCAGAGATGTTGGCGCCCCTCAAGGGATTGTCTGGAAACAAATCGATGAAATCCTCGATCAGCATCAAGTCCCCCGGTATAAATTCCGGGTTCAATCCACCCGCTGCATTGGAAATCACCAGCTGCTCCACTTCAAGGATTTTCATTACCCGAAGGGGAAAAACCGTTTCATGCAATCCATATCCTTCGTAATAATGAAACCTTCCACTCATTGCCCAGATCGCGGTGCCATTGAGCTTGCCAAAAATCAGTTCTCCAGAATGCCCCTCCACCGTAGAAAGAGGGAAATGGGGGATCGATGCATAGGGAATCTTGATGGGATTTTCCAAGTAATCGACAAAAGAGCCCAATCCTGATCCCAAAACAATCCCCAGCGATGCCTTTTCCTGGATTTGGCTTCGAATATAAAGCGCGGCTTCCTCTGCTTTTTCAAAAATAGAATCTGTTAGAAATTTTTGCATTGATTATTTGGGTTGTAGAATCTTTTGATTTTTGAAGTGTACAAAGTACCAAGTCTTTAGTATCGTTAAGTGGTTACACCTTAGTCATATTCTTCTGACCAATTCCTGGATAATGATACCCATTCCAGGTTCTGCCAGGGCGGCGGCGGCGAGTACTTCGGCGATGCTTATCTTTTTGACATTCCCTGGAGAACAAAGATCCGTGATCGCAGAAATGGCAAAAACTTTCATGTCCATGTGCCTGGCCACAATTACTTCCGGAATGGTGCTCATCCCAACGGCATCTGCTCCGATCGTTCTCAGGTATTTGTATTCCGCTCTGGTTTCCAGATTGGGACCCTGCAGGGCAGTATAAACACCTTGATGGACAGTCAACCCATTTTCTTTCGCAATTTGCATTGCCATATCAATAAAATCCAGCGCATAAGGTTCGCTCATGTCCGGAAACCTGACGCCAAATTCATCCAGGTTTTTGCCCCTGAGAGGGTTTTCGGGGAAGAGGTCAATATGATCGTTGATGACCATCAGCTCCCCAATTTTATGGTCTGGGTTCAATCCGCCGGCGGCATTGGAAACCATCAACTTGCTTACGCCCAGCAATTTCATGACCCTTATTGGAAAAGTGACTTCTTTCATGGAATACCCTTCATAGTAATGAAATCTTCCTTTCATGGCCACTACGTTTTTACCCCCAAGTTTCCCAAAAATCAGAGTCCCACTGTGGCTTTCTACTGTCGAAACTGGGAAGTGGGGAATGTCTTCGTAAGGGATTTCCTTTTCGATTTCAATGTTATTGATCAATTGGCCCAATCCTGTCCCCAGGATCACGCCGATTTCTACGGGATTTGGATTTAAATTATGGATATAAACAAAAGCAGCTTGGATCTGTTCGGTGTAAGAAATTGTAGAGTCTTGTTTCATGTATTGATATTTTGCCCTAAAGTAATTGATACTATTGAGAAACTAAAAGGCCATACGGATTGTATATTGTTCAAATTCAAAAAAAATTCCACCAACATGATTCAAATTATCGTCGGCACCAATAGAAAAAATTCAATATCCAGAAAGTTGGCGTCCATTTATCAGGAAATACTCAACGAAAGGGGCGCCGAATCCGAAATAATCGAACTGAAGGATCTTCCCCATGATTTTGTTTTTTCGGCCCTCTATGAGAACAACGGAAAAAACGATGCTTTCAATGCCCTGCACAGCCGAATGCTGGTCGGGAAAAAGTTTGTCTTTATCGTGCCCGAGTACAATGGCTCTTTTCCCGGGATCCTAAAATCCTTTATCGACGGGATGACCTATCCCAATTCTTTTCGGAACAAGAAATGTGCATTGGTGGGACTTTCCTCTGGAGTAGGCGGGGGTGGCATCGCATTGAGCCACCTTACCGACATCTTCCATTACCTGGGAATGCATGTACTCGCCTCCAAACCTAAACTGGCTAAGATTGAAGAGAATATGTCAGATAACCTGCTCACCAACAGATTGTACATGGAATTGCTTCGCTCCCAAGCTGAAATGTTGATTGATTTTTAATCAATCAACATTATCGTGCAAAAACCTATTGTTTTTCAAAAACTCATTTTCGTCTGTCAGGTTGAACCTCGAAATATTCCTCTCGGAGCTGTGTTGCACATCTGACAATTTCACTTGCTTGCGTACAAAGGCAGGCGTGTCCAATTTTTCCTTGAACTCTTCAGAATTCTGGTTGTTGGAACGCAATCCTTTCAGCTTCTCAAAACGCTCATGTGCCCTTTGGATGGCCTTTAGTTTGATCTGCTCGTAATAGTCATTTCCGTAAAGGTTTGCTGGGACAGGCTCTTCGATTGGCTTTGACGCTTTTACTGCCCCCTCTTTCTCTATCACTGCTTCTTCCTCATCGTAAAGGGGAAAAGACTTTTTTTCTTTTGGAATTTCGGCAGTAACAAATTCGAATTCTTCTTCTTCCTGATCCTGTATCTCAAATGCCTCCTCTTCCAATTGCACTTTAGGTGCAAACTCCTGCACTTTGACCGCTTCAACGACGGCTTTGGTTTCTACTGGAGCGGTCGAAATCGGTTTTTGAAAAGTAAAGGTGTAGGTCTGTCCAGTCTGGGCAGGAGCCTCATCTTTTACTTGAAAAGATTTTCCGGATTCCAAATCAATCACTTTGGATACGGTTTCTTCTTTCGCTTTCGCTTTCATTTTTTCCATTTCCAATGCACTTGGGGTCAAAGTGGTCAATTTGTCCATTTCGAAACCGGTAGCAATGACCGTCACACGGATGGCTTTGCCCAAGTCTGGATCGATACCTTGACCAAAGATCAATTCCGCATCGTCTCCTGCTCTTTCTTGAATGTATTCGGTGATTTCGCTCAATTCGTCCATAGACAATTCGTCATCCTCACCAGACATGATGGACAATAAGATTTTTTGCGCTCCCCTGATGTCCACATTGTTCAACAATGGAGAAGCAATTGCTTTCTCAGCAGATCTGATCGCTCTTCCTTCACCTTCCTCTGTGGCAGACCCCATTACTGCGGCACCTGCATTTTTCATGACTGTTTTCACATCTTCGAAATCCACGTTTACATCTTGGTGAACGGTGATGATCTCAGCGATGGATTTGGCAGCTGTAGAGAGGATATTGTCGGCCTTTGCAAAAGCAGATCGGATGGCCAGGTTTCCGTAAATCTCACGTAGCTTGTCATTGAGGATGACCAATACGGTATCACAACTCTCGCGAAGTGCTTCGATTCCCAATTGGGCAGCCATCATTTTTTTCTTGCCTTCAAAGACAAATGGAGCGGTAACAATCCCCACAGTCAGAATGTCAAGGTCTTTGGCAATCTTGGCAATCACAGGTGCTGCACCAGTACCTGTGCCACCGCCCATTCCTGCTGTGATGAATACCATCTTGGTATTGTCCGACAGTAATTCTCTGATTTCTTCCCTGCTTTCAATGGCGGCATTCCTTCCTTTTTCGGGATTTGCACCGGCACCAAGACCTTCGGTCAGGCTTTCACCCAACTGCAACCTCAAAGGAACAGGACTGCTTTGCAAAGCCTGGGCGTCGGTATTGACAACCACAAACTCCACATCCTTGATCCCTTGGCTAAACATATGGTTCACTGCATTGGAACCACCTCCTCCGACGCCAATCACCTTGATGATTGACTTGTGATTTTTTGGAAGATCAAATCTGTAATCTTTCATGTTATCTGACATTTTGAATTTATTATGTTTGGTGAACTTTTTTTTTCGTTTGTTAAGAAGATTTTAAAAGGGAAATGAAAAGCAATGCCTTTTATCTCCCCAGTATGATAAGCCCTAGTAATTGCTGTCGTCACCAATGTCATTGGTGATGAATTCCTGAAGTCTCTTTCTGATATTGCTGAAAATATCCTTGTTGACCAATTCGGATTTGGGCCCTTTGACCTGAATTTTATTTTCTGGTTTGAGCGCGTATCGCTGTCTATAGGTGTCTTCCCTGTCATCGAGGGCTTTGAAACCGGCCAAAACCAGCCCCACAGTCGTCGCATACATGGGACTTTTAACTTCTTCAATTTTACACTTGCCTAAGTGCTCATTTGGATAACCGATGCGGGTATCGAGTCCCGTCATGTATTCAAACAATTGGCTTACGCCTTGAAGCTGTGCTCCACCTCCTGTCAGGACGATCCCTCCGGCAAGTTTTTTATAATGGCCACTGGCCACCAATTCATTCTGTACGTATTCGATGATCTCTTCCATTCTTGCCTGAATGATTGCGGCAAGATTTCGGATGGATATTTCTTTTGGAGGACGGTTGCGCAATCCAGGAATGGAAACAATCTCGTTCGGATTTGCTTCCTCTGCGATGGCTTTCCCGAATTTTGTTTTGAGCAATTCCGCTTGGTTGTGCATCACCATGCAACCCTCTTTGATGTCCGTGGTGATGATATTGCCCCCAAGTGGGATCACCGCCGTGTGTCGGATGATATTGTCGTAGAAGATGGCGATGTCAGTTGTCCCTCCACCGATATCCACTAGGCATACACCTGCTTCCCTGTCCTGCTCGCTGAGCACGGAAAGTGAACTTGCCAAAGGCTCAAGAATAAGGTCTTTGGAAACCAAATTTGCTCTTTTGACACATCTGTTGATGTTGTTGATGGCCGTGGTCTGTGCAGTGATGATGTGGAAATCCGCTTCTAACCTTGAGCCGGACATTCCTACTGGATCTTTGATCCCTCCTTCATAATCCACGGTATAATCTTGTGGCATGACGTGGATAATGGTGTTTCCCGGAGGAACCACGATGTTTTCCATGTCATTGGCCAAGCGGCGCACATCCTCGATGGTGATCTCTTCCTGGTGCGGCTGGCGGATAATACTGCCGTGATGGACCGTGCTTTTTATATGTTGACCCGCTATTCCCACGATGACTTCCACGATATCCACTTCTGACATATCGGATGCATCTTGAACTGCTTTTTGGATAGAATTGACGGTCTTGTCAATATTGGTAACGATCCCACGGATCACACCATCAGAGACAGCTTTGCCCATTCCAAGCACTTCAAGTTTACCAAACTCATTTTTACGACCGATGATCGCACAGATTTTGGTAGTTCCAATGTCAAGTCCAACAATTATTTTGTCATTTTCCATAGTGTGGTGAATTACTCACAAATTATTTGGTCCTTATATTTTACATTCACCCTGCTGTAAGCGTTCCATCCTTTTGAAGGGATGATCTCATCATAAAACAGGCTGATCTTTTCAAATTTTTCTGCTATATCCTCTGCATCCCCAAATTCGATAACCTGGTTGCCGACTTGCTGATGCATCTTGATATCCCCCTTGTTGTCGATTTCCAAAGAAGTGATCTGGGCATTCCAGAATGGGTCCTGAAAGATGAATTCCACCAAGCCAAGTAAATCCTGGTAATCGATGGACAGATCATCTGCTTCCAACAGTTCTTCGGCGAAATCGCCTTCCAAAATCAAAACCCTCGTGGTATACTTGGGCGAAGTCGGCAAAATCTGCCCTTCCGTGGAAATGTACCCATCTGCAGCCATTGGCCTGACAATCCTTGCCATGGGCTGATGCTGTTGGATTTCCACCCAAATATTCCCTTTCATGTCCCCATAAACTTCTGCTTTCTTGACAAAAGGATGGGATTCAACTTTCAATTCGACCTGTTGAAAATCAATTTCCGACAGCGCCATTCCTGGACTTAGCATTTGAAATTCCGCTTTCAGGTTGTCAAGGATTTCCTTTTCATCCACGAAATAGACGTCCGCAATTCCTTTAACCTGGACCGACATCTCCGAAAATTTCCTTTCCGCACCCTTTTTTTCCACAAATCCGATGAAAACCAGCAGTACCAGTCCCAACAAGGAAAAACCCAATGTTTTGATCAGTTTAGTTTTCATGTCTTCTCATCAAATTTGTCATGGAAAAAACCAATCTGTCGATATCACCTGCACCCATGGTCACCAAGACCTCAGGTTGATTTTCCTTTAGGTAGTCCAAAAGGTTTTCCTTGCTCTGAATGGATTTCTTCGGAGAAGTAATTCCTTCCAAAAGCATGGCTGCATTCACCCCTTCAATGGGCAACTCTCTTGCAGGATAGATCTCCAACAATACGACCTCATCTGCCAATGAAAGGCATTCTGAAAAGCCGCTTGCAAAATCCCTCGTCCTGGTAAATAAATGGGGCTGAAATACAGCCGTCAATTTTTTTCCTGGAAACATGGCCCTGACAGAGCTTAAGAAGGCCCTGATTTCTTCGGGATGGTGGGCATAGTCATCGATATACACGCTATCCTCCTGCTGTACCCAAATCTCAAATCTTCTTTTCACTCCTCTATAGGTCAATAACCCATTTCGGATTTGCTCCTCCTCTATTCCATGGTCCAAAGCGATTGAAATAGCCGGCAAGGCATTTTCAACATTGTGGAATCCAGGCATGCTGAGCGTCAGTCCCAAGATGTTTTTCCTTTCGCTGATGTAGTCAAATTTGAAAGCGGCAGGAAGTGCTTGGATATTGGCAGCTTTTATTTCTCCGGAATCCAAACCATACTGTCTCACTTTCAGGCTGGCATTTTCGGGTTTTCTTAATTTTGCGAAAGCATGGGACTGGATGTATAAATTTCCGTCAGGAGAAATCAAATCAATAAATTGACTGAAGCCTTCCAACATCGCTGCTCCATCCCCATAAATATCCAAATGATCGGGATCGACACTTGTCACCACGGCCACATTGGGATGCAAATGGAGAAAGGAACGGTCAAATTCATCTGCTTCCACGACCACCGTTGCATTCCCCTCAGCCTCATCGTGCAGGATCAGGTTGCTGTTGTAGTTTTGGGTAAGTCCACCAAGGAAAGCGGCAATATTTACCCCCGAAGATTTCAGCAAATGCGCAACCATGGAAGAAGTCGTGGTCTTGCCGTGGGTTCCAGCCACTGCAATTGTAGGCAAGGAAGCCGTAATCATACCCAAAACAACCGCACGTTTTCTCATCTCAAAACCCTTTTCCATACAGAAATTGAGTTCTGCCGAATCCTTCGGCATGGCGGGAGTCCACACGATCAGTGTGTTTTTTTGGTCCTCTCTTACCTTCACGGGAATATTTTCAATCGCATCTACATAGTGGATTTCCATCCCTTCCTGCTCCAAGGCTTCGGTCAAAGCCGATGGTGTACGGTCGTAGCCGGACACCTTGATGCCAAGGTGATTGAACCAACGGGCCAAAGCACTCATGCCGATCCCGCCGATCCCTAGAAAATGGACACTATGGAGTTGTTTTAAATTCATGCAATAATCTCTTCTAAGGCCGACACGATTCTATTGGCCGCATCGGGCCTGGCTAATTTTTTTATGTTCTCCGACAAAAGATCCATTTTGGATTCATCTGCCATCAGTTGATCTACTTCTTTTTTCAATTGACCGACTGCATGGTTATCTTTCAATAATACCGCGGCAATTTCTTTCACATACGCCATAGCATTTTTCGTCTGATGATCCTCCGCCACGTTTGGAGACGGGATGAAAATCACCGGCTTTCCCACGATGCTGAGTTCTGATACGGACAAAGCGCCCGCCCTGGAAACCACCACATCGGCAGCGGCATACGCTAAATCCATCTCTCGGATAAATTCCATAAGACGCACATGCTTCAATCCTGAACCCGTCACTTTTTGGATCATCTCTTGGAAATAATATTTTCCACACTGCCAAAGCAGTTGGTATCCGCTTTCCTCAAAGCCGACCATATCTGCCAAAACAGCTTGGTTGATTGTCCTTGCACCAAGGCTTCCACCAAGTATCAACAAGACCTTTTTGTCCGGCTGCAAACCAAAATGAAACTTTGCCATTTCGCTTTTCCCCTTCAAATCAAGGATGTCTTTTCTTACCGGATTGCCGGTGACTTGAATCCGGTCTTTGGGAAAGAATTCCTCCATTCCTGGATAGGCGACACAGATTCTTCTTGCCCTTTTGGACAATAATTTGTTAGTCAGACCCGCGTAGGAATTTTGTTCCTGAATAAGGGTTGGAATCCCTTTGTTTTGGGCCACAAAAAGAAGGGGTCCGCTGGCATACCCACCGACACCGACCACTGCATTGGGTTTGAAATCCGCCAGGAGCTGTCTGGATTTCCGAAGGCTACTGGCCAGTTTGAATGGAAAGCTGACATTGGCCAAGGAAAGACTTCTTTGGAGCCCAGCCACTTTCAATCCCTCAATTTTATAGCCCGCTTCTGGTACTTTTTGCATTTCCATCTTTCCTTCGGCACCCACAAACAGTATTTCAGTGTCTGGATGTTTTTCCATCCAGGCATTGGCAATGGCAATCGCTGGATAAATATGTCCACCTGTGCCACCTCCGCTGATCATGATTCGATATGGTTTTGAAGTATTGATAGTCTTTTGTATTTAAGCGGTTTGAAATGTCTTTTTCGTTCTGTTAGTCGGGCTGGTCGTTTCAATGGCTTCGACATGGTCCCCGCGGCTTACACTAAGGATAATTCCCAGGGAAAATCCAGTGAAGACAAGAGAGGTCCCTCCCATGCTCAAAAGTGGCAGGGGCAACCCTGTAATCGGCCCGAGTCCCACAGCCACGGCCATATTGACCATCGCTTGGAGCACCAGCGCAAAACTCAGCCCCGCGGAGAGCAATCCTCCAAAGGGTTTGGTGGACAGAGCCACGATTCTCATTCCCCTGAACAATAAAGCCAGATAGAGGAACAGCACTGTTGCTCCTCCCACTAGCCCGTATTCTTCGATGATGATCGCATAGATAAAATCCGAATAGGGATGCGGAAGGGTATTCCTTTGTTCCGAATTTCCCGGACCTTTGCCCGTGATTCCACCTGTGGAAATCGCGATGTAGGACTGTTCGGCCTGGAAGGGGATTTCGTCTCCGGAGACAAAATTTTCAATCCTCGAAAAGAAAGTGCCTCCACGCTGTCCTGCCAAAACCGAGAAGGTAAGTGCCATACTCCCGACCAAGACCACCAAGAGGATGAAGCGCATGGGAACCCTGCCGATAAACATCAGGAGCAAGCAAGTCACCAACAGCAAGACGGCCGTGGACATATTGGCCAAACCGATCAATCCACAAACCACGCCAATTGCCAATATGATCGGGACGAAAGTCTTCTGGAAATCCCGGATGTTGTTTTGTTTTCTAGCCAACAAACTGGCCAAACTGGCGATCAAAGCAAGTTTAGCCAAATCTGAGGGTTGGAATGCCTTGTTGATCACCGGGATGGTCAACCATCTGTTGGCTTCGTTTAAAGTAGAGCCAAAGATGTAGGTCAGGAACAGGAGCGGGATGGATACCATCAACAGAAATCTCCCTATCAAACCAAAGGTTTTGTAAGGGATCTTATGGGCCACCCACATCACGAACAAACTCATCACCACCAACATGGAATGGTCAATGAGGTACTTCTCGGTATTTCCACCTTGATTTTTGTAGGCCAAAGAACCCGTGGCGGAGTACACCACCAAGATACTGATGATGGAAAGCACGATCACGATCCCCCAAATAATGGGGTCCCCTTTCAGGTTTTGATCTATCCAAAGTTTCAGTTTTATCATTTGGTCAATGATGTTTTTAAGGTTTTGACAGCGGAGATAAACTGCTCGCCCCTGTCTTCATAATTCTTGAACAGATCGAAACTTGCGCAAGCTGGTGAAAGCAAGACCACGTCTCCCGATTTACCCAGATCCAGGCTCCAAGCCACCGCTTCTGCAATACTTTCTGTTTCCTTTATGGTATTGATTTTTCCTGCAAAGGCAGTTTTAAGTTTTTCGTTTTCTTTACCCAAACAAATGAGCACTTTTACTTTTCCCCCCATTGCTGGGTCCAAAAGCGTATAATCATTACCTTTGTCCACGCCACCGGCGATCCATATCAAGGGTGATTCGAAGCTTTCCAGTGCATAGAACGTTGCATCGACATTGGTGCCTTTGCTGTCATTGATGAAGGTGACGCCATCGATCACATCCACCAACTCCATTCTATGAGGAGCATTTTTGAAATCCTTCAAGCCTTCCCTTACCACTTCCTCGCTCACACCAGCAGTCAGCGCTGCAGTGGTGGCACACATCACATTGAGCATGTTGTGTGCTCCTTTGAGGGCTACTTCCTCTTTGGGGATGACCATTGACTTCCCTTGAAGTTTCAAGCTGATCTTGGCTCCGTCGAAATAGCCTCCGAAGTCTGTTCCTTTTTCCAAAGACATTCCGTAGAATAAGGCCTTGGATTTGACGCTTTTCAATCCGGCTTGGATATTGGCATCATCGGAGAAATAAACAGCAACTTCCTGCGGTCCCATATTTTTGAAAACCGAAACCTTGGAAGCGATATAATTTTCCAGCTTATAGGCGTATCGATCCAAATGATCCGGTGTGATATTGGTCAGGATGGCAATGGAAGGTTTGAAATCCTTAAAGCCGTCCAACTGAAAACTACTGACTTCAATCACCCACCAATCCCGATCTCCCTCCACCAATTGAGCCGCCCAACTTTGACCGATGTTTCCAGCAAGTCCCACGTCCATTCCCGCCTTTTTCAACAAGTGATAGGTCAGGAGGGTCGTAGTGGTTTTTCCGTTCGTCCCGGTGATTGCGATCACCTTTCCCTTCGAAAACCTGAAGGCAAACTCCAGTTCATCGATGACTGGAATCCCTTTGGCTATTGCCTCTTGGACCAAAGGTGTTTTTTCCGGAATCCCTGGGCTTTTGATGATTTCATCTGCAGAAAGAATTCGACCGAAATCGTGCTGTCCTTCCTCAAATGGAATTTCTGCCGCATTCAGAATGTCTTTTCTCTCCACACTTATTGAACCCATATCAGATACCCATACCGCATAGCCTTCCCGCTTGGCCAGCAATGCTGCACCAACCCCACTTTCACCTGCTCCCAGTATGGCTATCGTTTTGTTCATTTATCTAAGCTTCAATGTTGCCAATGTGATGATGGCCAAGAGAATCCCCACGATCCAAAACCGTGTTGAAATCTTGGCTTCATGTATGTTTTTCTTTTGGTAATGATGGTGCAAGGGCGCCATCAACAAGAGTCTTTTGCCTTCGCCGTATTTTCTTTTGGTATATTTGAAATAACTGACCTGCGCTATCACGGAAAGGTTTTCGATCACAAAAACTCCGCAAAGGACAGGAATCAACAATTCTTTTCTCAAGATCAAGGAAGAGACCGCAATCACGCCACCGAGCATCAAACTCCCGGTATCTCCCATAAAAACCTGGGCTGGAAAGGCATTGTACCAGAGAAATCCCACACAGGCGCCCACAAATGCAGCACAGAAAATCACCATCTCACCCGAATTGGGAATAAAGAAGATGTTGAGATACTGGGAGAAAATGGCATTTCCACTGATGTAGGCAAATATGGCCAGCGTCAGTCCAATAATGGCGGAAGTGCCTGCTGCCAACCCGTCAATCCCGTCAGTGATATTGGCCCCATTGGAAACGGCCGTGATAATGAAAGTCACGAAGATGACATACAGGATGGGCGTTATACTCTCCCCAAGGAATCCAAACACCACCTCATAATTGAGCTCGTTGTCTTTTTGGAAGGGAATAGTGGTTTTGGCCACTTTGACATCCTTGAAGGAAGGTGTTTCCACAACTCCCTCTTCGATAGAAACAGGATTGGAAAATTCCCGAACCACTACGCCTTCATGAAAATAGAGCGTTGAGCCCACGACCACACCAATGGTAATTTGACCAACGATCTTAAATCTTCCGGCCAATCCTTCCTTGTTTTTCCTGAATATTTTGATGTAATCATCCAAGAAACCGATCGCTCCCAACCAAACAGTGGTGATCAACAGGAGGATGATATAGATGTTGAAAACATTGGCAAATAGCAGTGTTGGGATGATAATCCCAGCCATCAGCATCAAACCTCCCATGGTGGGGGTGCCTTTTTTCTCACTTTGTCCTGTCAATCCAAGGTCCCTGACAGTCTCTCCGATTTGCTTTTTTCGGATCCAGTTGATGATGCTTTTCCCAAATGTAATGGTAATGATCAAAGAGAAAAGCGCTGCCATACCTGCCCTGAAGGAGATATACCTGAAAACCCCGGCTCCCGGGATGTCCAACACTTTGTCTAAATAATCAAAAATCGGATATAACATGTTAGTCGTTCTTCAATAGATTGAGGATTTCCTTGATCACCTTGCGGTCATCGAAAGGATATTTCACACCTTTAATTTCTTGGTAAGTCTCATGGCCTTTGCCAGCAACCAGGATTATATCTCCTTTTTTTGCCATCATGACCGCGGATTTGATTGCTTCCCTTCGGTCAACATTCAGGGTTGTTTTTTTGACTCCCATTGGGCTGATTCCAGCTTCCATTTCCCTGAGAATCTCCGAGGGATCCTCATCACGGGGATTGTCGGAAGTCAAGATCACCTTATCGCTGAGCTGGGTTGCGATTTTGGCCATGATCGGTCTTTTGGATTTGTCACGGTTGCCTCCACATCCCACCACGGTGATGACTTGCTCAGCGCCAGTCCTCACCCCCTGAATGGTCTTGAGTACATTTTCCAATGCATCGGGGGTATGTGCATAATCCACGATGGCCGTGATGCCAAACAAGGTTGTCTGCTCGAATCTCCCTTGCGCACCTTTGATTTTGGAAAGCTGCATCAAGAGTTCATCCTCTTCCTCTCCCAAAAGGATCGCAGTAGCCAACACCCCTATTACATTGTAGGCATTGAATTCTCCGATCATCCGAAACCAGATTTGTTTGTTGTTGATATCCAGCTCCAAGCCTTCAAGTGTATTGGCAATGATTTTGGCCTTGAAGTCCGCAGGATATTTCAGTCCGAAGGTCTGATGCAATCCCTTGCAGTTTTGGAGCATGACAAAACCTCTTTTGTCATCAGCATTGATCAAGGCAAATGCATCCCTTGGCAATTCGTCAAAGAGCTTCTTTTTGGCTTTGATGTACGCATCAAAATCGCCATGATAATCCAGATGGTCATGGCTGATATTGGTGAAAACGGCTCCGGCGAGATGTAGTCCCGACATCCGTTCCTGCACGATCGCGTGGGAGCTTGCTTCCATAAAACAATGGGTGCAACCTGCATCCACCATTTTGCGAAGCAATGCCTGTATGGTTACTGAATCAGGAGTCGTATGGGTGGTAGGGATAATATCCTCGTTGATTTTGTTCTCCACAGTGGACAACAAACCGACGATATAGCCCATTTCCATAAACAACTGATGGAGAAGCGTGACGGTGGTGGTTTTCCCGTTGGTTCCTGTCACCGCCACTAGCTTCAGCCTTTCAGATGGATTTTCGAAATAATTTGCCGCCATGATGCCCATGGCTTTGGCTGCATTCACCACCTGTACATAGGTGACGTTTTCTCTTTTTTTCTCAGGCAATTGTTCACAGACAATCACTGAAGCACCTAGATCCAAAGCCCCTTCAATGAAGGCATGGCCATCGACCTGTGTACCAGAAATGGCCACAAAGACACATCCCTGACTGACCTTGCGGCTGTCAAAAACAATCTCACTTACTTCCACTTCCATATTTCCTATGGTAGCCGTAAGGGAGGCTTTGTACAGTATGTCTTTTAAAACCTTCATTTATGATAAAATTAAACGGATGACACTATTTTGCTCTATTGCCGATCCTGGATTCATGGATTGTCCCTTTACCCTGCCCTTGCCCTGATACACCACTCTCAAACCCTTGTTTTCAAGGACATAAAGAGCGTCTCTTAGGGACATGCCATTGACATCGGGGACCATAGGGGAATCCACTCTATTGGTTTTCCATTCGATGGATTTATTGTTCACGGCAGATTTGACCCAGCTTTCACCTTCCTCACCTTTGTAATGATTGGAAATCCCAAGTTGATTGCAGATCAGTTGCAACTCGTCCACTTTTCCCGCTTGGATGTAGGGCAGTCCGGTATTCGCTTGCGCCAGCTGGTTTTTTGGTGAAATGCGGGTATTCAAGCCCAAATCCTGCGCATAAATCCTGTCGGCAATTTCCTTGAAAACAGGTGCAGAAACATCCCCGCCGTAGACATTGAATCCCTTGGGACTGTCGATCACCACAATGGCACTGTATTTTGGATTGTCTGCCGGAAAGTAACCTGCAAAAGAGGTGTAATACCGTTGAACATATCTTCCATTCACTAATTTTTGGGCGGTGCCCGTTTTGCCTGCAATTTTATAATTGTCATTCAATACATTTTTGGCCGTCCCGTGGGTGACCACACCTTCCAAAAGGCTTTGAAGTTGTTGGATGGTCTTTTCCGAGGCAATGCTTTTTCTGACGATTTCAGTCTGGAACTTTTTTGTGATTTGGTTTCCCTTCGCCACTGCTTTTACGATCATTGGCTTGACCATCACACCGTCATTCGCAACTGCATTGTAGAGCATCAGCGTCTGAAGCGGAGTCATTTTCACCTCGTATCCTATAGACATCCAAGGAAGGGTAGTGCCATACCAGTATTTTCCACCTGGTTTTTTGAAATAGGGTGTTCCCTCACCGATCAGCTGAAAATCGATTGGTTTGTTCAAACCAGCTTTTTCCACGTAGGAGAGGAATTTTGAAGGTTGGTGTCCAAAATGTTGATCGACCAATCTGGAGATGCCCACGTTGGAGGATTTCTCAAAAACCTCCCTTACAGTGATCTTACCAAAGCCACCGTTTTTGGCATCGTTCATATTCCGATCATAAAAACGGTAGGTACCGTTTCCTGTATCGATAGAGTCTTTCAATCCGACTTTTCCTTCTTCCAAAAGCGCCAACATGGAGAGTAATTTGAAGGTGGAGCCAGGCTCGGTAAGGCCTTGCTCTCCCACTGCGTAGTTGTAGGATTCATTGTATCCATTGCCGCTTTTGCTTCTTTCCAAGTTGATGATCCCCTTGATGTGGCCTGTGGCGACTTCCATGACGACAACGCAGCCGAACTCCGCGTCTTTGTTCACCAATTGACGAAGAAGTGCCGTTTCTGCCACATCTTGAATATTTACATCCAAGGTGGTTTGGATATCCAAGCCATCGTCAGGTTTGATGTCTGTGGCATCAAAGACGGGCTTCCATGTTCCCCCTGCAATTCTTTGGAACAAGGCATTGCCATTTCTCCCTTCCAGGTATTCATTGAAGCTGTATTCTATGCCGACGCCCAATTTGTCCTCGTTCAAAAACCCAACAGTCCTGCCAGCAAGATTATTGAAGGGACGGTATCTCTTTTCCACTTTTTCAAAAATGACGCCTCCGGACGCTCTTCCTTTTCTGAAAATGGGCCATTTGGCCATTTTCTGCATGTCTTGATATCCGATTTGTTTCCGGTTCAAGATCACATAGCGCTTGCCATTTACCCTTGCGTCTTTGATGATCCTTTTGTAGGAAGCCGCAGATTTGTCTTTGTAATAACCTGACAATAAATAGGAAAGCGAATCAATTCCAGCCCTGAAAGCTTCTTCTTTGACGATAAGAGGATCAAGAACCACTCGGTAAAAAGGCAAACTCGTGGCCAATAGACTGCCATCGGCTGCATAGACATTGCCACGGGTGGCGCTTACCTGTCTGAACTGAAAATTCTGGTTTTCGGACTTGGCGGCCCATTTCTCACCCTCCACAAACTGCAAATGGGTGATCCTGTAAAAGATCAACCCAGCAAATATAGCCACCAAAATGAAGGCTATCCTTACTCTAAGCACTATGGAACGTTTGATATTCACTTCTTGACGACTATTTTTAAAGGTGGTTCTTCCAATTCAAACAAGCCCAAAGGCCCAATTCTTTTTGCTACTTCAGATTGCTTGCTTCTCAACATGTACTCTGCCTCCAAAGTGGTGACATCTGCCCTGAGATCTTCCACTTCCTGCTGTGTCCTTTCAATGCTCCTGATCAAGTTATCTGCCCGGTGATTGCTCCAGATATAGATCAGGGCAAGTAGGGCAACATAGAGAAAGGGAGGAACAAACTTTACAGGAATACCTTCTCCCAAAATCCCCGTGACATTCAGTTTTTCCTCAATCAGTGTAAAGATATTTTTACCTCTTCCTTTCGGAGAAGCTCCTTTCGTGATCTTCTTCTTGAAAGTGTTCTGAGTCATCCTTAAAGTTTTTTGGCAATTCTCAATTTTGCACTTCTGGCTCTGCTGTTCTTTTCCAGCTCTGCGGCATCAGCCACAACTGCCTTTCTGGTAACCGGCTCCAAGGGTCTGATCAGGTTTCCGTAGAAATCCTTTTCTACATCTCCGCTGAATTTGCCTTTGGCCATGAAATTCTTGACCAATCGGTCTTCGAGAGAGTGGTAACTCATGATCACCAATCTTCCTCCCGGCTTCAAGACATCCAATGTCTGCAACAACATCTCCTCCAAAGCACCCATTTCGTCGTTCACTTCAATCCTCAAGGCTTGGAAAACCTGTGCAAAATATTTGAACTCTTTCCTTCTTGGTGCATGCTTCATGAGCAGCTCCTTGAACCCTTCGATGTTGCTGAAAGGAACGGCTGCCCTTTGTGCAACCACCGCTTTGGCCAGGGTTTTTGCATTTTTGATCTCCCCATAAATCCCAAAAACCTTGTGCAATTGAGTTTCCTCGTAGGTGTTCAGGATATCTTTGGCAGTCAAGGTCATGCCGGTACTCATGCGCATGTCCAGTTCTCCCTCGAATCGGGTGGAAAAACCCCTGCCCGGCTCGTCAATCTGATGGGAAGAAATTCCCAAATCGACCAAGATGCCGTCTACTTGTTTGACTTTATAAAGCCTGAGGTATCTTTTCAGATCCCTGAAGTTGGCCTGAACAAAGGTGAATTTGTCACTTTCGGGGATATTGGCTGCGGCATCCGCGTCCTGGTCAAAACCATAAAGATGGCCTTTATCCAATTTCTTGAGGATTTCCCGGGAATGCCCTCCACCTCCAAAAGTAAGGTCGAGATAGATCCCGTTTGGGTCTATAGCCAAACCTTCAATGCAAGGCTGAAGCATTACAGGGATATGGTATTCTTTGGCTGTCATGACTTAGGAAAGATATTTTTCCATCAACCTAGACAGGTCAGATGGATCATTGATTACATATTTGAGGTATTTTTCGGGATTCCAGATTTCCACATAGCTTCCCATTCCCACTACGACCGCATCTTTTTCGATGTCGGCATAGAGCATAAAGGTCTTTGGAATCAAAAGTCTTCCCGCACCATCCAGCTCCACGTCATTGTTTCCTCTGAAAAAATTACGCTTTACCAAACGCTGCTCCTCATTTTGAGAATTGAGGGCATTGACTTGGTTGTATAGTTTCTTGAACTCAATCATGGTGTACAACTCAAGGCAACCATCGTTGCCCAATCTGAGCATCAGCTCGTTGCCATTGGATTCTGGAATTGCCGCCTTGATCTTGGCGGGCAATGTCAGACGTCCCTTGGCGTCAAGCTTGCAATCAAATTGATTGTTAAACATTCCCATGGTTAGTATTTCAGTTTACCTTAAAAACAAAAGTAACAAAAGCTTTGACACAATCCACCACTTCCTCCCACTTTTCACCACTTTTTATTAAAAGTATCTAAAAGTTCCAACTATCGCAATTTTTTTGGGAAAAAATCGGACTTATTTTCCTTGAGGCTCAGTGGCTTGCAGCGAATCCCAATAGTCCTAAAAAAGCCAAAAACACTCGAATTTGACCAGATTTAAGGTAAAAATG
The DNA here is from genome assembly GCF_030656585.1 of Rhodonellum sp. NCBI lineage: Bacteria > Pseudomonadati > Bacteroidota > Cytophagia > Cytophagales > Cytophagaceae > Rhodonellum > Rhodonellum sp. The sequence continues at coordinate 26,925 of NZ_JAUSPP010000058.1, forward strand.
GTTTTTCAAAAAACAGACCGCAAACCTCTGGTAGAGAAACAGAAAAGTGGGGGAAAATCCCAAAAAGACGAAACCAAAACCCCTATCCAGCTAGCTTTATCCAAAAATCTTGCTGAAAAAGCCCAAATCGTCCTTTAGAATCCCCGTTCAAAAAGACAAAAGCATCTGGATATTCCCCAGATTGTAAAACCATCCTTCCCAGGGATTCGAGCGGATTTTAACAAACCGGAAAATAATAAAACTAACCCTATATATTTTATAGGGTAAAACGAAATTAAATATTAATTTTGCGGTTCAACGGTCTTCACACCTCAAATGAAAAAAATCAACCTCCTCTGTTTAGTTTTGTTCATCCTATTGGGATCTTGCCGACAGGAGACAAAAAAGCAAATTGTCCTAGATGGAAATTGGCTTGCCGTGCTGGACATCTCTCCGGACATCATTCCTTTTCGATTGACCTTTTCCCAGAGCAAAGGCAAGTTGATTGCCCAGGTGCACAATGCTGAGGAAACGCTTGTCTATGACGAAGTGGTCATAAGGGAGGACTCATTGTTCATCACCATGAGTATTTTTGATTCGGAAATCAAAGCCAAAATCATCGATCCTCAAAACATCGAAGGGATTTATGTCAGGAATTACGCGGCCAACTATGTCATTCCATTTAACGCTTCCAAAACCACCAAGAGTAGATTTGAGGTCAAGGAAAAACCAAAAACTGATTTTTCGGGCAGATGGAAAACAGTTTTCCAGGATGAAAAAGGAGAAACCTATGAAGCCGTCGGGATATTTTCCCAAAAAGGAGATCAGCTTACGGGGACATTTCTGACAAGCCTTGGGGATTATCGTTTTCTGGAAGGAAATGTAAGTGGAAGCACCTTTTCCCTTAGCGCATTTGACGGCAGCCATGCCTTCCTATTCAAAGGCGAAGTGCAGGAAGACGGATCCATTCTTGGGAAATTCAGAAGTGGGCCTCGCTATGCCGAAACATTTATTGCTGTCCGGGATGATGCATTTGAGTTGCCCGATGCCTATGGCCTGACCTCCCTCAAAGAAGGAATTGAAAAACTCACTTTTTCATTTCCTGACCTGAATGGTCAACCGGTCTCTTTGGATAATGAAAAATTTCGCGGCAAAGTGGTCTTGGTGCAATTGTTTGGTACCTGGTGCCCCAATTGCATGGATGAAACCAAATTTTTGGCCCCATGGTATGAAAAAAACAAGGCCCGAGGGATTGAGATCGTCGCTTTGGCTTTTGAAAGCAAGCCTGATTTTGACTATGCCTCGGCTCGGGTCAAAAAATCCAAAGAAAAACTGAATGCCAATTATACCTTCTTGATCGCGGGAGAAAGCAACAAGGACAAGGCAGGTGAAGCTTTGCCCATGCTCAATGCCATCGTGGCCTTCCCGACACTCCTCTATATCGACAAAAAAGGCAAAATCCGAAAAATCCACACGGGTTTCAATGGCCCGGCAACTGGAGGTCTATTTGACAGATGGGTGGAAGAGCATGAAGCTTTGGTAAGGGAAATGTTGGAAGAGTCCTGATCGGGCAACCTGGTTCTACTTCTTCCTTTCGATGGTATACCTGACAAGTCCTTCCAATGAAGCCTTGTAATCAGAATCGGGGAAGTCAACCAGCAGGGCAAGCGCCTCCTCAAAATATTGGGTCATCACGGTGTTTGCATATTCCAATCCGCCGGAAGCTTTGACAAACTTGATCACTTCGTTTACTGCTTTTTTGTCCTCGTTCCGGTTTCGGATCAGGTAGATGATGTGTCTTTTATCCAGCCAAGAAGCATTGTTCAAGGCGTAAATGAGGGGCAAGGTCATTTTCTTTTCCTTGATGTCGATGCCCAAAGGTTTGCCGATTTCATCCTCTCCATAATCAAAAAGGTCATCTTTGATCTGAAAAGCCATGCCGACTTTCTCCCCGAAAACCTTCATTTTTTCGATCACTTCCAAGCTCGCACCGGAAGTGGTGGCCCCCACAGCACAACAAGATGCAATCAAACTGGCGGTTTTTTGGCGGATGATGGTGTAATAGACATCTTCGGTGATGTCGAGTTTTCGGGCTTTGGCGATTTGAAGCAATTCCCCCTCGGACATTTCCCGCACGGCATGGGAAACAATCTTCAGCAAGTCAAAATCACCATTGTCCACACTCAACAAAAGTCCCCTGGACAACAAATAATCTCCTACCAAAACAGCGATTTTGTTTTTCCAAAGAGCATTGATGGAAAAAAATCCACGACGATAATTCGCATCATCCACGACATCATCATGCACCAGCGTAGCCGTGTGCAACAATTCGATCAATGCCGCTCCCCGATAGGTAGCATCTGTCACACCACCACACATGCCAGAGGTGAGGAAGACAAACATTGGACGCATTTGTTTTCCTTTCCGCTTGACGATGTAATTGGTGATATGGTCAAGAAGAGTGACTTTACTTTTCATAAAGTCTCTAAATTTCTTCTCGAATTCGACCATTTCGGTCGCGATGGGAGCTTGTATCTGTTTAAGGTCAGGCTTCATAAGCACTTTGGTGCTGCAATAATACGACGGATTCATGCTTGGAAAAAACCAAAATTAAAATATTCTCTAATGGAACATGGAAGAGCGCAAGTTGTTTGTCGCTATTTCCGGTATCAAATTCTAATTACTTGTGCTAATTTGCCATTCTAAACCCAAACGCAATGAAGAACCTAAAAACCGAAATCAAATGGGCCGTTATTTTTACCTTGATGACACTCTGTTGGATGGTGGTGGAAAAACTATCCGGATTGCATTCCACCCATATCGACAAGCACATGGTGTATACGAACTTCTATGCCATCCCCTCGATCCTGGTCTATGTCTTTGCTTTGATGGACAAGAAAAAAAATCAATTGAATGGGAAAATGAACTATGCTCAAGGCTTTGTCAGCGGTATCTGGATCACTTTATTTGTCACGATATTGGCTCCGCTTAACCAATATATGATATCGACTTTCATCACTCCGGAATTCTTTCCCAATGCGATCGACTATGCGGTGGAATCTGGAAGAATGGATCGGGAAGCAGCAGAGTCCTATTTTTCCATGAAAAATTATTTGCTTCAAAGCCTTATCGGAACTCCACTTATGGGCTTTTTGACGAGTGCAGTGGTTGCCTTTTTCACCAAGAGCAAGGAGGGATAAACCTTCATCCGAAAACCCTTCCTGCTTGGCACATTTAAATTTTGTTATCTTTGACCTTTCATTAAACTGGCTTTTCCTTGACTGACGACTACATCAAACATAAATATGCCCCGATCCTTCCCAGCAAGGATGAATGGCCTGTGGTCAAGTTGAGCAAGGGGAGAAAAGAATTCATCAAAAAAGTGGCCAATGCCAGCAAAGACCGGGTTATCGAGCAAACCGGGGGCAATATGGACATCCTGAAGGAAGAACTGGAAACGACCTTGTACAGGGAAAAACTTCGGATAAAGCAAAATCCATGGGCAGTGGATCCAGACGATGAATTTGAATTTTGGAACAAAGTAAAGTCAGTCTTGGTGCAACTCAGTGCCGAGAGCAGCATCCCCAATGCCCAGAAGAAAAAGAAATATATAGAGATCCTGGACGACATTACGATGCGCTATGCAGAGGAAATCGCCAGCAACTTCCAGCATACACACTATAAACTTACCAGAAGTGTGGTCACTTTTGGTTTTGCCAGGCTGCTGAATGCCGCGAGGGTAAAGGGAATCAAATCCATTTTCAGCAACCAATTCAGTCTTCAGGACAAAATCCAGATCATCGGCGAAACCGACCAGCTCCGGAATCTTGCCTCCAAGGGAACCATCGTCATGGTCCCCACCCATTTTTCCAACTTGGACAGCATCCTGATCGGCTGGATCATTTCCGTGTTGGGGCTACCACCCTTTATTTATGGGGCAGGGTTAAACCTTTTTAACATCCAGATATTCGCCTACTTCATGAATTCATTGGGCGCTTATAAAGTGGACAGAAGGAAGAAAAATCTGATTTATCTCGAAACCTTAAAAAACTATTCTTCTGAATCCATTCAATTCGGTGTCCACAGTTTGTTTTTCCCGGGAGGAACAAGATCCCGAAGTGGCAAGATCGAGTCAAAACTAAAACTGGGCCTGTTAAGTACAGCGGTGGAAGCCCAGCGCGCCAATTACCAAAAAGGTCAGCAGGGCAGCGGTGGAAAAATATTCATTGTGCCGGTGACGATCAATTATCACTTTGTGCTGGAAGCTCCCAGCCTGATCAAGGAGCACCTGAGCCTGACGGGTCAAGAGCGCTATTACCAAGAGTCGGATGAATTTTCCACCTCTTACAAAATCTCTAAATTTCTCGTGAAATTCTTCACCAAAGGGTCTGATATTTCGGTATCGATAGGAAAAGCGATGGACGTACTGGGAAATTATGTGGACACGGAAGGGAGAAGCCTCGACAAGAATGGCCGAATCATCGAAACCCGAGATTATTTCATTTCTAATGGTATTGTCAGCGAGGATACCCAAAGAGAAGAAGAGTACACCAACCAGCTGGGTCGGAGGATTGTTGAGGAATTTCACATCATCAACAGGGTATTCAGCTCACATTTGGTGGCTTTTACAGCATTCCAGATCATCAAAAAGCAAAACAGAAAACTGGACCTTTTCAATTTACTCCGGCTTCCAGAGGAGGATATTGCAATTCCCTACGAATTCTTCAAGGAGGAGTGCCAAAGGGTATTGAATAGAATCATGGAAATTCGGCAGGATGGAAAAGTACATGTCGCCCCACATCTGAAACGGGACATTGACTCCATCATTGAGCACGGCTTGAGCAATGTGGGCATGTACCATGCCAAACGCCCTCTCGTAAAGTCGAAAGAAGGCAATATTGAAACCCAGGACTTGAACCTCCTTTATTTTTACCACAACAGATTAGACGGATATGGACTCGAAAAGCTTTTCTAAGAAAAAATCTGTTGGCGTGGTGGGCATGGGAAGTTTTGGAACTGTTATCGCCAATATGCTTGCCGAAAAGAGCAATGTCATCGTTTATGCGAGAAGACCTGAATTGGTGCAAGAAATCAACACCCAACATGCTGCTGATGGCAATCCTGTAAATCCAACCATTGAGGCTACTGTGAACCCTGAATACCTTTGCGAATCCTGCGATGTATTGTTTTTTATGGTTCCTTCTGCAGGTTTTCAGGAAGTCGTGAAAGCATTTTCCCCGTTTTTACACCCTTATCACATTGTCATCCATGGGACCAAAGGGCTTTGCTTGAATCTTCCCAAAGGCAAAACTTTGGCTGACATGAAGAAAATTACCCGGGAAAACATATTGACCATGAGTGAGGTGATCCTGAAAGAAACCGTGGTGGTACGCGTGGGTTGTCTCGCGGGACCAAACCTCGCCAAGGAACTTTCCAAAGGCCAGCCAGCGGCAACGGTAGTCGCCAGCAGATTCAATGAGGTGATCCTGGAAGGACAGCGGTTGCTTCGATCGGATAAATTTCAAGTCTATGGAAATTCTGACATCATCGGAGTGGAGTTGAGCGGGGTTTTGAAGAATATCATTGCCATCGCAGCAGGCGCCCTTGCGGGGATGGGACTCGGGGAAAATGCAAGAGGCCTCTTGATATCGAGAGGCATGGTCGAATTGATTTACCTTGGAAATGCGCTTGGCGGAAGTCTTAAATCGTTTATCGGACTGGCCGGTATCGGTGACTTGGTGGCGACCTGTAGCTCCACATTGTCCAGAAATTATACTGTCGGGTTTAGATTGGCACAAGGGGAAACTCTGGACCAAATCATCAACAGCATGGAGGAAGTTGCTGAAGGAATCAACACCGTAAAACTGATCAAGACCTTTGTAGAAGGCACTGGCATGCGCGCACCCATCACGGAGAACTTGTACAAAGTACTCTTCGAAGATTTGAAGATTGAAGAAGCTTTGCAGTATCTGATGAAATATCCATTCAGCGTGGATGTGGATTTCTTATAAGAAAGCATCTTTTTGTGCCTGCGGCAAAGTGTAGAGTGTCACAATTCCGATTTTTTTTTTGAAACATCCTTTGTCTACCGGGATTTCAAAACTGGAAGGAATCGATTCTACCCAGCCCTTCAACCTTTCAAATAATTCAGCCATTTTTTGAGCGGTTTTCACTTCGGTTTACATATCTTGATTTCGAATTCAATTTCACCCACCACCAAAAATCCTTTTATGCTCAAGCGCGGTATCCAAAAATGGGACCTGGTTTTTTTAATCATCAACAGTGTCATCGGGGCAGGGATATTTGCGCTTCCTGCCAAAGTATTTGCGCTATCGGGTGTCTATTCCCTCCTGGCTTTCGGGGTTTGCGCTTTGGTGATGATGGTTTTGATCCTCGTATTCGCGGAAGTCAGCTCCAGATTTGACCAAACGGGAGGGCCGTATTTGTATGTGCACACCGCTTTTGGGCCATTGCCCGCATTTGTCATTGGCTGGCTGCTGATGCTCACCAGACTTTTTAGCTATGCGACCCTGATAAATTTGATGCTGATTTATCTCTCCTTTTTTTCGGAGGTATTTGCCATTCCATCCGTCAGAATCGGGATGATCGTCTTCATTACCGCTTGCATCACGGGTATCAATTTGATAGGGGTAAAAAACACCGCAAAAGTCAGCAATACGTTGACAGTGGCAAAATTGGTGCCTTTGGCCGTTTTTATCATCGTTGGTTTCTTTTTCGTGGATTTTGAGTTGCTCAAGTTTCGGTCCGCACCGAGTCTGCCAGATTTCTCCAGTGCCGCACTTCTGCTGATTTTCGCTTTTGGAGGGTTTGAAGCAGGATTGGTCAACAGCGGGGAAATCGAAAACCCAAGAAAAAACCTTCCCTTTGCCCTGATGATAGCGGCGGCTGTCATTACAGGGTTTTACATCTTGATCCAAGTAGTCTCCATCGGTACATTGCCGGAATTGGCGGCCTCTGACAAGCCCTTGGCCGATGCTGCGACTGGTTTTATGGGCTGGTACGGCGGGATGTTTATCACGATTGGGGCAGTGATTTCCATTCTGGGCACTTTGAATGTCCAAATCCTGAGTGGCTCGAGATTGCCCTATGCCCTAAGCCTGGAAAACCAATTCCCAAAATTCCTTTCCAAAGTACATCCCAAATTTGCAACGCCTTGGGTTTCTATTCTCTTCTTTTCCAGCCTGGTCGCTTTTGTGGCTATCGTTTGGGGATTTATGGGATCCCTGGCGGTCTCTGTTATTTCAAGATTGCTGCTGTATGCGATGGTCTGTGCGGCCTTAATCAAGTTGCGAAAAACCCAACCGGGAGATCATTATTTCAAAGTACCCTTCGGGAAATCATTGGCAGTATTGGGGATCTTGGCCACCATCTGGCTACTTTCCGGGACGCAATACGAAGAAATCAAAGACACCCTGCTTTGGGTTGGATTGGGATTGGGAATTTATGGGATTCACCATTTCACCAAAAGAAAGAAACAAAACAATTGAGGATCAGGCTTGCTACCTGAAATGAGGAGATTACCGGTATTCATGGGGGAGAGGACTATGAAACACATTAAGTTATCCAAAAAGGAATGAAGATCAAATCACAATTTGCCCATTCTAAAAGAGATCCCAAATGAAATTTCTCCAAAAAAACCTGGTTTTATCTCCGCTGAAATTCAGGAAGGTTTTGAGGAATAAACCGTAAATTATCCTGCTTATTCCCAAGCCTTTGGGACAAACTGTCTGACTGAAAATGCCAATAAACCCCACGCAACCTATGCTCCTTCGAAACCTTATTCTTGCCTTGATTGGCTTGTTTTTTCACTCCTGCACCCCTTCCGAATCACTTCAAACCCTGGATTATTCAGGTTGGGCCACTTTCGGAGGCACCAAAGATGCCGCACGCTATTCCTCCCTCGATCAGATCAACAAGGAAAATGTCAAGGACCTCCAGGTGGCTTGGACTTTCAATACCGGAGATGCAACCGAGCGTTCGCAGATCCAATGCCAGCCGATCGTGGTGGACGGTGTTCTGTTTGCCACAAGTCCCCAAGTCAATGTTTTTGCTTTGGATGCAACCACAGGAAAATTGAGATGGAGATTCAATCCTTTTCATTTGCTCGGCGGGCAGAATTCATGGGCGGGGACCAACCGGGGGGTCACCTATTGGGAAGAGGGCGAGGACAAAAGGATTTTGTTTACGGCGGGAAATTGGCTGATGGCATTGGACGCGAAAGATGGCAGACCGATTGAATCCTTTGGTGAGGGGGGGAAAGTCGATCTTCAAATGGACCTGGACACGGATTTGGAGGAATTCCTCATTGTGTCAAACACCCCAGGAATCATTTACAAGGATAAATTGATCATCGGAATGAGGCTGTCCGAAGGATTGGATGCCGCCCCGGGACATGTCCGCGCATACGATGTGAAAACCGGAAAAAGAGAATGAATATTCCACACGATTCCACATCCCGGAGAATTTGGAAATGACACTTGGGATGAAGCACACCGGGATAAAATAGGCGGCGCCAACAATTGGGCGGGAATGAGCCTTGACGAGGAAAAAGGGATCGTATATGTCCCAACAGGTTCTGCCACCTATGATTTTTGGGGTGGATACCGACATGGCGAAAATTTATTTGCCAATTCCTTGATCGCCTTGAATGCCGAAACAGGCGAAAGAATCTGGCATTTTCAGGCAGTCCACCATGACATGTGGGACAGAGACTTTCCGGCAAACCCCAACTTGATCCGCATCAAAAAAGATGGGAAATGGATAGATGCAGTCGCCCAAACCTCCAAGCAGGGCTATGTGTTTGTCTTCGACCGGACGACCGGAGAGCCTGTTTGGCCAATAGAGGAAAGAGCCGTTCCGCAATCTACGCTTCCGGGTGAAGCGAGTTGGCCAACACAGCCGCATCCAACGCTGCCGGAGCCCTTCATGCGAATGACGTTTTCAGACAAAGAAATCCTGAAACTTAGTCCAGAATGGGAAAAGGACATTCGGGGGAAACTGGAAAACGTAGAATCCGGAAACATGTGGCTCCCTCCCAGCCAAGAACATGGTATCGTCCTTTTTCCAGGAATGGATGGTGGAGCGGAATGGGGAGGAGCCTCCTTTGACCCCACCTCTCAAACCCTTTATGTCAATGCCAATGAAATCCCGTGGATCGTCAGAATGACTGCCAATCCGGAGTTTGAAAATATAGGGCAGCGCAGTTATGTAAACTATTGTGGAAACTGCCACGGCATTGACCGCAAAGGAAACCCTCCTGCTTTCCCTTCGCTTATGGGACTGAAAAACAAATATGATGCTGCCAGTTTGGATATGCTGATCAAAAATGGAAAGGGCGCAATGCCCGCTTTCTCCCACATCAAGGAGGAGGAGAGAAAGATCATGGTGGATTTTTTGTTGGGAAAAGCATTGGATCCTTCCGCAGAAAAAAAGGAACTCGAGGGAGGAAAGGAAAGATTGTTTCCACAATTCAACCTGCAGGGATATTCTAGATTGTTGACCGAAGACGGTTTTCCTGGAATTCAACCCCCATGGGGAACCCTGACCGCCATGAACATGAATACCGGAAAGATCAAGTGGCAAGTTCCCTTGGGGGAATATCCTGAGCTCACCGCTAAGGGAATCCCGATCACAGGAACAGAAAATTACGGTGGTCCAGCAGTGACCGCTGGCGGGTTGGTATTCATCGCTGCCACCAAGGACGAGAAAATCAGGGCATTTGACAAAGATACTGGAGATTTACTCTGGGAAGCACCATTGCCTGCGGCCGGCCATGCCACGCCTGCGGTCTATGAAAAAGACGGCAAGCAGTATCTGGTAATTGCCTGCGGTGGCGGAAAAGGCACCAAATCCGGAGATGCTTATGTGGCTTTTGCTTTGCCTGATTAATTTTGAATCGGATTAAGGAAGGTGTGAAAATTGGATTCCTCTCAACTCAAAAAAAGGAAATCGAATCAGAAGTTAAATTACCGATTCGATTTCCTCCTTAACTATCGGGGAATGCTCTATTTTACCGAAATAAGATCAATTGGATCCATTTGGTTTGTTCTTGATATGCTGGATAATGTGTTCGGCATGGACCACTGAGTTTTCGATGAAAAACTCACGGGTATTCAATCCTCCACACACCACCCCCGCGAGATACACACCCGGTACGTTGGATTCCTGGTTGGTTTGGTCATAGCAAGGTTGCCGTTTTTCATCAAGGCTGAGGGTTACCCCCAATTGATTCAACAAAGCAAAATTGGGCCGGTACCCTGTCATCGCCAGCACGAAGTCATTTTCCAGGGTAATTTCGCCTTCCGGAGTTTCCAAGACCACTTCATTTTCACGGATCTCTTTCACCAGGGAATTGGTGAATGCCTTGATGGAACCCTCTTTGATTCGGTTGTCAATGTCTGGTTTCACCCAATATTTGACATTGGACTCGATCCCTTCCCCTTTGATCACCATGGTGACTTCAGCCCCTTTTCTCCAGGTTTCCAGCGCCACGTCAACCGCAGAATTCGCCGCCCCGACGACCAAAATCTTCTGTCCTATAAAGGGCCAGGGTTCTTTGTAATAATGGGTGACTTTTGGCAGATCCTCTCCCGGAACCTTCATCAGGTTGGGCAGGTCATAAAAGCCTGTTGCAATGATGATATTTTTGGCTTGGTAAGATGCCTTTGATGTTTTCACAGAAAAAATCCCTTCGTTGTTTTGAAGTTCTTTTACCTCTTCGTACAAATTCACCTTCAGCTTCCATTTTTTGGTCACCCTTCGATAATATTCGAGCGCCTCTGGACGGGTGGGTTTGTGGCTGATGGACATAAAAGGCACATCTCCCATTTCCAGTTTTTCCGAGGTGGAAAAAAAAGTCATGTTGACTGGATAATTGAAAAGTGAATTGGTCAATACGCCTTTTTCCAAAATGACATATTCCAAGCCTGCTTTTTCGCATTCAATCCCACAAGCGAGGCCAATCGGCCCTCCCCCAATAATCAGTACTTCCACCTTCTTCATTTCCATTTTATTTCCATTCAATTAACGGCTTGTCTTTTTTGTTCGTTCCCTTTTAGGATTGTATCCTAAAAATCACCTTACTGTCAGCAAACCTTTTTTCCACCTGGTGAAAGGTCCTTTCCATCATTTCCACTTCTCCGGTATGTTTCCATAAGATCACTGTGGAATTGATCGTCCCATAATAATCCCCGACATTGATAAACTGGGCGGACAATTGCTTTTCTTCCCTGACCGAAAGCCCTGTGTCGGGCAATAAATGATCGGGTTCCATTTGTCTGGAATGCAGGGTAGGAATTAGATTTTCGAGATCCAGTTCTTGGGCTTCTATTTTTTCAAGCAAGCCTGATTTTGCTATTTTCACTTTTTCCCAAGGGGTATTCAAAAATGCGTTGCTGAGGCCATGGAGTCCCGGCTCAACTTCCTGAATGCCATCTGCATAATTGGAGAGGTAATATAATTTTTCGTGATTCCCAATGACAAGGTTGAAGCCTTCGTATTCATCCTTTTCCTTTTGGATCATTGTCAAATATTCCTTGGGATCCAGAGTTCCCTCCAGAAAATCCTTGACAAGGTTGCCTCTCGTTGTGGGATCTTTTCTGGGGTTTTTCAAATCCCGGAAATTGGTCAGTGTGGCAAATCGACCATTGGGATGGATACCCATCCAAGTTCCCCCTGCCCGAAGATCCTTTCCTGCATAAAACCCAGAATCCCACAGCTGGAGTGGAGCCGAGGGCCTTTCAAAAAATTCATCTCTGTTGGCCACCAAGACCATTTTATACTCCGGATGATTGTTCCAATTAAACGCTATCAAACACATGGTGCCAAAGTAAAAAAAAAGACCGAATGAATTCGGTCTTTTTTGGGATTAAACAGCTTTTTCTTTTTTCATTGAAGGGTAATCGGTGTACCCTTTTTCACCTGGGACATAAAATGTATCCTGATCCCATTCGGCAAGTTCCGCATTATTGGCAAAACGCTCAACCAAATCCGGATTAGAAATGTAAGGTTTCCCATAGGCAACGGCATCTGCCAATCCTTCCAAGACCACTTCATTGCCTGACTTCTGATCAAAAGCAGAATTGATGATGATGGTGCCCTTGTACATCGGCCTGTATCTCTGGGCAATGTTGGGTTCCGCGAAAGCGAGTTCAGACACATCTGTGAATGGCTCCGACAAGTGCAGGTAGGACAAATTATAATTGTTCAGTTTCTCGATGATGTAATCAAAAGTCGGGATGGATTCCTCGTCCATCGTCATTCCGAAAACACCATGTAGGGATGGATTCAAACGAAGTCCTATTCTGTTTTCAGGCATTACTTCTTTGATCGCATCGATGATGTCAAAAAGGATTCTGGCCCTGTTTTCAATGCTTCCGCCATATTCGTCAATTCTTACATTGGACGTTCTGCTGAAAAACTGGTGCAACAAATAGCCATTGGAGGAATGGATCTCCACGCCGTCAAATCCAGCTTCCCAAGCATTCTTGGCCGCATTCTTGAAATCCAAAATGGTCTGATGGATTTCCTCCATGGACATTTCCTTTGGCGTTTCGGTGTCTTTAAATCCTTTTGGAGTATACGCTTTTGCCTGTGGGTTGATCGCTGAAGGTGCATGGGGAAGGTCTCCGTTGTGGAAATCAGAGTGGGAAATCCTTCCCACGTGCCACAATTGGATAAAAATCTTTCCTCCTTCATCATGAACTGCCTTGGTGACTTTTTTCCAGCCTTCCACCTGAGCTACAGAATAGATCCCTGGCGTGTTGATATACCCAACCGCTTTTTTGGAAACCTGGGAGCCTTCACTGATGATCAAGCCCGCAGATGCTCTTTGGGTATAATATTTAACATGGATTTCGGTGGGAACATTTTCAGGATTGTCTGCCCTGCTTCTGGTCATTGGCGCCATGACCACTCTGTTTTTCAAGGTGAGATCACCCAATTGTATTTGTTCTAAAAGCGGTTGCTTATACATATCTTTTTTTCTTCGATTAAATTCAATGTCTATACAACTAATCCGGAGCCAAGATCGTTCGCTCCCCTTTCAATTATTTTCTTAAAAACCTCAAGGCAGGGAATTAAATGAGAGTTTTAATAAAAAAATGCTTGGGTACGAAAAAAATCGTAGCCAAAATTTGCTTTACGATGATCTTCGTATAACTTTGTACGAAGATCATCGTATCAATTCCTATGCAACCGAAACCCACTGAATCCGAACTGGAAATATTGTCCCTTCTCTGGCAGCTAAAAAAAGCCACCGTGAGGGAAATCCACGAAAAACTTGCCGAGACCAAGGATACCGGCTACACGACCACGCTCAAGATCATGCAGATCATGAATGCCAAAGGACTTGTCAAAAGAGACGAACAGAATCGAACACATGTCTATTCGCCTTCCATAGACAAAAAAGACACGCAAAAAAGTTTGCTGACGAATTTTGTGGCCACGGCATTTGGTGGCTCTTCCAAGAACCTGGTCATGCAGGCACTCGGACAGGGCAATCCCTCCAAAGAGGAACTTATCGAAATTCGCGCGTTTTTGGACCAACTTGAAAATGAATGATCATGGAAGGATTCAACACTTGGATTCCCGAAACGTACCAAATTGCACTCGGATGGATGATCCTCCATGCCCTTTGGCAAATCGCAGGCATTGGTTTGTTACTTTGGCTCAGTCAGCGGCTCTTCCAACACAAATCCGCAGCATTTAAATACAGACTCAGCATCTCCTCGCTTTTGCTGATTGCGATGGCAAGCATCCTTACTTTCTCCTATTATTCCGGAAGAGAGGCGGATACAACACCTTCAAATGAAAGGATGATCACCCAATATCCCGACGATTCGATAAGCCTGTTATCGCAAGCCCAGGTGGAAGGGTTGGTTTTGGAAGGCGATCCCATGGACTTCACTGTTCTGATTCAAAAATTGGAGAAAGGATTGCCGACGCTGGTGAATATTTGGATGATTGGCGCATTGCTGTTTATGGTTCGATTGGGTGGCAGTTTGGCAGATATCCGAAATCTCCGAAACAAAACCCACCAAAGCCCTGATCCAAAGTGGGTTTCCTTTCTCGAAAATCAGAAGAGAAAGCTGAATTTAAAAACACCGATCGCCCTTTTCCAAAGCTTTCATGTGGATGTCCCCATGGCCTACGGGATATTTAAACCTGTCATCCTGATTCCGGCAAGCCTGGTTTTTCAGTTGAGCCCTTTACAATTGGAAGCCATCCTCACACATGAATTGGCGCATATCAAACGCCATGACTACTTGATCAACCTATTTCAATCCATGCTGGAAGTCATCTTCTTTTTCCATCCCGTATTCTGGTGGATCAATAAAATCGCAAGGGAACAAAGGGAAAATGCCTGCGATGATTTGGCTATCCAATTGGATATCAAACCAAAAGACCTCGCTTATGGCCTGGCGAATGTCCTGAACCATGCACAAACCAAAGCACCGGAAATCGCCATGGCAGCCGCCAGACACAACAACCCAACGCTTGACCGTATCAAAAGAATCATGGGTATAAAAACATCTCCTTCTCAACCTACCACTTCAATCAGCATCACGATGATCATGACCTTAATACTCAGCGCCACCTTACTGGTGGGCGCCAGCGAAGAAAGTGCAAAAACATCCCTTGAGGATCTGATTGCCACAGAATTGAAGACAAGCACCATTGAAAAAGAATGGACAAATTTATTTTCCTATGCTCAGTCCATGAGGAATGACACCCTTCCCCACTCCATAAAAGACAGCATTCCCAATAAAAAATGGGAGGAAATGACAGAAAAAGAGCAGGAAAAAATGATAAAAGAGTTGGCTCAATTGGAATCCCTAAACCATCTGAATTTCAATTTCAAGGACTTGGAACCCGCGTTCCACAACCTAAATGAATTGCTGATGAATTTTAAGGGCTCAAATTTCATCTTTGGGGATTCATTGAACTTGCCACCGATGGTCTTCCAGGAGATTCCGACACCCAATTTCAATTTTGAAAATCTGCCGAAATTTGATTTTGACAACCAACAGTTCAAAATGCTCCTGCCGGACAGCTCTTTTTTCAGTGCAATCCCTGCTTTTAAGTTCAATAAGGGGGATTCTACGTGGAATTCCTTCGCTGTCGACGGATTGGCCTTTCAAATGGACACTTCAAAAAAATCAAAAGAAGAACGGGATCAAATGATAAGGGAATTGAAGGAAAAACTTGCGGCACAAGGTGAGCAAAGAAAGGAAGCCCTCCAAAAAATGCAAAAGGAAAGGGAGACAATGCTCCAAGGTTTGGCCCAAAAACGTGAGGAATTCCAATCCCAAATACAACCCCAAATCAGGGAATATCAAGCCAAAATCCAAGAATGGCAAAAAGAGAATGAACCCATGCTGCAAGAATACCAGGCGAAAATGAAAGCTTGGCAAGAGGAAAACAAACCCAGAATGGAGGAGTTCCAAAAACAAATGGAGGCTTGGCAAAAAGAAAACCAAGTTCACATGAAAGCCTTCGAAAAAAAGATGGAAGAATGGCAAAAGAACCATCAGAAAGAATTGATGGAACTCCAGGAAAAAATCGAGAAAAGTGTAAAAAAAGGTTCGGATTAAGACCTTCGGAAAGCATGAAAAAAGCGCCCAATGGATAATCGTCCATTGGGCGCTTTATTTTGATTCAACCCGATTTATGCATTGCGAACTCAATTCAATATTACAATTGACTGACAATCAATTGGGTATTTATTGCTTTTAACTTCACCCTATTGGTACCGGGATTTATGCTCCCAATATTCTGATTTTCTTTCAGTTTCAATCCCATTTGGAAACCTATTGCATATTACGGGTTCAACTCACTTGCCTCGAATTAGCTGCTTAACATTACTTTTCCGCTGTCTTAGAATTCGGATTCAATAGGAAAAGGTCCGTCGAAAGGCAAAGCGGTCTTAATTCGATGCCAACAAATAGGCTTTGAAATCTCCGAAATCATTTGCGAGAGACTCCACCTTTTTGGTGCCATGAAGAAATTTCTCCAATCGCTCCGGTAATTCCAGCTTGATTCCCAAGGTTTCCTCCACTACCTCCTTGAATTTGCCGGGATGTGCGGTTTCCAGGAAAATTCCAACATATTCGGGATTTTGCTTTCTGAAATTCCGCAGCCCCAAATAACCTACCGCACCATGTGGATCCAAAATATATCCTGTGCTGTTCATTATTGCCCGCATCGCTTTTTGTGTATCCAGATCGTCAAAATAAAAGCCCCTCACTTTTTCCCGCAACATGCCCTCATCATTGTCATAAAGCGCCAAAAGCCTGCTGAAATTGCTGGGATTGCCAACATCCATGCTGTTGCTGATGGTCGGAACTGACTTTTTGGAGGAAAACGAATTTCCGTGGAGGAAGTCCGGGACGATTTTGTTGACATTGGTGGACGCGATAAATACATCAATGGGTAAGCCCATCTTTTGGGCGAGGATTCCAGCACCAAGATTTCCAAAATTCCCACTGGGAACAGAAATGGCAACCTTTTTATTTTTCTCGGGAAACCTCGAGATCGCATAAAAATAATAGAGGCACTGGGGAATCCAACGGGCAATATTGATGGAGTTGGCAGAAGTCAAAAGCATTTTTTGGTTCAATTCCTCATCCAAGAAAGCATCTTTCACCAATTGCTGGCAATCGTCAAAAACGCCTTCCACTTCCAATGCGGTGATGTTTTCGCCCAAAGTGGTAAATTGTTTTTCCTGAAGCTCGCTCACTTTCCCTTTTGGATAAAGGATCACAACCTCTACACCCGGCACCTTGTAAAAACCATTGGCAACGGCACTTCCCGTATCCCCGGAAGTAGCCACCAATACCCGGATTTTCCTCTCCTCACCGACCATCAACATCGACATGAGTTTGGAACAAAACCTTGCGCCAAAATCCTTAAAGGCAAGCGTCGGTCCATGAAACAATTCCAGACTGTAGATCCCCTCTTCCACCTTGACCAAAGGAGCATCGAAAGCAAGCGTGTGCTCTACCAAAGCTTTGATTTGGGAAGGATCGAGATCCTCTCCAAAGAGTGCACTTATGATTTCCTCCCCCATTTCCTGGAAGGACATTTCAGCAAACCGATCGAAGAAGGATTGGGGCATCACTGGAATCATTCCGGGCATATAAAGCCCCTGGTCAGGTGCCAAACCCTGGATGACGGCTTCCTTGAGACTGACGATGTGCTTCGGATTATTGGTACTGTAGAAATTCATAGGAATCGATTTTCTTGATGCTTTTTAATTGATGACTGGAACAATGCCAATGTTAAATTTGGCAAATCAC
The DNA here is from genome assembly GCF_030656585.1 of Rhodonellum sp. Lineage (NCBI taxonomy): Bacteria > Pseudomonadati > Bacteroidota > Cytophagia > Cytophagales > Cytophagaceae > Rhodonellum > Rhodonellum sp. Next base: position 44,222 of record NZ_JAUSPP010000058.1, read on the forward strand.
ATAGAGAGAAAAGGGGCTGAAATAGTCAGATTATCATTCTACCACATAAGCGCCCTTATCATTGACTTCTGAAATGTAAACATCTACACCAAGCCCTATCTTTTCAAAAACTTGCTTGCTGATCTGTCCCACTTTCTGGGCGATCTCTTTTCCTGGCGATAAGATAAATACCGTTGGCCCCGAACCGGAAATTCCAGAACCAAGTGCCCCTGCAGCCTTTATCGCCTCCCGCAATTCATAAAATCCCGGTATCAAAAGTGCCCTTGAGGGCTCTGCAATCACATCTTTGAGCGAACGGCTGATCAATGCCAGGTCTCCCTGAAACAAACCTGCAATCAATCCCGCGATGTTTCCGGATTGGATGGTCGCGTCTTTTAAGGAAATTTGCTTCCGCAGTACACTTCTTGAATCTGCCGTGTTCAATTCTAAATGTGGGTGGAGCAAAGTGCAAAAAAGCCCTTTGGGAACGGGTAATTTCACCACATCCAAAGGCGTATAATCTCGAATCAGGACAAAACCACCCAATAAGGATGGGGCGACATTGTCTGCATGCGCAGCTCCACAGGCGATTCTTTCGGCCTCAATGGCAAAAGGAATCAAATCCTGTTTTTCAAATGGATAGCCAAGAAGGGCATTCGCGGCCACCAATGCCGCAGCGGCACTCGCTGCACTGGAACCCATACCCGAGCCCAAAGGAAGTCCTTTGTACAGGGATATTTCCATTCCCTTGTCAAAGAAGAGCTTGTCCAACATTGCCTGAATGGCCACGGAGCAAGTGTTTTTTTCCACCTCGTAAGGCAACCTTCCCCCGTCCCCCTCGATTCTGACCATTTTTAGTCCTGGCGTATCCGTCAGGGAAACTGTCACCTTGTCACCAAGTTCATCGATGGCAAAGCCCAGAATATCAAATCCGCAAGAAACATTGGCTACGGTGGCCGGTGCGAAGGCAGTTACTGATTTTACCATTATCTTGAATAATTTCCCAAACGGATCACATCTGCAAAAACTCCAGCAGCAGTGACATCTGCCCCTGCACCTGGTCCCCTAATGATCATAGGGAAATCGAAATAGCGCTCTGTGGTGAACAGGATCATGTTGTCACTGCCCTTCAGATTGTAAAATGGATGGCTGTTGTCAAATGAACCCAGGCCAACTTTAGCCTTCCCATTTTCAAGAATGGCCATGAATCTTAATTTTTCGCCTTTGGAATTGGCCTCCTGAAGTAAGTTGGCAAATTCACCGTCATGTGCCTGGAGTTTTTCGAAAAACTCTTCAACCGATCCGGCTTTTTCACAATCTGAGGGAACCATACTTTGTATGGTAATGTCCTCAAAATGAATATCCTGTTCGGCTTCTCTTCCAAGGATCAGTATTTTCCTTGCCACATCCATTCCACTCAAATCATCCCTTGGATCAGGTTCGGTATAGCCTTTTTCTTTGGCGACTTTCACCACATCACTGAAAGGCAATCCTTTTTCGAGTTCGCTGAATATATAATTCATGGAGCCACTCAGGACTGCTTCAATCCTGACGACCTTATCTCCACTGAGCATCAAATCCTGAAGGGTGTTGATCACCGGAAGCCCTGCAGCCACATTGGTTTCATAGAGGAATTTCACGCCTCTTTTTCCTGCCAATTTCTTCAGCGCTCTATACCTTTCCAATGAACCGGAATTGGCTTTTTTATTTGGGGTGACTATTGGAACTTTGGCCTCCAATACCCGCTCGTAAATATCCGCAACCTCTTGGCTTGCCGTACAATCCACGAAAACGGAATTGGAGAAGTTCATATCATCCATGATCTGGGTGAATTTCTCCAAATCCATCGCTTGGTCATTTCCATTTTCACCTGGCATTGGACAGTTTTTCAAATCAAAACCATCTTCGCTGAAGGACATAAACCGTGAATTGGCCAAACCATGAATGTGAATATCCAGTAAGTTTTCACGCTGTAATTTTTCGCGCTGATTGGCAATCATTTTGATCAATGCTTTTCCTATCAGGCCCACACCGACCAAAAATACGTGCAAGACTTTGTTGTCTGAAAGAAAAAATGCCTCATGCAGCGCATTCAGGGCTTTTTGCAGATCCACTCGGGAAACAACCGCAGAGATGTTCAATTCAGAACTGCCTTGGGCGATGGCATACACGTTGACGTTGTTTTGCCCCAATGCCTGAAACATCCTTCCACTGGCACCCGGATTGTGCTTCATGTTTTCACCGACAGCAGCCACAATGGCCATGTCTGGGACAACCAAAACAGGGTCCATCTCCCCATTTCTGATTTCTGTCAAAAACTCTTTCTCGATCACTTCTTTGGCGATTGCCACGTCCGCACTTTGGATCGCTATACAGATACTGTGCTCAGAGGAGGCCTGACTGATCAAGATCACATTGACACCTGCATCTGCCAGTGCGCCAAATACCCGATGGCTGACGCCTACAACTTCGATCAATCCCCCGCCAACAATGTTGAGTAGGGAGACATCGGAAAGCGAAGAAATCCCCTTGATGATTTTGCCGTTTGGCGCATCACCATTGATGAGTGTTCCTGGATTTTCAGGTTCAAAAGTATTTTTAATGTAAATGGGAATGTCTTTTTTCATTGCCGGCTGCATGGTGGCAGGGAAAATCACCTTGGCACCGAAATGGGACAATTCCATCGCTTCATTGTAGCTCAATTGAGGAATGGTAAATGCGGTATAGACCAACCTCGGGTCTGAAGTCAGAACTCCCGAAACATCCGTCCAAATCTCCAGACAATCTGCATCCAAGGCGGAGGCAAAGATTGCGGCAGTATAATCCGAGCCGCTTCTTCCAAGTGTAGTGGTTTCCCCCTTTGCCGTGCTGGCGATAAAACCGGTGATCACCTTCAAACCGGGATGGGTATGGAAATAATCTAGAATGAGGTCATTTGTGGCCGAAAAATCAACTTTGGCATTGCCGAATCGGGCACTGGTTCGGATCACCTCCCTTGCATCGAGGTAAGTGGCAGGGAGGCCTTCAACCTTCAATGCCTCGGCAAGGATAAAAGCTGAAAGCCGCTCCCCAAAACTCCCCACATAATCGAGGGTTCTGGGCGAACATTCCTTGATCAAGAATATGCCGTGAAAAAGATCTTCAAGTTCATTGAACCGCACCTTCACATAGGTGAGCACCGAGGATTGAAGTTGGATCGGGATCAATTCCCTGACCATATCCAAATGCCTTTCTTCAAGGGTTTTTAGATCTTTTAGATAAGATTTATCCCCCTCATTGGCAAGGCGTGCACTTTTCAACAACACTTCGGTCACTCCCCCAAAAGCGGAGAAAACCAATGCAATCTCCCCTTCTTGTTGCCGACTTTTTATGATCTGAAATACTCTTTTGATGTTTTCACGGTTGGCTACTGACGATCCTCCGAATTTTAAAATTTTCATAAAACAGTTGCTGGTTTTAAGGTTTGTATAATGATATGGCTAAAGTCCTATAAGGACCACAAAGGTACGGGCTATATGTGAATGTTTTACGGGAATTACCCCGTAATGGTGATGCCGGTAAAAAAAGGCTGGGTGCACATGCAAAAAACACAGCTTATTTCAGGAATGGATCCTGAAACGGTTGAAAAAGAAGATTCTAGGGCTGTGTAAAACATGATTGTTCTTTTGATGGGACAATCTTACTGACAATTTTCCGAAAACCAAAAAAGTATTTACTGTTTTTTCAATGTAAACAGTTATTTGTTAGCATAAAACCAATCAATCTCCTCATTTCTTAACTTAAAATTAACACCAATTGCCAAATATTCTTTTCTCAAAAAAGCGAAAAGTAACTACTAAAAGGATTTGGGCCTAGGGTCAGAAAACATAAAACCCTGAACTAAAAAGTTCAGGGTTTTATGTTTTTCTTTACTGAAGACAAGCATATGCTGGATTTCTGCGATCGGATAATCAATCGCATCCCTCTTTCCTCCTCGTGTCGATGATATAGGCAATCTTCCATCCCGACTCGGTTTTCACCAATTGGAAGGAATTGACTCCACAGTGGCTGAAATTGTCATTCACATAAAATTCATATGGTGTCCAAGCAGCAGCCATTTGTCCATCCACCTTGATCTGATAATCCAAGATCCGCTCATCCAAGATGGTTTCTGCAGGTGTCGTGGCAATCCTGTTGATGAAATCCTGCACGGAATTGGACCCGATTTGGGCACCTTGATCACCTGAAATGACCGTGGACATGATTGCTTTTTCATGAAACAAGGATCCCAAGACCTCTGGATTTTTCGTTTTCATCGCATCAAAAAGTGAAACGATCACTTCCTTCACCGCTTTTTCATCCCCTTGGGCAAGCAATTGGGTTTGAGAAAACGCAAGGAATAGAAAAGCTAAGCCCAATAACCTTCTCATTTCTTTTCTATTTTGCCACCTGTCCCGGTTTTCACCTCCACAATGGTTGGCGAACCCTTATACGTCACCTTGGCGCCTGTTGCAGCGCTTCCTCTCAGAGATTCTGCAACCTGAAATTCTGATTTGGCGGCCGTATTTGCCAAAACTTCTGCATGTTTGACAGCGAGTTTATTCCCATCGACTTCTGCGCTGGTATAGATTTTCAGATCAAGATCGTTGGCCGTACCCGTCACAAAAATTTTTGCGCTTGTGGACGCATCGATGGTCAAGCCAACCGATTTTACCTTTGTTTCGATATATGCGCTGGTCGTGGCAAACAAATATACCTGATCCGTTTCGAGGACATCTTTCACGATGACTTTGGCACTGGTAGAAGCCTGAACCTCTTCAATATCAATATAAGTAATGGTCACTTTTACAGAGTTGGATTTGAAATTCCCCCGCCCGAGTTTGACCTCCAGGGTATTGTCAGAAACATTTGTTTCCACCTTGTCCAGTTCAATACCTGAGGCGATGATTTGAATTTCATTTTTATCGCCTCGCACCAGCTCTGCCTCAATGGAATTGGACACTTTAATGCTGTTGAAATCTCTCAGGCTTCTGGTTTCCCTTTGCGTTTGGGCCTGTACCAAGAAGGTAATCAGGAAAAGACCTACAAAACCAAATAAGCTTTTTGTTTTCATTTCTTTTGGATTTAGTTAAACTCCGCCATACAATTTAAATGTCATGTTTCTCAAATCTGGATTGTTGACAGCGTAGTGCATTGCTTCCGCAATTTCAGCTGGGTTGACCCAAAGTGAGAAATCAGCATCTGGCATTCCCTCCCTATTTTGGGGAGTATCGATGATGCTAGGGACGAATACGTGGGACCTGATTTTGGTGTCCACTGCTTCTTCAGTTACATAATCTGCCAGGCTAGACACCATCATCTTACTCAAAGCATATGCCACAGCGTTTTTCCCATCGGAAGATTGAAGCGCCGGACGGGCTCCCATAAAGAGAATGTGTCCAAAATTGGCCTTTTTCATCACTGGGAGAAAGTTTTTGACCATGTTGAAAGCACTGAAAAAATTTAATTTAATCATTTTGTCAAAGTCAGCCACTTTGGTTTTTTCGATGCTTCCTGACTGAAATCCCCCTACCAACAATACCATGGCATCGACTTCGCCGTATTGCATGTGGTAGTCTTTTGCAAAATCCGCTACTGATTTTTCATCTGTGGCATCGACTTCATACACGTCATCCGCTTCTTCTACCTCATCACCTGAGCCTGGCAAAATGGTGGCAATCACGCGGTAACCTTCTCGTTTGAATTTTTCGACTACGGAGGCGCCCAAATTACCGGCTGCGCCCGTTACTATTATATTTCTATCCATATAAGGTTATGTTTATTCAAAATTTTCTCTAAAATTAGGGTTAAATTTCGCGAAAAGCTTATGAATTCAAAAAAATCAACTAACCATTTTAGGATAAACCCAGAATAGTCAGGGGCTTTTTTTACTGGTTTTTGAACCAGGCTTTATGAAATTGACTGCTGTACAATTACCTTTCGTTTCAAAATTCCCTTCATAAAATCCTTACAAAAAGCAGGCCTATAAATCCTTTTCTATTTGACAAACCCATTCGTTGTTGCTCCTAAGGTCCGGGTGGTAATTTGAATGCTTCAACAATTCCATACATGAAAGAAAATTATTTTGATTTGGTGTTTCAAGTGGTCAGGTTGATACCCGAAGGAAAGGTGACCACCTACGGAGCGATCGCCAACTGTCTTGGAATTAAAAGTGGGGCAAGAATGGTCGGCTATGCCATGAATGCTTCCCATACCTTGGAAAATATCCCCGCACATCGGGTAGTGAACAGAAATGGGCTGCTGACGGGAAAACATCATTTTGAGCATCCCGATAAAATGAAAGAACTTCTGGAAAAAGAAGGGATTGTGGTTATTGAAGACCAAATTGTGGATTTCGCCACTCATTTTTGGGATCCAGGCACCATGCAGATATGATTTATTTTTCGCCTAAATCACTCATTTTTTGCTAAATAAAATTTTTTTTATACAAAATTTACTGATTTTTCACAAATGCGTATGCTTTTTGCAAAGTCTATTCAAAATCAGAAAGATTATGGAAACAGCATTAAAAAGTAATATCGCAGAAAATCTAAGGAAGCACCGAGTATTGAAGGGGTATACTCAGGAATACATCGCCGAGTACTTGGGAAAAAGAGATTACACCGCTTATTCTAGATATGAGCAAGGTAGATCAAACCTCAAAATGGAAGATGCCATAAAATTGGCCAGCCTCTATGAAGTGGATGTGCAGGAATTGATTTCGGTGTCTCCATCAATTTCCTACTCCTCCGAAATCCAGAAAAAATCCAGTGGATTGGTTTCCATTTTGGTGGATCTTGATGGCAGCAGCAGCACCTTGGAAAATAACATCTCTAGGCTGAAGAAAATAAATGACCTTATCTCCAAGCAAGAGATTTGATCAACGTTTTCGGATCATAAATAATCCAATAAACATGAACAGCCCATTCAGGATCAGCATTTCGAATCCGAATTTATAGCCCCAGAGCCAGCTTTCGGAATTTTGACCAATAATGAATGAGAGAAGTGGTGCTCCCACAGCCAAATAAGGGACCAGCTTGTCTTTGACATTCCACTTGGTAAAAAGTCCGAAAGCATAAAGTCCCAGAAGGGGTCCATAAGTATATCCGGCGATGATGAAGACGGCATTGATGACACTTTGGTCATTGATCCATCTGAATCCCAGGATTACCAAAAACATGATGAAGGTAAAGGCAATGTGGACCTTTTTCCGCAGTGGCACCTGTTTTTCCAAGGGGTATTTTTTCTCGATTTCCAAAAAATCATAACAAAACGAAGTGGTGAGTGCAGTAAGCGTAGAATCCGCACTGGAATAAGCCGCTGCCGTAATTCCCAGGATAAATACGATGCCGACAAATGCGGAAAAGTGCTGCGTGGCCAACAATGGGTAAAGATCATCTGTCCGCAAGGGCATCGCGATTCCCTTGGTCTCCGCATACATATAGAGCAAAAGACCGAGGCAAAGAAAAAGCAGGTTGACAAAAACCAAAATGATGGTGAACCAAAACATGTTCTTTTGGGCATCACCGATATTGCGACAAGTGAGGTTCTTTTGCATCATGTCCTGGTCGAGTCCAGTCATCACGATGGTGATAAAAGCTCCTGAAGCAAACTGCTTGAAGAAGTTGGTGCCTGACTGCCAGTCCCAATTGAATATTTCAGATCGCGGATCAGCAGCTGCCGCGGAGATGAAATTCCCGATCGAGGTGATTCCCAGATCCGTTGCAATGAGGTAAATACTCACCACGACAGCCAAAAGCATGAAAAATGTCTGCAAAGTGTCGGTCCATACCACGGTTTTGATTCCACCACGGTGTGTATAAAGCCAGATCAGCGAAACCGTAATCAGAACAGAGACCCAAAATGGAATTCCCCAGCGGTCAAAAAGTACCAATTGGAGGACCCCCGCAACCAAAAACACACGGATAGAAGATCCGAGGGTCCTCGAAAGGATAAAGAAAAAAGCGCCGGTTTTATAGGACCAAAACCCAAACCTATCTTCAAGATAAGCATAAATGGAAACCAGATTCAATCTGTAGTACAAGGGGAGCAGTACTTTGGCGATGACCAGATATCCAACGGTATAACCCAATACGACTTGGAAATAATAAAAATTGGTGTTGCCGACTTCACCCGGAACCGAGATAAAAGTCACTCCCGAAAGTGAGGCGCCAATCATGCCAAAAGCGACCAAAAACCAAGGAGACTGCCTGTCTCCGGTAAAAAACGTGTCTTTTGAAATGTTCCTGGAGGTAAACCAGGAAATTAAAAACAAGAGGGCAAAATATGATGTTATAACTAGAAGAACTAAATTTGAGTCCATAAACGTTTTAGGAATGAATCTCTAAAATTGTTCATAATTATTAAATTTGCAAAATGAGCTACCACACACAAACCTATCCGTACCAAAAAGAAGTCGAAGTATTGTTGGAGGAGTTGATCGATACAGAAGAAAGTGATCTGGTTGTCTTCAACGATGACGTGAATACTTTCGAGCATGTGACCAAAATCCTCATAAAGGTATGCAAACACACTTCGGAACAAGCCGAGCAATGTACCTTGGTGATCCATTACAAGGGGAAATGTGCCGTCAAAAAAGGCACTGCGCTTGAACTGAAACCGATGTGCGAAGCCATTCAAGACGCTGGCATACAAGCCGCAATCCTTTAATACTTACACGCCTTGAACTTCCCTTCCAAATTGATTGAGAATGCGGTCAATGAGATCAGCCGCCTGCCGGGTATCGGAAAAAAAACCGCGCTCAGGCTAGCCCTACATTTACTCAAGCAAAGAGAAACCGTTTCGGAGACTTTGGCCCATTCAATCTTGACCCTGAGAAAAGAAGTGAAATATTGTAAGGTTTGCCACAATATCTCCGACTCGGAGATTTGTAGCATCTGCACAGGTATGAAAAGGGACAGAAGCCTGATCTGCGTCGTGGAAGACATTCCCGATGTCCTGGCCATCGAAAACACTTCTCAATACAACGGCCTTTACCATGTGTTGGGTGGCGTGATTTCACCCATTCAGGGAATTGGCCCGGACGAATTGAAAATCGAATCTCTCATCAGCAGAATCATTGCCTCGCCCAGTGATGAAAAAGTAGAAGAAGTCATCTTGGCACTTTCCACCACCATGGAAGGAGATACCACTTCTTTTTACATCACCAGAAAACTTAAGACCATGGGCATCAAGGTCAGCACCATCGCAAGGGGAATCCCTGTGGGTGGAGAACTCGAGTATACCGACGAGGTCACCTTGGGAAGAAGTATCCTCACGCGCATCAATTATTCAGCAGATTAGTTTTTTTCTTTGCGTTTTAAAAATCCCTTTCTATATTTGCACTCCGATTGGGGGATTAGCTCAGTTGGCTAGAGCGCTACACTGGCAGTGTAGAGGTCAACGGTTCGAATCCGTTATTCTCCACAATCACAAAACCTGACTTCTTTCAAAAGGAGTTAGGTTTTTTTTATTTTGCTTGCCGTGCATATCCACCCCTTTTTTTCGGCTCGGCTATTCCCGATAGAGGGGTAGTATCCCACTTCCCTTTCTATCTCCTTAAATTACCAATTCGGTCTTCTCTAATTCAATCGACATGGCCTGTATCTTCACAGACCATTCACCAACACGGGCAATCCCATCAACCCTGCACCCCCTTGAAGGAAAGAAAAAAGTCTCGGGGCATTTAGAGATGGTTTTGAATTCGAACTCAATTTCTTCCCCGAAGGCATTACTTTAGCCAAATCAATTCAAAAACCTTTCCCAATACGCTGCATTGCATCCCCTATCGTTTATTTTTGAGTGTTTCAAATAAGCTTCTTTAAACACCTCACCATATTCTTTGTGCACGGCTAAAGGGTACAATTCAAAAATTGGATATTTTTCCATGAAACCCGCCATTGCCTCTTCAAATCCATCATATTCATCCAAATAATCCACCCCCGGAATTTTATCGCATGCAAATTCTGGTGCAAACTCGAAAAGCGCCGATTCATCGGTCAAAAAGAAAAACCGCTCTTTTCCGTTGTTTTTTACCCTATAAAATTTGACCGAACCGCCTTCCCCTCCCACTTCGCAGATAACCTCTAGGGTCTGGCTCAGGGCATAAGAATCCAGGATTTCTGTTAATATCTCCAGATTGTCTTCCCTCAGCTTATAGGAGGGATAGTAGCCTTTGTCTTGCGCGGCTATTTCGGTTCTTGCCCATGCTTCATTGGCATCCACGGTCAACTGGATGACCTCCGTTTTGATTCCAATGAATTTTGCCTCTTTGATCAAGGACATAAAATCATCGTCAAAATTGGTTCCTAAACAATATTCCACAACAAGCACCTTGTGGTCCATCAAAGCGCCCATCCCGGACCCCGAGGCTTTGTTGTAAACATCGATAATCCTGTCATCCTCTAAAGCCCCGAAATCACCGAAAAGCTTAAGCGATATTTTGGCCAAATCAAAAACATAATAAGTTTTCTTGTCCTGATAATTTTTTGCGATAAAAGTACTTTTCCCTGTTCCGGGTGCGCCGGTTACAAATATGATTTTGTCCATAAAATTTTTGTTTTGGTTTTAGAAAAATTAATTCTTGAGGTTATTCGTATTCACCAGGCTGTCGTGGCAGGCCTTGGTTTGATGCAGCAGCCCGATGATCCGCTGGACATTTGCATCGCTGATCTTCTCAAAATCAGAAAGCTTGAAATTCATGTCGTCCCCAACGTCAAACAATTCATCCGCATCGGACATTTCGCCCGACATCGCCAGATTGACCAGCTGGTCAAACAATTTGTCATGAAAGTCCGCCAATTTCCGGCAACTCCTGATCAAGGCTTTTCTGTATATTTTGGGATTTTCCATGGGTTTGGCTTTTGATTTTATAATGGGGAAAAAGATGATGTCATTTCAACTGTTCGCTGTGATCCTTCATCAGCCCCCAAATCTCATGGTAGGCAGAAAGTTTATCCCTTTGTTCCGGGAGCGAAGCGATTTCGTTTTTAAAATTGGGGTAATCGATGTCCTTGATCATCTTGACCAGTACATCTGCCATTTCCTGTTTTTTGACCAAAACCCTATACCGGTAGTCTGCCGATGGGATTTCCAAAATCCTCTTGTCATCAAAAAGGAGCTGCAAGTCTTTTTTCAACCTTGCCCTTACCAAAAATGTATCCGTCTGATCCCAATGCTGAACAATGGAAATAAACCCAAAAGTTGATGCTATCCACATAATGTTACCCTTTAAAAGTGAGCGATTTAACAATAACTAAATTTACCAAAACGGTTTGACATCAAAAAACTATTGACACAAATTGTCTTTGTTTAATTTTATTTGAAATCAGCGGAGTTCAAAAATGGGAGAAATTCCGAAAGCAGGTGAACCAAGTGAAAAGCGAAATATGCATTTGAAACTCTAATAGGATTGAAGCTGCAAGAAAATCAGGCTTTTGAGAGATTAAGAATAATACCTAAATGGTGAAGTCAAAAATAAAATACAAATTACTGATTATTAAGTAACTATACCCTGAAATTGAATTGACAATGCATAACCCGATTTAAACATTGGAAATCCCTCAGCAACCGAATCCAGAAATCCGCCAATTTGGTATCAAATATTCTCCTGAGGCCTCAAATGCTATCCCAACCTTCAAAAAACTGAATAGGGCTAAAAAAAACCTACCGGATTCAGAAATCCGGTAGGTTTGACATTGAAGGAAAATAGGATTTCACTGAAGTGATCTATACTTCTACATCCTCCACATTTTTGAAATAAACCTGCTTGTCCGCGTCCAAATCCACCAAGACGGCAGCATCATTTTTTATATAACCGGATAGGATCTGCTTGGAAAGTTCATTCAAAACCAAACGCTGCATGGTTCTTTTCAAAGGCCTTGCGCCAAACTGGGGATCAAAACCAACTTCCCCAAGATAATCCAAAACCTCCTGGGTTGCATCGATCTCGATATTGGCCTCCTCCAATCGCTTTTGGATTTCCCTCCACTGGATATCCACAATCTTGCGGAGAATCTGCCTGTTGAGCGGCTCAAACATGATGGTCTCATCAATCCTGTTCAGGAATTCGGGCCTTACGGTCTTTTTCAGAAGGTCATACACCTCTTCCTTGGTTTTTTCCAAAATCTCGGCTTTGTTCCATTCCTCCATCTCGGCAAATCGCTCCTGGATCAGATGCGAACCAATATTGGTCGTCAGGATGATGATGGTATTTTTGAAATTGGCAATCCTACCTTTGTTGTCGGTCAATCGACCATCGTCCAGTACCTGCAAGAGAATATTGAACACGTCGGGATGAGCCTTTTCGATCTCATCCAAGAGGACCACAGAATAAGGTTTCCTTCTGACCGCTTCGGTCAACTGTCCACCTTCCTCATACCCCACATATCCCGGAGGTGCTCCTACGAGCCTGCTTACGGAATGGCGCTCTTGATACTCGGACATGTCTATCCTGACCATGGCATTGTCATCGTTGAAGAGATATTGCGCCAGAGCTTTTGCCAATTCGGTTTTGCCGACACCTGTGGTTCCCATGAAAATAAAGGATCCAATTGGCCGCTTTGGATCTTGCAATCCGGCACGACTTCTCCTCACTGCATCCGCGATGGCGCCAATTGCCTCCCTTTGTCCCGCAACCCTCTTGCCGAGTTCATCTTCCAGGTGGAGTAATTTTTCTTTTTCACTTTGGACCATCTTGACTACCGGAATTCCCGTCCATCTCGAAACCACCCCGGCGATGTCCTCCACATCCACCTCCTCTTTAAGAAGCGGTGAACCCTCTTGCATTTCCGACAATTGCTTTTTGAAGGATTCCAGCCTTTGCTCGGCTTCCACGATCTTGCCGTATCGGATTTCGGCTACTTTTCCAAAATCCCCGCTCCGCTCCGCCTGCTCTGCTTCTATTTTTAATTTATCTATATTTTCTTTTTCGGTCCTGATCCCGGTGATCACCGCTTTCTCACTTTCCCATTTCGCCTTTATATTTTGACGCTTTTCGGAAAGTTCCGCGATTTCCTTGCTCAGCACGGTTTCCTTGTCCTTGTTGTTTTCCCGCCTGATGGCCTCACGCTCTATTTCCAACTGCATCACCTTTCTGTTCATTTCATCCAATTCCTGCGGCAGGGAATCGATCTCCATTCTGAGTTTTGCAGCAGCCTCATCCATTAGGTCGATGGCCTTGTCAGGAAGGAAACGATCGGTGATGTATCTCTGAGAGAGTTCAACGGCTGCAATGACCGCATCATCCTTGATCCTCACGCCATGGTGCAGCTCATATTTGTCCTTGATCCCCCTTAGGATGGAAATGGCGTCAGCTACATCGGGCTCATCCACGATCACCGCCTGGAATCTCCGTTCCAAGGCCTTGTCTTTTTCGATATACTTTTGGTATTCCTTGAGCGTAGTGGCACCAATTGCGTGCAGCTCTCCTCGAGCCAAGGCAGGCTTGAGTAAATTTGCAGCATCCATCGCTCCCTCTCCACCGCCACCTGCACCGATCAAGGTGTGGATTTCATCAATAAAAAGGAGGATTTCCCCTTCGGAATCCGTCACTTCCTTGATTACCGCTTTCAGCCTTTCCTCAAATTCCCCCTTGTACTTGGCTCCTGCCACCAGCAGTCCCATGTCCAAAGAAATCAAGGTTTTGGATTTCAGGTTTTCCGGGACATCGCCACTGACGATCCTTTGTGCAAGACCTTCCACGATGGCGGTTTTGCCGACACCCGGCTCTCCCAATAGAATGGGATTGTTTTTGGTCCTCCGGGCCAGGATTTGCAATACCCGTCTGATTTCTTCGTCACGGCCAATGACCGGGTCGATCTTGCCTTTCTTGGCGAGCTCGTTTAGGTTTTTGGAATATTTTTCCAAAGCCCTGTATTTGGATTCTGCGTTTTGATCGGTCACTTTGTTTCCTTTTCTAAGTTCTTTGATGGCTTCGATCATGGGTTTTTCCGACATGCCCTGATCCTTTAAAAGTTGTGCGGTCTTGTCGGAACCCGCCAATATTGCCAAAAGCAAATGTTCAATGGCCACATATTCATCCCCAAAAGTCTTCAGGTAATCCTTTGCCTTGGTCATGACCTGGTTTGAGGCATTGGACAAATAAGCTTGCTGCCCACTTATTTTGGGATAGGACTTGAGGATATCCTCTATTTTTTGAGAAACGATCTGCTTGTTTATCCCCGATTTTTTGAACAAAAAATCAGTGACATTTTCATCTTCCGAAAAAATCCCCTTTAGTATATGTGCCGGCTCAATCCCCTGCTGCTGTTCTGCAGTAGCCAATTCAGCGGCTTTTTGAATGGCTTCTTGTGACTTGATCGTGAATTGGTTGAAATCCATATTGTCGTGGTTTTATTGTGCCAGGCGTCGTTTTTTGAGATCCAAAACAATGATCTTCTGACACCCAAAAGCTCCTTGAACAAATCACTCTCCAATCGCTTAATTTTCTAAAAATCGGAAATTATGGCTTATACTATACTAAAAAATAGCCTTAAACTGCCTTATTGGCAGTCTATAAGGCTATTTCGCTCTAAAAACCTATGTAGAGGCAATTGCGTCTCAGATTGGAATTTCGGACTAGCCTGCCTTAGTTTTCCCTTTTACCCCCATCGTCACGGTCTCTTTTAGGACTGTTTCTCTCTATGGTACGCCAATGCTTTGCCGCATCCCCTTCCCATTTTTCCACGGCAATTTCTAATTTCTTTATTTCCAATTCCATCTTGGCGAGATCAGCAGGCGTGGCTTTTCCCTTCAATCTTGCCTGTTCCAATTTCACTCTTTTTTTGGCAAGCTTCATTTCGGACTTGTGTTTATTGTTCAGGCTTTTGTCATAGGATTTTTGCGCATTTTGAAGGTTTTTTACTCTTTTTGCTTCTGCTTTTTCGGCGGCTATCTTTCTTTTTTCCTCAGCAGCAATTCTTTTGGCCTCCCTCTTTTCTTGGGCCAGCTGCTGTCTCTCTTCCTGAGCAGCTCTTTTTATCTCCAAAGCTTCTTCTTTGGTCTGCTCGGCATTGCCCTGGGCAAAACTTTGTGCAGAACCTACCAAGACCAATACCACAATTAAGAAACGAATGAATTTTTCCATTTTTACATTATTTATATTAAAAATTGAATTTACAATATTTTAATTAGTTTTTCAAGGCACTATATCCACAATTCATCTTAGATTACACCTAAAAAAACTGGGCTTTAAATTGACCTTTTACAACAAAGGCATAAATTGTATGTTTCAATTTGATTACATTGTTAAAGTTTTAGGAGTTATCAATACCTGGGAATAATGGCTGAGTTAAGTTTTAATTTGTTTTCGATACCAATTTTTTTTACAAGTTTACTATTCTTGGTTTTGATATTTCTGTCCTATGACAAAGAAAACAGGTCTGGTGAAGTTTACTTCTGCTTGCTTTTGTTCAGCTGTTTTGTTTATTCATTTTTATATGGAATGGAACTGATCTCCACGAGCGAGGAAGCCATTTTTTATTTCTTCCAATTAGAATTTTTTGGTGGGGTATTCCTCACGCCTTTGCTGCTGGCTTTTGTGGTCAAATACACAGGAAACAGCAGGTATTTCAAACCACAGATTTGGGTGCTGATTTTTGGCATATCGATTTTTTTCCTGATCATGAGCCAAACGAATGCTTATCACCATTTGTTTTTCATCGAATTGTCGACGAAACAAAATGCCTACTTCAATGCCATTTCCTTTACGCCGGGAATCCTTTATTGGGTCTATGCCATTTTCAATGTTGTCCCCGTGCTCTTTGCAAACTATTTACTCTTCCGGATGCTCAGCAGGGTCCCCAAAATATTTTCCGTCCAAGTGACGATACTGCTGATCGGCACCTTGATTCCCTGGAGTTTTCACATTGTGGATCTCTTGGGTTACTCCCCCTATTCAATGGATCTCGTTCCATTTTCTCTGGGAATCAG
The DNA here is from genome assembly GCF_030656585.1 of Rhodonellum sp. NCBI lineage: Bacteria > Pseudomonadati > Bacteroidota > Cytophagia > Cytophagales > Cytophagaceae > Rhodonellum > Rhodonellum sp. The sequence continues at coordinate 60,149 of NZ_JAUSPP010000058.1, forward strand.
TTCCGTTATCATTTATTTGGGACTTTTCAAGTACGGTCTTTTCAAAAATGCTCCCGTGGCTTTCAAAACCATTTTTGAAAATCTTTTAGATGGCGTGCTTATCCTCAACAACGAGGGTGAAATCATTACCCAGAATCAAGCCGCAGTCCAATTATTCCAGAAATCAACGATTTACAATCTGTTGACAAAAAAAGAATTGCTACAAAACTGGCCACAATTGACACCCCTTTTTAACCTTGAGAATTTTTCAGAGCAAGTTGAACTCCATCATTCTGAAGAAAACAGGGTGCTTTCCGCCTACCGTGAAAACCGCAGGAATCAAAAAGGATGGGACAATGATTTCCATTATATCATCATCAAAGACATCACAGTCCAAAAATCTGCCGAGGCCACCATCCGATCGAAAGAGTTGGCGTTGCAAACCATCAATACCAGCCTGCTCAGAAATGAAAAGATGCTCAAATCCATCGCAATGGCCACCAAAGAGCTGCTTTCAAATACAAAATTCAATAAAGCGGCCCAAAAGGCAATTTCCATTTTGGGTGATGGCGCTGGGGTAGATCGTGCTTATCTTTTTGAAAATACGGTCCATGAAAATGGGAAGATCACGAGTTCTCAGCGTTTTGAATGGAGTGCGTCCGCTGTAGCGCCTGAAATAGACAATCCCGGGCTTCAATATCTTCCTCTGGAACTATTTGGAGAGGCTGTTGACTTCATCTCCTCCAACAAGATTTACCAAGCGATTGTATCCAAAATCAGCACTGATCCGGAACTCAAGGAGCTTTTGGAAAGCCAGGAAATTAAATCGATTTTATTGATTCCGATATTTGTTAAGGAGGGCTTTTGGGGATTTGTAGGTTTCGATGATTGTGTAACAGAAAGAATATGGAGTGAAGCCGAAGCTGCTTTGTTGATCAGTTTTGCGGACAGCATTTCCAATGCAATCGAAAGGAAAACCTTGGAGCTAAACCTCTTCAAATCCATGCAGCAGGCAAAGGAGGCGAGTATTGCCAAGTCGGAATTTCTGGCAAACATGAGCCATGAGATCAGGACACCGCTCAATGGCGTCATTGGTTTTTCTGACCTTTTGATGCGAACGGGACTCAACGAAACCCAAAAAGAATACCTGAAGTCCATATTCCAATCTGGAAATCTTTTGCTCGACCTGATCAATGACATCCTGGATTTCTCAAAAATAGAGGCAGGGAAGTTGGCGCTCAATCCCATCAAGGTAAATCTTAAAAAAATGACGCAAGAAGCCCTTACTGTGGTTCAGCCTCTGGCTGAGGAAAAGGGGTTGAAACTATTGCTTTTGCAGGATTTGAAAACGCCCAAATTTTCTTTTTTGGACGACATTCGAGTAAAACAGATCTTGATCAATCTATTGAGCAATGCAATTAAATTCACCACCAAAGGGCATGTAGAATTGGCCATTAAAGTGAAGTCCATCCGATTGGAGGAAAAATTGACCCTGGTGGAATTTTCCGTCACGGATACCGGAATCGGAATCTCCAAGGAAAAAGAAAAGGTGATTTTTGAGGCCTTTGCCCAAGAGGACAATTCCACCACCCGGAAATACGGTGGGACGGGTTTGGGATTGACCATTTCCAATAAACTTCTGGCCTTGATGGACAGTCGTTTGGAGTTGGAAACAACATTTGGGAAAGGAAGCAAATTCTCCTTCCTCTTGACGCTTCCCTATGAAGAAGGAGAGGTCTCCTCCGAGGACTTTTCAAATAAAACGATTGAATCCCCACCGAGACCGGTAACCAACAACATCAAAAAAGGCTTCAAGTTTTTACTGGTGGACGACAACCCCGTCAATATGCTTTTGGCCAAAACCATCGTAAAAAACATCGTCCCCTCCGCAATCCTACTGGAAGCCAAAAACGGGAAATTAGCAGTGGACCTTTTCGTCCAAAACAAGCCCGACATGGTCTTCATGGATATCCAAATGCCTGAAATGAGCGGTTATGAGGCCACAGAAAACATCAGAAAACTGGAAACCTCTGGCAGAACTCCCATTATCGCCTTGACTGCAGGCACGGTTTTGGGCGAATACGAACGCTGCCTGGAAGCTGGAATGGACGATTACCTAAGCAAGCCCATCGTCGTGTCGGATATCTCCAACATGATTCAAAAATACTTGGGGACAACCAGTCCAAAGGAGGCACTTCATTTTCTTGCCAAATTCGATGAATTCAAGACCAATGACCCCGCTTTTTTTCAGGAACTCATCCAGATGAGCAAAACAAATCTGGAAAAATTGAACAGCGAACTCATCCATTTCTGGATAGAAAAAAACCTGAATTTGGTCAAACAAACCGGTCATTCCCTAAAAGGATTGGCCCTGAACATGGATTTTGAACACCTTGTCAAACTCGCCAGCAATGTCGAAAAACTTCAGGATTTAGCGGGAGATGAATCGGAATCGCTTATGTTCCAAATAGGGTCGGAAATCAAGCAAATCATCAAAAACCTGGAGCTTGAGCTGATCAACATTTAACCCCTGTGATGCAAGACCGATTCCTCTTCAGGATGTAATTACTCCATATTCAGTAATTCGCATACTGTTTTTGACTGCACCCTATTGGTATCGGGTTAAAGAGACGGAAGCCAATACAATTTCATGCTGATGGCTTTCACAAATGCAAAATCGCTGCCAGGACCAATGTTCTGCCAGCGATTTATTGTTTAAACACGAATTCTAAGACATCGAAAAAGTAACGGAATGCATCTAACTTGATTAAGTTAGATGGAATATGCAATAGGTTTCCAAATGGGATTGAAATAAAATCAAAGTATTGGGAGAATAATTCTTGACACCAACAGGGTGAAATCAAAAATAATCAGCATCCAATTGATTGTCAGTAAATTATATTATTGATTTGAGTCCATAATGCATAAACCGGGTTAAATTCTCCAAATCAAGATTCAATGGCAAATTTCTCTGCCTGTCTCCATACCCTGAATATATTTTGGCTGCAAATTTTTTGGATATCCTCCTTCGAATACCCCCTTTTCAGGAGTTCCGCAAAAAGGTTGGGATACATGGACACATCTTTGAGTCCATTGGGAAGGGAGTCTCCCACCCCATCAAAATCAGAACCCAATCCCACGTGATTGATCCCTACCAACCGTACCACATGGTCGATGTGATCGGCAACCTTTGCCACATTGGGGAAAGGATTGTTGGCGGCAGCATATTGTTTGATATAGACCTGGGCGGCGGAGTCGGATCGATTCAGCCCATTTTCGGCCAACCAATTCACGACATGCTCCCTGACTTCCCCGGATTTTTCATTATAGGTCCCATCAATGAAACTCCCACCAAAGTTGATCATGATCACGCCTCCGTTTTCTCCCAGGGCTTTGATCATGTCATCACTCATGTTCCGTTCAAAATCCGGGGTAAACTTCCGCGCAGAGGAATGTGAAGCGATCACAGGAGCTTTTGTGGTTTGTAAAACATCAAAAAATGTATTGTCTGAGACGTGGGAAATATCCACCATAATACCCAGGCGGTTCATTTCCCTGACCACTTCCCGACCAAATTCACTCAAGCCGCCATGTGTCGCGGTGGTGTCATAAGAGGAGTCCCCGATAAGGTTGTCCTTGCCATGTGTCAGGGTGATGTAACGGATCCCGCGGTCGTAGAAATATTTGACATTCGAGAGGTCGTCCTCGATACCCGCACCATTTTCCATGCCCATAGGAAGAGAAATCAGCCCTTTTTCAAAATTGGCCTCAATCTCATCGGGACTGTTGGCCATGGCAAACTTGTCCGGCCATGTTTTGGCGAGCCTTTCGGTCATCAGGATCAAGGAGTCCGCCAGGATTTTGGCACCACCTGAAACCTGGTATCCAGAAGGCAAGTAAATGGACATAAATGGCGCATCCAAGCCCCCTTCTTTCGATCTTGGATAATCAAAATTTCCACCGTCGGTACGTTCCGAAACATCCAAAATCTCCCTTTGAAGGGTAAATCCACCAACTTTCATCCGATAGGGCAGATCCACATGACCATCCACCACAATGGTGTTGCGTGCGATTTCAATCGCCGCCTCGAGCCTCTCTTCGTCCGAGATCAGCGTATAATCGATTTTTTCAACCTGTTTTTCACAGGAATACAGAAATGCAGCAGTCAATATCAAAGCAAGTATTTTTTTCATGGCAGGATTGGTTTATTTACCAATTTAAAGGAATCCAAATTTAAATCCGAATAAGATTGATAAACGGTCGGATTCAAGGCAAAACAAACAGAAAAATCCCGTTTGCGTAATAAAGCGGCACAAAAAAAATATTGTGGGTGATTTTTATTAAATTAGTCTTTCAAAATCAAGGAAGATCATGCGCTATCTCATCATTTTGATTTCCGCTTTTTTTATAGGCGCTGTACAACAAGGGTTTGCTCAGGTCACCATATCCATTGCCAACAACCTGGCTGATGGGGTCAAGGATGGTCGATTGGTCCTATTGTTTCATCACAATGAACAGGTAGAGCCCCGATTTGCCGTGAGCGATGAAGTCCATACCGCACAGGTATTTGGGATGGATTTTACGGATTATGATTCTGGGAAACCATTGGTATTGGATCCGAAAGCCTTTGGGTATCCCGTGGAAAACTTGAAAGACCTTCCTGATGGGAACTATTTTATTCAGGCATTCATCATCAAGCACGAAACTTTTGCAAAATCCGATGGTTATACCGTCCTGATGCCAATGGATCAGGGTGAGGGTCGCCAATGGAACAGAACGCCGGGAAATGTTTACAGCCTTCCCGAAAAAATCAATTGGAGTGGACAAAAAAGTATTTCTTTGGAAATTGACCAAATCATCCCAGCCATCGCCCCACCCAAAGACACCGAATTTATCAAACACATCAAAATAAGGAGCGCGCTTTTGTCAGAATTTTGGGGCAGGGACATGTTTTTGGGCGCAAACATCCTTTTGCCAAAGGATTTTGAGAAAAACAAAAGTGACCATTACCCGCTTATGGTCTTCCATGGGCATTTCCCTGCCGAATTCAGTGGTTTCAGGACCAGTCCTCCAGATGAAGGCCTAGAAAATGAATACAATGCGAGGTTTGGCATATACGGATATGAAAAAATCCAGCAACAAGAAGCCTATGACTTCTACAGGAATTGGACATCGGATGATTTCAAAAGGTTTATCATCATCGAAATCCAGCATGCCAATCCTTTCTATGACGACAGCTACGCCGTGAATTCGGAAAACCTGGGGCCCTACGGAGATGCCATCACCCATGAACTGATCCCCTACATTGAAGCGCAGTTCAGGGGAATCGGGGAAGGTTGGTCCAGGTTTTTGTATGGGGGTTCTACGGGAGGCTGGGAGGCCTTGGCCGTTCAGGTAAAATACCCGAAGGAATACAACGGTTGTTTTGCTGCCTGCCCTGACCCCATTGACTTCCGTGCATTTACCACCGTGGATATCTATCAGGACCAAAATGCCTACACCATCCAAGGCCCATTCAGGGCTACAGATCGGGTTGGGAAGAGGAATTATTTGGGACATGTCTCGGCAATGTTAAAGGACATGAACCATAAGGAACTGGCTTTGGGTGGTCCAAATAGTCTCTCTGGTGACCAATGGGACATTTGGCAGGCGGTATTTTCGCCTGTCGGCGACAATGGATATCCCAAACCCATTTGGGACAAGTACACGGGGGAAATCGACAAAGAAGTCGCCGATTATTGGAAAGAGCATTATGATCTGCGGTACATCATGGAACGGGATTGGGACCGATTGGGAGAGGATTTGAAGGGGAAAATACACCTGTATTGCGGTGATATGGATAATTATTACCTGAACAATGCCGTTTACCTTACAGAAGCTTTCCTGGAAAAAACGACCGACCCCTATTATGCAGGAGAAGTCCTATACGGAGATAGAGCTGAGCACTGCTGGAACGGTGCTCCCGATTTGCCCAATTATATCAGCCGATTGAGGTACAACACGCTTTACCTTGACAAAATTGCCAAAAGGTTGCTGGAAACGGCTCCCGAAAATTTCAACCAACAAAACTGGACGTTTAAAAAATAAAAAAATATGAAAACAAAACACCAATTACTTGCCGCCGCTTTCCTTTCCGGAACTCTCCTTTGGTCTTGTGGACCACAACAGAAAACCGAAGAAATCGAAACCGTAGAAATCGTGGAAAAAACAGCTCCTACATTGACCCAAGTCTGGGAGACAGCCGCGGAGCTGACTACCAATGAATCCGTGCTTTATGATGAGGCTACCGGAACCATTTATGTATCCAACATTGAAGGCGGACCGTCGGAGAAAGACGGCAAAGGATCCATCTCCATTATCTCCAAAACCGGCGAAATTCTCAACAGAAATTGGGTGACCGGCATTCATGCCCCCAAGGGAATGGGAATCGTAAATGGCAAACTGTTTGTCACCAACATTGACGAATTGGTCGAAATCGATATTGCGAATGCAAAAATCGCCAAGAGACATAAAGTTGCCGGCGCAAAATTCCTGAATGATGTGGATACGGATGGGGACAAGGTTTATTTTTCCGATATGGAAACGGGTAAAATCCACATTTTCCAAAACGGTAAAATAAGTGTCTTTGCAGAAAACCAAACCAACATCAACGGGTTACGTGTGGGAGATGACGGAACATTGTATGGCCTAGATGGCGAAGGCCTGAAAAAATACAATTCTGACGGGTCTTTCACCCTGATCAATTCCACGGTAACCGGTGGTGACGGATTGATCATCTTGGAAGACAATGTGTTTCTTGCAAGTCGTTGGCAAGGGGAGATTTATTTGGTGAAGGGTGATGAACAAACCCTCCTTTTGGACACAAAAGCTGCCGAATCGAATACCGCAGACATCGGCTTTATTCCTGAGGAAAACATCGTATTGGTGCCGACTTTCTTCAAAAACAAGGTCGTTGCGTACAAACTTGCGTATTAATCCAAGAAAGTTAAAGCAAAATCAAGTTCTTTGAGCATTTCTTTGCGTATAAGTGATTAACTTTATCGTGAGAATTACATGGATCCTTGCTTTCAAAATTTAACATTGAAACATTGCCGTCCTGTCCACCCCAATTGAGGCAAAGCACTTATAAATTACTGTTTGGCAGTAAACTATAGATATGAATAATTCAGAAAACATAAATTACGAATTGGAAAAAAATGCTGAAGTAATCCGTCAATTGGACGGATTCGTAGCCAACGCCGTGGAAACCGTATTGGTGGATCCTGACGAATGTTGGCAGCCTACAGATTTTTTACCGGACATGACCAAAGAAGACGCACTTGATCAAGTCAAATTGCTTCAAGAAAGGGCCGCAGGGATACCGGATACCATCATCACATCGCTCATCGGCAATATGATCACCGAGGAGGCATTGCCCAGCTATCAGACATATTTCAATCTTTTGACTGGTGTCAATGACGAAGGAAGTCTATTGAGTCCTTCAGGATGGGTGAGATGGTCCAAGGCATGGACAGCTGAAGAAAACCGCCACGGCGATCTGTTGAACAAGTATCTTTATCTCTCCGGAAGGGCAGATATGAAAAAAGTTGAACAGACGATCCACAGGCTGATCTACAACGGTTTTGATCCAAAATCAGAAAAAGATCCTTACCAGGCACTCATTTACACCTCTTTCCAGGAAAGAGCCACCAAGGTATCCCATGTGAATACCGGCAAATTGGCAGACAAAGCTGGTGATGACGTGTTGTCTAGGATTTGCAAAACAATCGCAGGCGATGAAGCAAGGCACGAAAAGGCCTATAAAAGCTTTATGTCCGAAGTCTTCAAAATCGATCCAAACGGCGCCATGTTGGCGTTTGAAGCCATGATGCGGAAGCAGATCGTGATGCCGGCAGTATTGATGGGCAAAGGAAGCAATAACCCGAACCTTTTTGATCAGTTTTCGGCAATCACCCAGAAAATCGGTGTTTACACCGGCTGGGATTATGCCAGGATTATCGAACATTTGGTCAAACTGTGGGATGTGGAAAATGTCACCGGTCTCAATGATGTGGCCTCAAAAGCCCAGGATTATCTTGCAGGTTTGGCAAGTCGCTACATGCGCTTGGCAGACCGAATGAAAACTCCGGATGAGATTTCACTTGCTTGGTTAAAATAATAGGAAAAGCCTGAATTCGTTCAGGCTTTTTTTTTGGAGTAGGGAACAAATTGTCCCATTTTTGAATTACATGTCTATACACATAAATCCTATGAGAACCATAAACCAAATTCACGCCGCAGGGTACAGCCCCATTGCAGACCTGATTACCTACAGTCCTTTGCCTACGGCAAAATTGCAGCAGGTTGATCCCTTTATATTTTTGAACCATCATGGCTTCCAAACCTATCCCCCCAACAACAACGGACTCCCCTTTGGGCCACATCCGCATCGGGGAATGGAGACAGTGACTTTTATTTTGAAAGGGGATATCATGCACAAGGACTCCTCAGGGCACGAATCGATCATGGAAGAAGGCGGTATCCAGTGGATGACCGCGGGAAGTGGTTTGATCCATGCAGAAGTCAGTTCTCCCAAATTCAAAAAAGAGGGCGGGGATTTGGAAATCCTTCAACTTTGGCTCAATCTGCCGGCAAAATATAAAATGACAAAACCGAATTATGTCGGTTTGCAAAAAGACCAGATCACCCATTTTGAACTGGATGGAGGAAAGGTGAAGGTCCAACTCATCGCAGGAACATGGGAAGACCAAAAGGGTTCTTTTGACACTTTGAGCCCCATTTTCTTGAGCACCATCGAAATCAGTAAAGGCGGGAGTTTTTCGAAAAACATCCCCTCAGGAGAAAACATCTTTTTGTATATCGTAAAGGGGGCCCTAAAAATCGGAAATGAAGAAATCCCATTCAGAAACCTTGTTGAATTCAACAATGATGGGGACGATTTGTCTGTCACGGCCTCGGAAGACGCGATCTTCATCCTGGGCCACGCCAAACCTTTCAATGAGCCGATGGTCGCGCAGGGACCTTTCGTCATGAATACCCAGAAAGAAATCCAAGAAGCCTACAGAGATTATCAGGAAGGTAAATTCGGCTCTTGGGAACATTGATTTAGCCGCCCAAAATTCTTTCAATAGCCCTGTCAAGACCCATTAAATTTGATTTATGACAGGGCTATATATTTTTTGCAATTCCTGCCTTTTCTACAAATGGCTATCCATGATGTCCTGTGAAACCATTCTGTAGATTTCGGCCAACTGCTCATTGTATCCGAGGAAATTGTAATGAAGGTCAAGGGTGGAAAGGTCTTCCCTGAGTGCAGGCCCGGTCTGGGCTTTCTTCGCCCCTATTTCCAAACTTTTGCTGATGGACTCGATGATCAGCGGCTTCAACATCTCGAATTCCAGCCCCTGCCTTGCCATGATTTCTTCTGCTTTCAAGAGCATGTGGTTGGTGAAGTTTCCCGCAAAAACAGCAGCAACATGCAGGGCAAGCCTATCCTTGGATTTGACTACATATTGAAGTGGGGAAAGGCTTTTGGCCAATTTCTTTAATTTATGGAGGGAAGGTTCATCCTCTGACTCCAGCAAAAAAGGAACCTCCTCAAAATCCACCTTCCTGATCTTGCTAAAAGTCTGTAAGGGATAAAAAATACCGGTGTAGGCGGCCGAACTGTACCCGAGAATATTCAAGGGTACGCTTCCCGAGGTATGGACCAAAATACTTTCTTCGGGCAAAATAATCTGATCTGCCAATTCAGAAATCGCAGTGTCACTCACGGCAAGAATGTATATTTCCGCCTCGCTTTCAGAAAAATCCAAGTCATCCTTCACCTCCGCTACATATACCCTTTCCGCTAGCTTTTCCGCATTGCGGATGTCACGGCTGTAAATTTCCGTGATGGTGTGGCCGGCATTCTCTAAACTTGGGGCCAAATGCCAAGCCAAATTACCAGAACCCAAGATTGCGATTTTAAATTTCATCCCCGAATTAACCAAAAATCCTTCTAAAATGAAAAACCAGAAAATCTTGTGTCAAGATTTTCTGGTTTTTGTTGTTCCATTAAAGCAAATTCGCTCTCCAAAATGTATGGGAAAAGCGTTCCATCCAAAATCTTTATGATTCCAAACCTTTGTCCCGCATTTTCGCGAATTCGTCAAATCTTCTGAATATGGCGATGGAAAAACCGATCAGCATGATGATTGTTCCCGCCCACAAAATATTGATCTGCGGCTTGACGATGGCTTTCAGCACCACATAATCCTTCTGGTAACGGTTCACCGTAAAGACGAATTTGTTTTCTTCCGGCACAATATTGGTCAATTCCACCTTCACACCAAGTTCTTTTTCGATGACTGGAATCCTGCCCACTTGACTGTCCCGGATAATGAAAATCGGCTCTATTCGTTTTTCGACATCATAATCCATCACCACAAGCTTGGCCTTTACGGCTACATCACCTTCCTCAAGCGAAAGACCGTCTATACTGGTCAATACTTCCCCTCCTTCGAAGGTGGTCACGAAATCACTGATGTAAAACGTCTCTCCCGGAGTCACTTCATAGGTCTCATCATCTCTCCATTCCGGCTCATCAAAATCATTGATGGCTGCCACAAAGGTGTAAAGGTCCTTATTGATAAACCTTCTTGAATCCGGCGAGCTGATCAATCCCATCGTGGTATTGAACTGGGACATTGGGTTCAAGGAAAACTGAAACTGGTCCTCTTTGTAATAATCGATTTGGAAATAATCATTCTCTTCCAATACGATCGGCACGATATCCCCTTTTTTGAAGTAGGTCTTTTCTTTGACAACGATATCATTCAGGGCGATGGATTCATTCACTTTCCCGGTAGACTCCAACAACTTGACATCCACATATCCGGGAACACCAACAACCTTTTTTTGACGTCCCCTGTAGATGGCTGTATAATCCTTGATTTGGGTGGGTTTATTGATCCAAAGCAGGACATGCTCCTTGTTCATCTCATCTTCCCAACTGTTGCTGTACGTCAATCCTGACATGTTGTAGGAAATGATTTCAGAATAGCCCGAAGAGAACATCACCCCGATCAGGATCATACCCAAGCCGATGTGTGCAAGAGATCCTCCCGCCAATTTGACGCTGGATTTCTTCAAGATCCTGAATAAAATCGTGCTGTTGGCCACGATGGTAAAGGTTCCGGCAAGGACAACCACGATGTAGGTGAGGTCATAGACTTTTCCCAACACGATTATCGCTGCGGAGATCAATACCGAAACCACATAGGGAACGACCAAAGCTTCCCGCAAGGCTTTTCCATCAATTTTGTTCCACCAAAAGAATTGACCCACAGCAGATAGCATGGCCAATGCGACGGCAAACCACAACTGGAATTTGGTATAAAACCCGACTTGGTCGGTGGGCGGTGCCATATTGGAAATTCCCCCAAAGATCTCCACGATTGCATTCCAGACCGGAATGGAAGTGGGAAGGATCACCTGGAAAGCCATCAAACCTAAGGTAGTGGCCCCGATAAAAATCCAAAATTCCCTGGAATATACCGATGCTTCTTTCTCGGAAGTTGGAATATGTTTCCATGCCCTGGCCGCAAGGAAAACAGCGGCGAAGAGGAAAAACAACATGTAAATCAGCAATTGACCAGAAAGGCCCAAATCGGTAAAGGAATGGACGGAAGAATCACCCAAGACGCCACTTCTCACCAAGAAGGTGGCGTAGAGGACCAATATAAAGGAAGCAATCACCAAGACGATGGAAGTCTTCAGCGCCGTGCTGCTCTTTTTAAAAGTAATCATCGTGTGAATGGCCGCAATCATGATCAACCAAGGCACATAAACCGCGTTTTCGACAGGGTCCCAGTTCCAGTACCCACCAAAGTTCAGCGTCACATACGCCCAATAGGCGCCCATGATGATGCCCATTCCGAGTATCATCGCAGAGAAAATCGCCCAAGGCAAAGCTGGACGGATCCATTCTGAATACTTTTTGGTGACCAATCCGCCAATCAAAAACGCGAAGGGAACCAATGTGGATGCATACCCCAAAAACAAGGTAGGGGGATGGATGACCATCCAAATATTTTGGAGCAGGGGATTCAAGCCCGTTCCATCTTCGGGGACAAAATCGGGATTGATCTGAAAGATCGGCGCGCTCATCACATCCCTCAAAAGCACAAAGGGAGAGCTGCCTATTTTAAGATCGCCGATCACGACACCCATGATCATGGACACCAAAAATGCCTGGACCAATGCGAAAACGATCATGACAGGACCTTCCCAAAACTTATTGGTTTTGATTAGGATGAGGCCCAAAACTACGTTCCAGAATATCCATAGGATAAATGCGCCTTCCTGACCCTCCCAGAAACTGGAAATCATATAATGCACCGGAAGGGCTTTGGAGGAATGCGAATACGCATAAAAATACTCGAAACGGTGCTGATAGATGATCTCAAAAAGTGAAATCGCTATCGTGACACTTGCTGCCGCATGGACATAGAAGGAAATACGGCTGAAATTCCGCCAACTGGACTTGTCCAATTCGGTGGATACGGTGTATTTGTAATAGGAAAAGGCTGTAACAAGGGCACTGACAAAGGAAAGAATGACCGCAAAGTGGCCAAGATTACCAACGAAGGTATTGATCATGTTTTTGGATTCAATTGAAGGACAATTTAAACACCGGAGGTTTTCATCTCGGTTTCCTGATATTTTGATGGGCACTTCATCAGGATTTTATCTGCCACAAAGAGCGCGTCATTTTTGTAGGAACCAATGACCACCACTTGCTCTGCTCTGGCAAAATCAGCAGGAACCGGTTCGTTGTAGAAAACTTTCTGTTCCATGCCATCATTGTCCAGCATCATGAAATAAAACGAGGTTTTTTCATCACTGACCTCGATGCCTTCCACTCTCCCGGAATTGTCTTTTTTCAATTGGCCTACTACATGGATGGATTTGTCATCGCCACCCATTTTCATTTCTTTTGCGGTAGAAAAACTCTCATAAGTACTCGCATCACCGATGGAGGTGATGATGATCACTATTGCGAATGCAATGATGCCTATACCGATTATATGTCCCTTTTTCATAATATTTGGTCTTTATTTAAGCCCTTTATATGGATTGATTTTTAATTTTTTGGGATCTTTTTCCCAAATGCAATTTTATTAATCACGTGAATACCTCTTCTTTCAAACGCATTCTCGGTTTTCCTTTTCAGGCAGATCAATCTCGTTCTTCCAGCAGTTTTTCCAATCTGCTGACTTTCCTCTCGGTACTGATCAGGTAAACCAATATTCCTGCAAAAACAATCCCAATGATGCCTACCAATACGTAAATTTTACCTTCTTCACGCATTTTATCAGCCATTTCAACCCTGGAATTCTGATAGTCTTCAGTGGTAATCTCAATTTTTTCCTGCGCCATTGCCCTAAGGCTAAACAAGAGCAAAACAATCACTAATCCCTTTTTCATCTATACCTGATTGATTAATTTGTCTTCCATTTTTCTTTCGGCTCTTTTCAGCCGCACCCTTACCGTACTCATCCATGCCCCCAATAAAGTCCAACCCAGAATTGCTGGATAAAAGACTACCCTCAGGTTGCTGTCCATATCATAGGCATTGAATCCGGGATTCCCTCCGTTGCCAGGGTGGAGACTGTCCGTCAGTCTCGGTAAAACAAAAATTAGAGGAATAAAGGCCGAAAAGGCGAAAATATTGTAAACGGATCCTATTCTTGCCCTTTGGTGGACATCGGTGAGGGAATTTCTCAAGATCAAATAAGCAAAATACATCAAGAGTCCAATCGCCGAAGCATTTTGCTTGGGATCTCCGCTCCAGTAATCTCCCCAGGTGAATTTGGCCCAAAGCATCCCGGTCGTGATCCCCAAAACTCCGAAAAGTATGGCCGCATTCGTGAATTCAATGGCCACATCATCGTGACGTAGATTTCCAGTCCGCAGATATTTGATGCTGTAAATTACAGAAACCACCAGCATCAGTATCATTCCAAACCACATCGTGACATGGAAATACAAGGCCCGGATTGTTTCGTTGAGAATCGGTAATCGAGGCACGTCCATTAGAAGCCCGGCTGTAATCGTGAAGGCAAGCAACACAATCGCCAAGATTTTCCACCAGCTTAATCCCATGTTATTAATTTTGCTATTTCAATCACAAAAATAAGGTATAAGTTCCTGATTCCTGTGCTTTTTGACATAAAGTTACAAATAGGATGAGGCATTTTAGCAAGGTCAATCTTTTGCAAAAACCCGCCCTTAAAAAAATTCTTTCTCTGGATTTTGAAAAAACGGGAAGCACAAATTAAATCGGTGCCAGCCGCCGGATTCCATTATTGAAAATTGCGTAAAAAACAAGAATACTGCATCGCCTTCCTTTCAGCTTCTCCACAAATAAGGGAATAAAATATAAGCCGTCACCGACACAATGGCATTGATGGCCAGGAGCGAAATCAATTTGTCGACACTTACGCTGGGGTCCAAGCCATCGATGGCATTCTTGGAAATGCTGATCGCCATCAGCAAGATGGGAATGATCACGGGAAAACTAAGGATAGCCATCAAAGTGGCATTGTTGCTTGCTTTGGAAGCGATGCCGGAAACCATCGTGAGGCAAGCCGAAAAACCCAAAGCGCCCAATACCAAATTCAGCAAAAACATGCCCTGGTCCTGAACCGGATTTCCCAATATAATACTGAAGACCAAATAGCCAAGCAAGGCCAAAACCAGCGTCAACAGTGAATTGTAGATGATCTTGGAGAGGATGATCGCCTCAGGCGAAGCGATCATGTAATAATACAACTGCCTTCCCTGATGCTCTTGCACAAAGCTTTTGGCAACCGCATTCACCGCCGAAAAAAGGATGATGATCCAATACAAGGCATTCCAAGTTGGGACGGAAAGATTGCCCTGCTTGGCGCCGACACTCAAATAGGTGATAAAAACCGCCGAAACCACATACAGCAAAATCCCATTGAGCGCATATTTCTGGCGCCATTCCAAGGTGAGTTCCTTTTTGATCAGTACCGTGATTTCTTTCAGCATATCCGCCCAAAGATAAGGAAATTGGTTATTCCAAGACCATATTTTAAAAGGGCTTTGCTCCTTTGCCAAAAATTATTGGGGCATTTGGCACCTGGTTTTCCTTCAAAAGTCCACGACACAAATCTTTAGATGAAATAATCGATCCTTTCTTCCCTGGGCTTGACCTTCCACAACCCAAGACTGTGGAAAGCCAACAATTTCAAATTGTTGGCCAATCGCCTTTCTGAGGTTTTGAAATTACGCCCCTTTTTTTCTTGGATTTTCCCAAGGGGAAGCACTTGGCTTTCCTTTATTTTTCCCAAAACCTCCACAGCCGCTTTGGCCAGCAAGAGGGTGGTTTTGATGTCCACTTCCAATTCTCCATTTCCCGACTCCAAACCTGGGCGCACTTCCGCAAGGATATTTCCCGTGTCCACACCCTTGTTGAGATAATGAAGGATACCGCCGACTTTTTCATAGTTGCGGAAATACAAGGCCCAAAACAGGGTGTCATTGCCCCTGAAATCCGGGGAGATCCCGAAATGCACATTGATCGCGGCCAATCTGGGGATTTGGAGCACCGCCTCCCTGAGGATCGGCGCCCAGCTGGTAAACAAAATATCAGGCTCCAAGCTCCGGATAAGTTCAATGCCTTCCGGACTGTTCACCTCCGCTGATGGAAAATGGTGCTTCTCAACCCCCAAGCCTTCATAAAATCTTGGCCGAAGTTTCTTGGCCAACCGGATTTTATGGATTTTCCGGATGATTTTCATCCCTTTGGCATTGATCCAGCCATTGGATTTCCTTGCTTTCCCGTTTTTGGAACTGGTAAGTTCGATGACAGTTACTTTGTCAAAATTCCGAATGATTTCCTGAATGATGATCCAATCCCTAGGCGTACACGCACTGACGATCACTATTTTCATAAGTCTTTTAAAAAAATCCCTACACTTCAAACAATGATTAAAAATAGACAATTTTTCGGAGCAAAACCAAAGATTGTTCAAACTGTGGATTTTGGAGGAAACTGCCATTTTGACAACCCAAATCGCTTTGGAACGGCACTTGATAAAGAGGAGAAGTTATCAATTGTTATTTACCAAAACCGAATATAGCCATGCAGGAAAAAGGTACCATCTCGATACATACCGAGAATATTTTCCCAATCATCAAGAAATTTTTGTATTCCGACAATGAGATATTCCTAAGGGAACTCGTGTCAAACGCCGTGGATGCCACCCAAAAAATCAAACGTCTTGCGACATTGGGTCAGTACTCCGGTGAACTTGGAGACGTCACCCTTGAGGTGAGTTTTGACGAGAAAAAGAAAACCATCACCATTTCCGACAAAGGCCTTGGCATGACTGCCGAGGAGATCAAGAAATACATCAACCAAGTCGCTTTTTCGGGTGCTGAGGAGTTTGTGGAAAAATTCAAGGATGCCAAAGACGCCAACGAAATCATCGGTAAGTTTGGTCTTGGTTTCTATTCCGCCTTTATGGTGGCCGATACCGTAGAGATCAACTCCCTCTCCTATCAGGAAGGTGCAGAAGCAGCCAAATGGACCTGTGACGGCAGCACGACCTTCGAAATCAGTGCCAGCGACAAAAAAGAGCGCGGAACCGAGATCACCCTTTTCATCAACAAAGATTCCGAGGAATTTTTGGACAAATGGAAACTCCAGGGCATTCTGGACAAATACTGCAAGTTCCTTCCTGTACCGATCAAGTTCGGAACCAAGACCGAAAGCGTCGAAGACGGTGTGGATGACAAAGGCGAGAAAAAATGGACATCTGTGGAAGTGGACAACATTATCAACACCACCGCACCCATCTGGACCAAGTCTCCGAGCGATCTGAAGGACGAGGATTACCTGAATTTTTACAAGCAGTTGTATCCAATGGGAGAAGATCCTCTTTTTTGGATCCATCTGAACGTGGATTATCCATTCAACCTGACGGGAGTACTTTATTTCCCTAAGGTGAAAAACGAATTTGAACTTCAGAAAAACAAGATCAAGCTATTCAGCAGACAGGTATTTATCACCGACGAGGTGAAGGACATCGTACCTGAATTCCTTATGCTGCTTCATGGCGTGATCGATTCTCCGGACATTCCCTTGAACGTCTCCAGAAGCTTCTTGCAGGCGGACAGCAACGTGAAGAAAATCAACAGCTACATCACAAAAAAGGTGGCGGACAAACTGTCAGAATTGTACAAGAAAGACAGAAAAGCCTACGAGGAGAAATGGAACGACATTGGCCTGTTCGTGAAATACGGAATGCTCAGTGAAGAGAAATTCTACGAAAAAGGAAAAGACTTCACTCTCCTGAAAAACACCAACGGGGATTATTTCACCTTGGAGGAATACAGGGAAAAGGTAAAAGCCACCCAAACCGATAAAAACGAGCAAGTCGTGTACCTCTACGCCACGGACCTTGAAAAACAGGATGGATTCATCCAGTCTGCCAACAAAAAGGATTATGACGTTTTGGTGATGGATTCACCGATCGACAGCCACTTTATCCAGCACATGGAAACCAAACTGGAAAAAACGCAGCTCAAACGGGTGGATGCGGACGTTGCCGAAAAACTCATCCAAAGGGAAGATGGCTACGCCAATCTCCTGACAGAAGATCAATCCAAGACAGTGAAGGAAATCTTCGAGAAAGCGATCTCCAACACCAACTACACAATTGAGGTGGAAGGCTTGAGTCCAGAAGAATCCCCGGTGACGATCACCATGGATGAGTTTATGCGCAGAATGAAGGAAATGGCTGCAACCGGCGGTGGTGGAATGGGCTTCTACGGCGCCATGCCGGACCATTACAAAGTTGCTGTCAACGGCAATCATCCCGTCATCGACAAACTCCTCAAAACCGAGGATGAAGCAGAAAAAGCCAGATTGGCCAAGCAGGTATTTGACCTTGCCTTGCTTTCGCAAGGCCTGCTGACCGGAAAAGACCTGACGGCTTTTGTGAAGAGAAGTGTGGAATTGATCTAAGCCGTTTTATACATCCTTCTCCAAATAGGCTGATTTCCTTACAGTTTCAACCTCATCTGGAGATTGAATGCCTCTTTCGGATTTAGCAAAAATACACTTTTCAAAATAAAAATAAGCCCCTGGGAATTTGAATTCTCAGGGGCTTTTTGGGTTTTAACCCTTGTTATGCATGACCATTTATATTCCAGCCTGAAATTATTTAGGAATCAATCCGATATACCTTTTTTTTGATTTCACCACATCGGTACTACTCCTTATTCTCCAAATATCCTGATTTTATTGTCGTTATAACACCCTTAGGGGACCTATTGCATATTTCCATCTAACTTAATCAAGTTAGATGCATGACGTTACTTTTCCGCTGTCTTAGAATTCGGGTTGAATGCTAATTCGCAGATTAGATTTTTTTGCACCCTTCCAATCGGCCCCCAAAACCCATTTGCACAATTTTTTAAAGCGTAGAGAACGAAGTCCCAAGAAGTGAATTGGAAATGCGATTTGACCTTGAAATTACCGCCTATGGGTATTGTAGTTTTCGGGAAAAATACATACATTTAACTGAATGTCAATTTGATGCAAATAATTTTTTTGCTGATAGAGTATAAATGAAAAAGCTAATTTTGGTTTCATAAGGCAAAATAAAAATCAGAAAACAATACATTCTTCCAGACACCTGGTTTTTTTAATGAATGGGATATCCGGAATTTAATTGTGGTTTTAGGTGATTGAGCTATTCACAACTCTTGGGCCCTTTGTGCTTCGGATACCTCATGACAGTTTTGAAGTTACCGAAAGTTCAGTGCTCCGAATAAATATTTGAGCGGAACACCCGCGAATCTGCAAAAACCTTGGCGCTTATTTTTAACCATTAAATGAGAAAATCATGAAAAGAACAGAAAACAAAGTTGTCGTCGTTACAGGTGGCGCGTTGGGAATCGGGCGCGAAACCTGTCTTTTACTGGCAAAAGAAGGTGCTAAAGTCGCCATAACGGATGTGCTGGACAAAGAGGGTCAACAGTTAATGGAAGAAATAAACCATTCAGGTGGAGTGGCAAAATTCTGGCATCTTGATGTAGCCAATGAAAAAGAAGTTGAAAAAGTGTATGCCGCTGTAGTCAAAGAATTTGGGAAACTTGATGCGACCGTAAATAATGCGGGTATAGCAGGCGCTGACAAGCCCACCCATGAATTGACGGAAAAAGAATGGGATGCTGTCATGAATGTGAACGTAAAAGGAGTTTTCTTCTGCACCAAACATGCAATTCCACACATGCAAAAATCAGGAGGCGGAAGCATTGTTAACCTTTCTTCAATTTATGGAATCATCGGCGCAGGAGACATCCCTCCCTATCACGCCTCAAAAGGAGCCGTCAGAATAATGTCTAAAAATGATGCCTTGACCTATGCAAAAGACAAAATAAGGGTGAACTCTGTCCATCCCGGTTTCATTTGGACGCCCTTGGTTGAAACATTTGGAAACAACAAACCTGGATTCAGAGAACATCTTGACAGCTTACATCCGATAGGACATATTGGCGAACCAAAAGATATCGCTTATGGAATACTTTATCTTGTTTCTGACGAATCAAAATTTGTTACGGGAAGTGAATTGGTCATTGATGGCGGTTATACCTGTAAATGATGGATCTATGAAATAAAATGAACAAGGGCTATGTTCCATAAGTGTATCCGTAAACATTTGATCCTTCTGCCACGCTCAAACTTGTATGTCGCAAGACCAGTACAAAACTGCAATCCATTCCGACACATGGTATTGGGCGTATTGATTCATTCTTGTCCACACCGTAACTTGAAACATGATGCAAGGCATGAACATTGCCAAACACACTTTAGCTGCAGGACTATTGGCTGTAATTTTAGGTCTTTTGGGTTGCGACAGCAATAAAACTGACAGAACATTGCAAAATCAAAACAACGCACAAGAAATGACCGTCACAGTCGAAACTTTAAAGCAAATCCTTGAGGCATTCAATCGTCATGACCTTGATGCGATAATGGAATTCTTCTCCGATGATTGTTCATTTGATTTTCCAAGGGGACCAGAATCCTGGGGACAACGCTTCATCGGCAAAGCACAGGTGCGGGAGGCGCTTGCAGGTCGCTTCAAAGGAATTCCTGATGTTCATTATGGGGATGACCGCCATTGGATTTCAGCAGATGGAAATACGGGAATATCTGAATGGACACTTACCGGAACCACAACTTCTGGGATCAATGTGAAAGTGAGAGGCTGTGACCTTTGGGAGTTTCGCAACGGTAAAGTCACGCGCAAAGACTCCTATTGGAAAATAGTTGAGCCCTCAACAAAATGAATAGTACACAATTAATAAAGTTTAATCCTGGCTCCAGACATTCCATAACGTCGTCGGTTTTTCAACCAAATCATCGAGTGATTTCAGGTTTGTATGATTGGGATAAAGTGAAAAATATAATAAATGACATGATAAAGAGAGTACTCATAAAAGGAAAATTACACCTCCCCATTTTCGGGTGAAATTGAGCCTGGAAAATAATTTTTGGCAATATTTTCGGCGCATGTGATGTGACCAACTCAATTCTCGCCACAGCGTAGCGAGTTTTTCAGTGATTTACACAGGGCGCACATTTCAAATGTGATTTTGGCAACGCTCAGCGGATTCCTTTATCAAGGAGCCGCTTGATCACTCGTAGACTTGGCTTTGAGAAAACTATTTACCTCCAACCAGTACATAAAAGCATCAAACCAACGATTGCTGGTTCGGTCCGGATTGCCGAGGCCGAAACCGTGGCCGCCGTTCTGGTAGAGGTGGAACTCAACGGGGATGCCCGCTTTGTACCAGGAATCAATGACGCCGAACTGACCGCGGAAGAGAAAATCATCGGTGGCGATGACATTGAACATCGGCGGAGCATTCTTCGGCACTTCCACCGGACCCATGCCGCCGTAGATCGGACCAATAAAGGCCAGTTTCATGGTCTTGGAATGGAGCGTGGCGTGCATCGTGAGACCGGCGCCGGCAGAAAAGCCGATCATGCCTATTCTGTCCGTATCGATCCCCCATTCCTTTGCCCGATCGAGAATCATGGCGTAGGCCGCTTCGGCGTCCTCGAGCTGATTGGATAGATCCTGCTGCGGAGGAGTCGGTGGTATTTCACTTTGCGAAGTGCTTGGCGCTGGAGCCGGCGGACGCGGGCGGTTCATCCATGCCGTAAAATCATCCAAAGATTCAGGGGTCGGATGCAGCCTGTACTTGAGCACAAAGGCGGCGATTCCCTGATCCGAAAGTGCCTTTGCGACATCCCAGCCCTCGTTGCCCATTGACAGCCACCTGAATCCGCCACCCGGCGCCACAATTACAGCCGTGCCTTTCGCCTTGCCCGGTTCAGGCAGGAAGGGGGTGAGGGTCGCAGTGGAAATGTTCCGTGCCATCGGATCGCCCCACTGGAGGAACCAGGTCTCGGGGGCAGGTTGTTCAGCAACACCGCCTGTGCCGAGCGGAATGGCTTTCGGCTCCCCAGGCGCTTCAAGCGGAGTGATTGTCCCGTCCTGCGCCATTGCTGATGCAGAAAATAGAAGCAGAGAAGTCAAAATGAATGTTTTGGCAAAGCCTTTTCGGTTAGAATAGGTCATAGGTTAATTGTGAATAGGTGAAAGATTGTGCTTGTCTAGTATGGGCGGCATTTCAAAAATTTTATTGCCCTAAGGATTAAAAGTAAAAAATAAATGTGAGACTTAAACCTCTGTCATGCATGACCAATTCCATTCCAGCCTGTTTTGCCAAATAGTCCTTCCTTTGTTTTCTGTTTTTGATTTCAACAAACGCAGTACTGCGCCATTTTCTCCAAAGAGTCTGATTCCCTTACAGCATCAAACCCAATAGGAAACGGAAAAAAATCAACAAGAGAAACGAGACCGCATGCCTATAGCGCCTCTTTTTTGAGTTTGAAAATCTAAAATCAACATGAGGGGAAGTGAATTGGAAATGAGGTTTGACCACAAAATTACCCGCTAAGGAAATTGTCCCTTTCGGAAAAAATTTTTATATTTGATTGAATACCAGTTAGGTATAAATAGTTTTTGCCGAAATATTTGACTTAAACATTAGCTGATTTATTTTCTTCGGACAAATTCCGAATCAGGAAAAAAGGATTCTTTCATCTAAACGGCTTTTTGAATGGATGAGATATTCCGGGTTGCATTGTGTTTGGGTATGTCTGGAATGTTTCCGGCAAATTATAAAATCAAGAAAATCATAATCCGGGTTGTTGGCTTCTTTTGACGTCGACCCCATCGCTTTCGGAATCCAATCTCTTTTCCAAAAAAATACGACTGACAGGTTGGGGTACCTACATAAATGAAAATGACACTCTTAAACCTGTATTGTGCATTGCTGATTCTAATTCAGGATGAAATTGCTCTTTTTGACTGCAGCATACCGGCAATGCGCCTTGTTCTCCAAAGGCCTGATTTTCTTGCAATTTCGACCCCATTTGAAAACCCAATGCATATTTCCATCTAACTTATGATAGGGCAGTATTTAATTCATCGGCTGACATATTCAGTGATTTCATCTTTTTTTTAATTGATGCAATCATTCGCTCTTTCATTTCTTTTTGGTATTGGTCTAAATTCCCGGGCTGATATCTTTCTCCTTTTATAATCATGTTCCAGATAATTACTGCCAGCTTTCTGGCAGTCGCGGTAATGGCAGCTCCCCTTCCTTTGCGATAAGCCACACGTTTGAAAAACCTTGTCAACACTCCATCTTTGGTTTTA
>NZ_JAUSPP010000061.1:0-185319 GCF_030656585.1 Rhodonellum sp.
ATTGTGGGGAAGAAGCAACCAATCCTCCAATCAAAGTGCCATCAGCACGACCGAAATCTTAACCCCTCAATTCATTGTGGGGAAGGCAGCAACCAATCTTCCAATCAAAGTGCCATCGGCACGGATCAATTCTTAACCCCATAATTTATTGTGGGGAAGAAGCAACCAATCCTCCAATCAAAGTGCAATAAGCACGACCGAAATCTTAACCCCATAATTCATTGTGGGGAATGCAGCAAACAACTCCCCGACAAAAGTGCCATCGGCACGACTCAATTCTTAAGCCCATAATTCATTGTGGGGAAGAAGCATACCATCCTCCAATCAAAGTGCCATCAGCACGACCGAAATCTTAACCCCACAATTCATTGAGGGGAAGGCAGCAACCAATCCTCCAATCAAAGTGCCAGCAGCACGACCAAAATCTTAACCCCATAATTTACTGTGGGGAAGAAGCAACCAATCTTCCAATCAAAGTGCCATCGGCACGGCTCAATTCTTAACCCCATAATTCATTGTGGGGAATGCAGCAACCAATCCTCCAATCAAAGTGCCATCGGCACGACCGAAATGTTTGTCCACTTGGAACCATAAGGAAAATCAGAACAAACGCTAAAAAGGGACTCCTAAAACATTATAAGATCCCAGAAAAAAATAAATGCCTGATATATTGGGTATTGCGAGTATAAGTTTCAACTTCTTTAAAGGCGCATCTACATTTAGGTTTATCCAATTCAGTCAACTTTTCAATTAATGGCTAACAAAACAAAGCCCCGCTTTCCAGCGGGGCTTTGTTTTAATTGTTCTTGAAAATGGTTTGAGGAAACCAGATTCATTTGAACTTGGAAAGGGTAAAATAGAGGCAACCCACATGAGCAACCTGTTTACTTCCTACATTTTATTTCCAAAGAAAATGGCATTGAAAAACAACTTGTTGGTACCAAACCAAGTACCCCTAAAGTTTGGATTGTCAATGAAATGGATGACCCGACCTGAACCCACTTCTGAGACAAAAACACTGGCACTGGACTTGATTTTTTCGAGATTTGAATCCGAAATATATCCGCCCAACAGGGGATTGGCGGTGTATCTTACCGGGGTTTGGTATTTGATTTTGGAGGGCTTGAAGAAAATGGTGCTGTTTCGGTACACCGGGATTTCGTTGCTCCGATAGCCATAACCCAAAGGATGGCTGGTGTCCAAATTGGCCAAATAGATACTTCCACCAATATTTTTGGCGCCTTGATAATTCCTTTGGTTAGCGAAAGAAAGGAGATCAGGTTCCTTTTCTGCATCCACGGTCAGGTATTCTTCCTTGACGATTTCCTGGCTTTGGAGCCATTGGCTGGCAGACCTCAGGGAAATCAACGTTCCGCCCTTTGACAGCCAATCCTTCAAATGATTGATTTGACCTGAGGTCAAAGCGTTATAATTTCCCGAAGGCAGGATGAGCGTGGTGAAATCGAAAAGGTTGATCCTTCCGAAAAGGGACACATCCACTTTTGACATCGGCATACCAACTTTCGTATCCATTAAGTGCCAAATTTCTCCAGCTTCGTATTGGGAGGTACCTTGCCCGATGAGCATGAGCACCTTTGGAACCGTGACTGCGGAAACATTATTGCTTCCCAAGTCGATTCCTTTGGCACTGAAACCTGTTGTGGTCGCCCAAATGTGCTGTGAAGAACCATCGGCAGCTTTTTGGACCGCAGCCCTGAGTTCCTCGGGGTTCAATTTTTGAAAACCGGTTGGAATGATCAGTGAACCTGCTGGAAATTCCTTTGCGCCTTGGTTGGTATTGGAGGTGAAAGGAACGGCGGTGGTTTCCACATGTACTCCAGCCTCCTGAAGCTGATGGAGCAGTTTTGGGGCAAAGTAATCCGACCAATCCGCCAAATAAGCTACATACTTTCCAAGCTCTGGGAAATTCAAGTCAAGTTCTGGGAGTGCAAGAATTTCGTTTCCACCTGCAGCAGCACTTTGAGAAGAATAGGGAATCCCATAGGCCAGGGCCATGGTCCAGGAGGAAGCGTCATAGAACACGGAATCGGAAAAGGTAGTCACTTTCTCAAACATCGTCCTGACCATTCTGTATTGGGGCTGGGAGGTAGGCACAATCCATGATTTTCCTTTTTTGAAGGATTTCCCTTCGGAAGACAAATCTTTTTGGTTTTCAAACACCTTGATTTTATGATCCAGAAGCAGTTTTAGGAAAAGCCGGTTGCGGGATTCATCATATTCATCGCCAAAAACATAAGCTTTTGATTTATCCTTTCCCGCCTCGGTTATGGCGGTCTCAAAATATTCCCGCAAATAGCGGTGCATGTATTCCCTTTCGTTCACGGCCGCTTCCAATGTCGCCATTGAGGTGGCCAATTGATTCCTGATGGTAAAAGCAAAGGTGATGTCACCTCTTTGTGAGCTTTGGACATGTCCCCTGGAACTTCCCTGTTCGAAGACAAGTCCAAGTCCACCCTGAATGTCTGGATAGGTGGATCCATAACCCGGATAGCTGTTGTCAAAAACTTCTTTTGTCCAGTACAGGCTTCCCAAATCATCCAATGCCTTGGCAAAGTAACCTGCAAATTTATTGTTGATCTCCTCGTAGTTTTTTCTGGGGATAATGGGGTTTTCGCTTCCAAAGGGCTTGGTGGGCTCAAAAAAGTAGGTACTGTTGGTTCCCATTTCGTGAAAATCACCGACGACATTCGGATACCAGCTGTGGTACCACTTTATCTTGGTTTGGAGCTCCACTTGGGCCAAAGGCAACCAATCTCTGTTGAGATCAAACCAATAATGGTTGACCCTGCCACTGGGCCAGATCTCATTGTGCTCCCTGTCCAGTGGATCGGCGACTGCCGGAAAACTTTTGTGCATGTTTACCCAATTGCTGTGTCGGTCTCTTCCGTCTGGGTTGATGGCTGGATCGATCAATACCACCGCGTTTTCCCGGATGTTTTTGGCTTTGTCGCTTTCTGAGGCGACCAACCAATAAGCCGTCAGGATAGCGGCTTCTGTGGTAGAGGGCTCATTTCCATGGACGCTATATGCCAAATTGACGATGGCGGGCATTTTGGATACATCCGGCAGTGCCAGCGATGGATCCACCAATCGGAGATGCTGTGTCCGGATACCTTCAAGGTTTTGGATATTTGCAGGATTGCTGATGGTGAAGACCACGATGGGTCTTCTTTGATTGGTGTAACCAATGACTTCCAAGCTCGCTCTATCGGAACTTTCCGCAAGTTTTTCGAAGTAGGAAATCATCAAATCATACCGCGTATGCCAATCTCCGATCGGGTAACCAAAATAATCTTCGGGTGAAGGAATGGAGGGGGAAAAAGTTTCATCAGGAAAGAAATAGTCTTTTTGGGCCATTGACGGAAACAAAACCACCAAAAGCAATGCAGACAACAGGTAATATTTTTGCATAGGTTGATATTTTTTTATGAATGTAACCAAAAGGGACAATTTCAAAAATCAAAAATCCATCAACGGTTTTTGAATCGCTGATTATTGAATTAAATTGACCATTTAATATTCAAAAACCTTAATAACCAATTATGAAAATTTTAAAGCATGGGTTTACTTGCGTGGCCATGATGGTAGCATTTCCCCTTTTCGCCCAACAAAAAGACATCAAACTTCCACCGGAGGCCACTGAATTTTGGGAACCTGTTCCCAGAAAAGTGACTGCCGGAGCCGAAAACCACCTGGCACCCTCTGATGCTATCGTGATTTTCGACGGAAAAAATCTCAATAATTTTCAAAGTTTAAGAACGGGGAATGCCGCCGAATGGAAAGTCGAAAATGGTGCCATGACCGTCGTGCCCAAAACTGGCGACATCCGTACGAAGGATTCCTATGGGGACATGCAACTTCACGTTGAATGGGCCTCCCCAACAGTTGTCAAAGGTGAAGGACAGGGGAGAGGCAACAGTGGGATTTTCCTGATGGGAAAATATGAAGTACAAGTGTTGGATTCTTACGAAAGCAGGACTTATTCAAACGGTCAGGCAGGAAGTATCTACAAACAACATGTGCCTTTGGTCAATGCAACCAAAGCTCCGGGTGAATGGAACACGTATGATATTTTCTTCACAGGACCAAGGTTCAATGCAGATGGGATCCTTCTGGTTCCGGCTAAAGTCACCTTGATTCACAATGGGGTTTTGGTACAAAATGCAGTGGAATTGAAAGGACCAACGGAATATATCGGTATTCCCAATTATCTGGCCCATCCTTCAGAATTGCCAATAGTCCTTCAGGACCATGGGGATTTGGTGCGCTTCAGAAATATCTGGGTGAGGAAATTGTAATTGAGATTAAAAAAAAATGAAGTTTGAGGCAATTGAATCGGAAAATCATTTCCAAACCCAAAGCCTCAAACTTCATTGTATTTCTGCTTGTATTATTTTCTTTTGATGGCGCGCTTGGCAGCTTTTACAATGTTTTCTGCATTCAAGCCATATTTTTCCAACAGTTGGGTTGGTGTTCCGGATTCTCCAAAGGAATCATCCACACCTACAAACTCTTGTGGTGCAGGTTGATTTCTAGACAAAGTCTGGGCAATGCTGTCACCCAATCCACCATTGTATTGGTGTTCCTCTGCCGACACACAACATCCTGTTTTGGATACCGATGCCAGGATAGCTTCCACGTCCAAAGGCTTGATTGTATGGATATTGATCACCTCAGCCGAAATCCCTTCTTCTCTCAACATTGCTTCAGCAACTACCGCTTCCCAAACCAAATGGCCGGTAGCAAAAATAGTCACATCAGTGCCTTCAATCATCTTCCAGGCTTTCCCGATTTCGAATTTCTGATTGGCAGGGGTGAAGATCGGCCAACTTGGGCGGCCAAATCTCAAATAAACTGGACCAACATACTCAGCGATGGCCAAAGTTGCTGCTTTGGTCTGGTTGTAATCGCATGGATTGATGACGGTCATGTTGGGCAGCATTTTCATCATGCCGAGATCTTCCAATATCTGGTGGGTAGCCCCATCTTCTCCAAGAGTCAATCCCGCATGTGATGCACATATTTTGACATTCTTGTCGGAATAGGCGATGGATTGCCTGATTTGGTCATAAACCCTTCCTGTGGAGAAGTTGGCGAAAGTTCCAGTAAAGGGGATTTTTCCGCCGATGGTCATGCCCGCCGCAATGCCCATCATGTTGGCTTCTGCGATACCCACCTGAAAGAAACGCTCAGGGAATTCTTTTTGAAATGCGCCCATTTTAAGGGATCCGATAAGATCGGCACAAAGGCCAACTACATTTGGGTTTTTTCTACCAGCTTCCAATAAGCCGTCTCCAAAACCGGAACGTGTATCTTTTTTCTCGGTAAAAGTGTATTTTAAGTCAAGGGTCTTTTCCATTGTATAATGTTGTTTTTTGGTCCAGTCAGGCGAAGCTTGAATTCGCCTACATGGGTTTGATTAATAGTCTCCTAAGGTTTCTTCCAATTGTCCAAGTGCATTTTCCAATTGGGCATCATCTGGCGCTACTCCATGCCATTTGTGCGTGCCGACCATAAAATCAACGCCGTAACCCATTTCTGTGTAAAGCAGATTCAATACTGGCTTGCCTTTTCCAGTAAGTCCTTTGGCTGTTTGTAATCCTTTCAAGACGGCTTCCATGTCGTTGCCAGCCTTGGTTTCAACCACTTCCCAACCAAATGCCTCATATTTGGCCTTCAGATTCATGAGATCCATAATCTTGGCCGTAGGGCCATCGATTTGCTGTCCGTTATAATCGATGGTAGCGATCAGGTTGTCAATTTTGTGGTGCGCCGCATACATGGCCGCTTCCCATACTTGACCCTCTTGTTGCTCTCCATCACCCATCATCACATGGACCAATTTATCGTCCTTGTTGATTTTTTTGCTTTGGGCTGCGCCAATTCCTACGGACAAGCCTTGTCCAAGCGATCCTGAAGCAATCCGGATACCTGGAAGGTGTTCTTCTGTTGCTGGATGGCCTTGGAGTCTGCTGTTGATTTTCCTGAATGTCGCCAGCTCGGCTACATTGAAGTAACCACTTCTTGCGAGTACACTGTACCAAAGCGCGGAAACATGGCCGTTTGACATGAAGAAAAGGTCCTCACCTGGGCCATCAATGTTAAAGTCCTTGTTGTGTTCCATTTCCTGGAAATAAAGGGCGACTACGAACTCGGTACAACCCAAAGCTGCACCTGGATGACCAGACTGAACCGCATGCACCATGCGCAAAGCGTCCCTTCTGACTTGATTACATATTCCTTTAAGTTGATCGATTGATTGTTTTTCCATTGTATTGGAATTATTTAAGAATTTGGTTGGTATGATCTTTAGTATTTACTTTTTGGATGATCTCGGAAAGAATGCCCGCTTCATCAATGATGAAAGTGGTCCGGGCTGTGCCCATATATTGACGACCGTACATGGATTTCTCTACCCAGGTTCCGTAGGCCTCGTGGACCTTAAGGTCCTCGTCAGCGATCAATGGAAAGGGAAGGGATTGCTTTTCTATGAATTTTTTGTGGGATTTTTCGGAATCACTGGAGATGCCCAAAATCACATAACCTACTTTTTGGAGGGCTTCATAATTGTCCCGAAGGTTACAGGCCTGCGTGGTGCAGCCAGGGGTATTGTCTTTTGGATAAAAATAAAGGACCACTTTTTTTCCTTTAAAATCAGACAATTTGATGAGGTTTCCATCTTGGTCTTTGGCCTCAAAATCCGGTGCTGGTTTTCCTACTTCTAATGACATTTCTTGAATATTTAAAAGTTACAATCTATTTAATGGTCGTTTTGTATTGGGATTCGTTTCCTGCCATGTCCCTTACTTTCAATAAAACTTCTCCCTTAAAAGGCTTTTTCTCCAATTTCTCGGACCAAATGAGGGATTGTTTGTGTTCGTACCGCATCAGCACCCAATTGCCATCCACGTAGGCTTCAAAATCCCTTATACCTGACTTATCATCCGTGATTTTAAACTTCAAATCTCCTGCGGTGACTTGTACGGGGCTGATTACTGGAGGCACCTGATCTTGGTCAAGAACAAAAGTACCAAAATTTCTGGTTTTAAACCGAATATCATCCCCTTCCCATTCACCTCCAACGAAACTTTTTCTGCCATTCTCAGCCAGATTATAGATATGGGTTCTGCTTTTGTTGCCAGTAAATCCTGTTCTTTTGAAAAGAACCTCCATACTGTTTTGAAGGTAATCAGCAGACCCATTGATTTTAAGGGATGGCATTCCATTGTTCAGGCTTTTTTTGGCCTGAAGAAAAAGGTCATCCAAAAGCGTGTTTTTTTCGAATTTGAGCTGTAGAACCGTATTGGCAAATGAAAATTCCTCTCCAAAAGGGATTTTTGCCAATACTTCTGGAAAAAGGATCTCGGTGCAAAGGTCTATGGAATCGGGAATCCCAAAATTCATGTCCCAGAGATAAGTTCTTCTCCCTTCGGTGGTGTATGCAGGTGGTATTTCCATGGCAAGACTTTTGGCATACACCTTTGCCAAAGTTCCCCTTTCGGACAATCCCGTGGTGATCATCATGACCTCTCTGTCAAAGGTAACCCGGGTCATCTTGTCTGCACCGGCTTCTCCTTTTTGGAATTGTTGGTAATCTTCGCCCTCTATGGAAATGTTGACCATTCTGCTGTTTCCGTAGACATCCTTCAGGTTTACTTGGAGTTGCTTTTTCTGCCCCGTTTTGGCGCTTATGGCACCAGTTTGGAGGTTCTCCATCTCATAGATGTTCATCGGATTATTGGGATTGTTGTATAGCCTGATGAACCTGTTCTGATGGGTATGCAAAAGCAAAAACCTGCCCATGCTGAAATCAATATGGTCTACATTTATCCGGAAAAGAGGCTTCTTGTCTTCAAAAAGCTCATAAATGGGGATTCCAAAAATATTGTTGACCCCGTCTTGCTTGTCCACACCATAAACTTCCAAACCTACCTGTCCCGAAATTTTAACCGTCTGGGGTAAAATATAGCGTCCTCCTTCCAAAATGGGGGTAAACTCCTGTCTCTGGTATTTGCCATTCACTCTTGAATTGAAGTCAAGTGGCCGTAGGGCAACTCGGTACAAAATAGGAGGGGTCTTGTCCACCACTTCGGAAAAACCGAATATGAGTGGATCTATCGCCCTGTCCAAGCTGTCCCGGATTTCAAAATGAAGGTGCGGTCCTGCTGATCCTCCTGTATTTCCTCCATTGCCGATTATTTCGCCTCTTTTTATGGGTAAAAATTCAGAATCCGGATAGATTTCCAACTCATTTTTCTGCGCGAAATACATCTCCTTCCTCATAAAATCCATGATTTTGGGAGAGAGATTTCGCAGATGCCCATAGACGGAATATTGACCGTTGTGGTGCTTCATGTAAATGACATTTCCATATCCGAAAGAGGAAACTTTCATTCGGTAGATATAGCCGTCGGCAATGGCGAGGATGGGTTCTCCGTCAACGCCTCCTATTTTCACGTCAATGCCACTGTGAAAATGATTGGGTCTGATTTCACTGAAATTTCCCGAAAGCAAATTGCGCTGACCCGGTTTGACCGGAAAAAGATAATCCTGTGCCTGCAGCCAACTTGGCAACAGCAGGAGCACTACGAAAAGAACTTTATTTAATTTCAAAATCCAACAGCTTCTGGTCTTCAATAAATGCTTCTAAATGGTCACCGATGTCCACTTTGCTGACACCGGCAGGAGTTCCCGTAAAGATGAGGTCTCCTTTTTTAAGGGTAAAGAAATTGGACACATACGCAATGATGGTTTCGAAATCAAAGAGCATCATGGAAGTATTTCCTTTTTGTTTCAATTCTCCATTGATCAGCAAGTGAAAATTGATGTTTTGAGTATCCCGGATTTCCTTTATGGGAATAAACTGTCCGATAGGGGCCGAACCGTTGAAGGCCTTGGCGATTTCCCACGGAAGGCCTTTTGCTTTGCACTTGTCCTGAAGATCCCTTGCCGTAAAATCGATACCAATCCCAATCTCATCAAAGTAGCGGGATGCAAATTCCTTCTTGATGTGTTTTCCCTCCTTGCATACTTTCAAAACGATTTCTACCTCATGGTGGATGTTTTCGGAAAAGTCAGGATGATAAAAAGGCGCATTGTTCTTCAAAAGGGCAGTGTCTGGTTTGAGAAAAACAACAGGAGCATCCGATCTTTCATTCTTTAACTCTTCGATATGCTCGGTATAATTTCTGCCGATGGCAATGATTTTCATGTTTTGGGGGATTTGAATAGGACAAAGAAAATAAAAAATAAATGAATCCCATAGGAACACTGCACTTACCTTTTCAAACAAGGATTCCTAGAAAATTAAATACCCATTCCGGATAAAAAAACGACGATTTCTATTTGTTAATTTGTGATTAAATCAAAACTCAAAAATGGAAATATTCCTGCATACAGAAGCTTGGATTGCATTGCTGACCTTGACATTTTTGGAAATTGTGTTGGGTGTAGACAATATCATATTCATTTCCATTATCTCTAACAAATTACCAGAACACCAACAAGCCAAAGCCCGGAACATCGGTTTGGCATTTGCCTTGGTTTTTAGAATCGCTTTGCTTTTGGGGATTTCCTACATCATCCAATTTACCCAACCCCTGATCATGGTTTTTGATTTTGAGATGAGTGGGAGGGATTTGATACTTGCATTTGGCGGTCTTTTCCTGCTCTTCAAATCCACTGTGGAAATCCATCACAAAATGGAAGGAATCACCGAAGAGGTCAAGCCAAATTCGGCGAAGAAAATATCCAATGTGATTCTTCAGATCATTCTTCTGGATATCATTTTTTCCTTTGACAGTATACTGACGGCCGTTGGTTTGGTCAAGGAAGTCCTTATCATGATTATTGCCGTGGTCATCGCCTTAGGGGTGATGATGGCTTTTGCCGGAAAGATCAGCAGGTTTATCAACCAAAATCCGACTTTACAGATTCTGGCCTTGTCGTTTCTGATTCTAATCGGGTTTATGCTGCTGGTCGAAGGATTCCATGTGGAAGTGCCAAAAGGGTATATTTATTTTGCCGTATTCTTCTCCTTGACCATCGAGCTGCTGAACATGCGGATGAGGAAAAAAACCGAAAGCCAAAAAGTGAAATTGATTCCCCGGATAAAGGAAGAGAAATAATCCCAGACAAAGAGCAATACCATAATCAAAAAAGGCTGAAATCCAGAGATTTCAGCCTTTTTTGATTATTCATTTGAAGTGGGAAATTTCAGAATTGTAGCATCGCCTTCCTTTTGTAAACTCCCTTTGTCCAGAAAAATACAGGAATCAATACAAGACCCTGAAACGGATGGTTCCCGGAATCTGCTTCATCGCATCGATCAATTCAGGTGAATAGGCTTTGTCAATATCCGTGATCACGTAGCCGATTTTTTCATTTGTCTTGAGGTATTGCCCGACGATGTTGATGTTGAAATTTGCCAGACTCAAATTGATTTTGGCCAAAACGCCGGGTTCATTCATATGGATATGGATCAACCTGTGCGCCGACTGAAGGAATGGCAGCTGAATGTTCGGGAAATTGACCGAGTTGTATGTATTCCCGGTGTTGATATATTCCATAATTTTTCCAGGCACGAAGCGGGCGATATTTTCCTGGGCTTCCAATGTGGATCCACCGATATGGGGGGTAAGGATCGTATTGGGGAGACCGATCAA
Source organism: Rhodonellum sp. (assembly GCF_030656585.1). Classification (NCBI taxonomy): domain Bacteria; kingdom Pseudomonadati; phylum Bacteroidota; class Cytophagia; order Cytophagales; family Cytophagaceae; genus Rhodonellum; species Rhodonellum sp. The sequence goes on from NZ_JAUSPP010000061.1 coordinate 10,686, forward strand.
TTCGGATACGAATGGTTCCTTGTTGTTTTTTGGTTCCTCGGGAAATACATCCACTGCGGTTCCAGCCAAGTGGCCTGAAACGATGGCATCTTTCAAAGCGCCGATTTCGACCACATGCCCTCTGCTCAGATTGACCAGAATCGCACCTTGTTTCATCAATGCGATCTTTTCACGGTTGATTAGGTTTTTGTTCTCCTTTCGGCCATCCACATGAAGGGATACGATGTCACTTAGGGACAGCAGTTCGTCCAATGAATCCACCTTGGTCGCATTGCCCAGGGCAAGTCTTTCGATCACGTCATAATAAAAAACATTCAAGCCCATGTTTTCCGCAAGGACAGACAGTTGGGCACCGATATTTCCATAACCGACAATACCCAGTTTTTTACCTCTGATTTCAAAACTGCCAGTGGCTGATTTGTCCCACTTGCCTTGGTGCATGGCTGTACTTTTGTCGGCAAGGTTACGCATCAAAAAGATGATTTCGGCGATGGCCAATTCCACTACTGATCGGGTATTGCTGAAAGGTGCATTGAAAACAGCGATGCCTTTTTCCTGACAGGTTTCCAAATCAATCTGATTGGTACCGATGCAGAAAGCCCCGATGGAGATGAGCCTATTGGCATTTTCCAAGACTTTCTTGGTGACATTGGTTTTGGAACGGATACCCAAGACGGATACGTTCTTGATCTTTTCGGCAAGTTCCTCTTCATTGAGGGCAGAAGTGACCACTTCTACATTGTATCCTTCTTTTTGTAGCAATTCCACCGCTATGGGATGGACATTTTCCAGCAAGAGGACATTGATACGGCTTTTTGGGTAGGAATATTTTTTGTTCATCTTATTGATATATAGGATTTCATCTAAACTAGGGGCGATGTGGTCTGCCAATGAAGTAACCTTTAACCTTTCCACGTTTTCGGTAAACGCGTAGAACTTGTTGGCCAATCCGGCAGCTTTTATTTCATAGTCGGTGTAGCCATCTCCTATGACATAGATATCACCTTCCAGCTTCAATCTTTTGATGGTCTCTGATTTCCCTCCGTTTTTGGAAAGGACATTGTCTCGATTGAAATCGACGATATTTTCATTTTCATCGTAAACAAAATCATTGGCAAACACATTGTCGGGGCTGATTCCAAATTCACCGACGATCGGCGTGATGAAGTCCTTGAAACCGTTCGAAATAATATAGATGTTTTCTGCATTTTCGACAAAAAATTCTTTGTTTCGTTGAAAAGAGGTGGACACTTTACTTTTCAAAACCTCAACCAATTCGCCGATTTGGGCCTTGGTGGCCTTCAACAAATCGACCCTTTTTTCGAGGCTTTCCCGAAAGGTTACGGTTCCTTCCATGCCGCCATCCGTGATGTCTTTTATGGATTTGAGTTTTTGATCTCGGTTTACATCGTTTTTCAAACTGATTTCACCCAAGATATCCAAGGCTTCCACTTGAGTAAAGGTACTGTCAAAATCTATGATGAATTTTTTGCCTGTGAGCATTTTTGTAATGATTTTTTTAAGAATACAGACACAAAATTAAGATTTTATTAAAAACTATCCGTTTTTGTTGAAGAAAATACTATTTATTTTTCTCTCTATCGCTCCGCAAACGATTGTATAGGTTGATTTCGCAAATTAGAGCAATTTTATTTCTTGTTTTGCTTTAGTCCTTTTAGATTATTCTTGATTCATCAGGTTTTGAAATTTTTCCAGGAATTCTCCTACATGAGTCCCATCCATTAAGGTATGGTGGACATGAATGGCCAAAGGCATGACTTTTCTCCCCTCAAAATCCATCATTTTCCCATAGGAAATTTTGGACAGCTGTCCTTGAGGGCAAAGCTTCTGGCATGGGACAGGGACGAAAAATTTATCCATGGAAGGGTGGAATAATGGATCACATTTTCTCCAGACACAGCGGGTTGGAGGCCAGTGCTTTTTTGTACCCTTTCAATTTCTTTCTTCGCTGAAAGGTGAAAACTTTCAAAATCGGCATCATATTCCATATAGGAAAACCCAAAAGTACCATCCGGCCGGTTGATCGTCTGTGAAGCATTGGTTTTTTCATACACCAAAACCCGATGCTCTTGGATACGATACCGGAAAGGCCTTGCCTGGTTGGCTGCAACAAGAGAACAATGAAGATAATAAAGAAAAAAAGAAACTCCATGCTTCTTGCTGTAGGCGTGGGCCTTGGTGCAATCTAACTGAACAGTGACCCCAAAAAACGGTTCTTCAAATTGGCTGAAAAAACGAAAGTGGTCCTTTCTGGACCACTTTTCGATTTCTAATTCTTTGTACATTCTATAGGGACTTTAAATGAATTCAAATCATTTTCACTTCTCTTGGAAAAATATCATTGTATCCAATGGTCCTTGCCATATTCAATCCACAAAACCTATCTTCTATTTGATGGATTTGATCAAACGCTCATTGAGACTGACATAATCAGGGTTTTTTGCCTCCCTGGCCATTTCCATTGATTTTTTGGCGCTTTCTGCAGCTTCTTTTTTCATGCCAAGACCAAGTTCGATTTTGGCTTTGAGGTGCATGGTCCAATATTTCGGATCACTTTCAACAGATTTGGTAATCCATTCCAAAGCGGTATTGAGGTCTTTGCCGGTGGTGAAATAGTAATTGGCAGCTTGATAGTACAACCCTGGATTCTCTGGCTCTTTGTCGATGACCATTGCCTTGATTTCGGCCATGACGATCTCATCCACTTCGGTTTCTATCCTGAACTTAACTCTTGTATTTTCCCATTTGATGGAAAGCGAAGCCCCTGTATCGGTCATGTCCACGAAAGTGATTTCCATCGTTTCATATTTGTTTCCAGTTTTTCCCGGTTTTACTTTGAATCTGAAAACGTCCTCTTCTTGGTTGTATCCCACAGATCCCCAAAGTTTGGTGTTTTTAGAAAAAATGATTGTCCAATCGTTTTTACCCGGGATGGAATACAGTGCATAGGTACCTTTTGGCAAAGGGTTTCGTTCGATGCTGACATCAGTGGAAAATGTAATGAGGGTCGCGGCATTTGCGCCCGTTCTCCAAACCTCTCCAAAAGGGACCAGTTCCCCGAAAATTTTTCTTCCTTTCGTACTTGGTCGGCTGTATTCGACAGTGACATCGGTAAGACCAACTTTCTGGCTGATTTGAGCAGATGGGCTGGCCTGTGGCATTTGGATTTGTTGACCAATTCCTTCGATGTTAAGGGAAAAAATCAAGCTCATGAACAGTATGATGTATTTGGTTTTCATTTTTGTTGAATTGGTTTTGTTTTGATTATTGTTGCTTTTTAATACGCAAACTCAAAAATAACGGTTAAGAATTCATTTTTGGCTCCGATTATAATTAATTTTTCAGGGTTTAGATAAAAGGTGTTTATATTTAGACTAATGATTAACTAAATTGGCAGATGTCAACGTCGAAAAATTAGTCAAATACGAAAGATTGAAATTAAGGAATTTTAAAAAAAATGGCATTAGCAATTATAGCTCCAGGTAGAAATGTAGCGGTGTGGGTTGAAAACATCAAAAAAATAGACCCATCCATCACCGTTTATGTGTATCCAGAGATCATCGACAAAAGCGAGGTTGAAGCAGTAATGCTTTGGCAACACCCGAAAGGAATTTTAAATGATTTTCCCAACCTTAAACTCATCTGTTCGATGGGAGCAGGGGTGGATCATATCCTTTCGGATGAATCAATATCGCCCGAACTTCCCATTGCACGAATCGTGGACAAAAAACTGACGTTTTCCATGACCAATTACGTGATCATGGGAATACTCAATTACCATCGTCAAACCCTAAGATATCAAATCAACCAGAAAAAAAAGGTTTGGGACATGAGTCGACCGGAAATCCCCATCAGGGTAGGGGTTTTGGGAGTTGGGGAATTGGGTGGAGACGTGATCGACAAACTCCAGGCATTGAACATTGATGTGTCCGGATACGGTTATTCCCAAAAATCAGGCTTAACTTACCCCTACTATTATGGCAACCAAATCAATGAGTTTTTGAAGAAAGTAAACATACTGGTTTGCTTGCTGCCCTTGACTCCTCATACCGAAAATTACCTGAATCTGGACTTGTTCAAAAATTGCAGCAAGGGAACCTACCTTATCAATGTGGCCAGAGGAAAGCATTTGGTGGAGGAAGATCTCATCGAAGCCATTGAAAATGGCTATATTTCAGGTGCATTGCTGGATGTCTTTAGAAACGAACCACTTCCCAAAAATCACCCTTTTTGGGAATCAGAAAAAATCACCATCACCCCGCATATTGCCAGCGTCACCAATCCGGATGCCGCAGCTCCTCAAATCGTGGAGAATTATCAACGAATGAAGCTTAATCAATCACCTAAAAACCAAATTGATAGAAAAAAAGGCTATTAACTTAAAACCCATGAACAAAACTTTTACGATTATTTGTCCAACAGACTTCTCCGAATGTTCTTTAAACGCAATAGAATACGCTGCCAAATTAGGGGAAAAATACAATGCCGATTTATTTTTGGTTCATGTTCCCAATAAGGAGGATTATCAAAAATTGTCCTCAGGGACGATTGAAATTGATGATCAATACGGATTCATCAATAAAAAACTCCAGAATTTGGTACAAACCGTAAACGAGGAAAGTCTGACCAAAGGCCTCAAATCCTGCACCGCCGAATTTGTGGAAGGAAAAACAGTCGACACCATTTTGGAGTTTGCCGAATCCAAAAATGCAGATTTGATCGTGATGGGAACTGAAGGCGTCAATGACTTCAAAAAGAATTTCATTGGAACCAGAGCCAGCAAAGTAGTGGATCGGTCTTCCGTGGATGTTTTCCTTATTCCAAGAAAAGTGTATTTCAAAGCGCCCAGAAAATTTGTCTATGCCACTGATTACTTGGAAGAGGATAAAATCGCTGTCCAAAAGATAGTGGAATTGGCAGGTTTTTTTGAAAGCGAAATAGATATTGTCCACGTTGGAACCAAAATCAAAGTGATTGACAAATCGCTGCACTTGACCATGGTTCAGGAACTGAAGCCTTTCATCAGGTATGAAAAGATCAATTATGTTCTTAAATCTTACAGAGATGAACCTGGCTTGGGACTTGAAAATTATCTGATTACCTCAAAGGGAGATGTTTTGGTGACCTTGAGCACAAAAAAGAGCTGGTTTGACCAACTCTTTGCCCAGAATCTTTCCCGAAAAATGTCCTATTTCATCAATAAACCATTCTTGGTGCTCAAAACAGCTTAATCGGTTTTTTTCTTGAATCTTGATTTCACAAATTTTAAAAACTCGGCTCTTGTATTTTTGTCTCCGAGGACTTTTAAGAAGGTTCCAAGAAAATGCTGAAAAGATAATTTAGATTGGGTTTGTTGTTCATGCGCAGTATGATCGGCAAGCCCATTCTTTTTTTCAATGTTTTCCGAATCGGCTGGAATCTGGTTGATATCGCTGTTTGGATTCGGTTGTTTTCCGACCAATGCATCGGCTTTTTCAAAACTCTTTTTGGAAAAATCCACGTAACCGAGTTTTTCCTCTACCATTCCTTTGTTGTTGTATGCCACCGCATCTTCGGGATCCAGTTCAATCGCTTTTTCATAATCTTCGATTGCTCCTTGAAAATCACCGATTCGGTCCTTCAAAAATGCCCGGCTGGAATATCGGTAAGGATTCTTTGGATCAAGGTTCAGTGCCCGATCAAATTCCTCCAAGGATTCCTGATGTCTTTGCAGCAAGTGCAAAACCACCGCCCGGTCACTGATAAAATTGGTGTTGTAGGGTTCCATTTCGACCAAATAATCAAAATCCAACAAAGAAGCATCAAAGCGGCCCAACCTGGACAACACCCTGGCTCTAAAAGAATAGTATTCGGTATTGCCTTTTTCCTCAGCTATGCAATTGTTGATGACTTCCAATGCCTCCTCAAATTTCCCTTCACTGAAGAAAGCAACACCTTTATCGAATCTGCTCACGGTTTTCTGTTATTTGTTTATAGATAGACAAAAATAAGGCGGAGAAAGTTTAAAATAATAAATAGAGGTGGAGACTTTAACCCGTTTTATGCATTACCAATTCAATTCTAGCCTAAAAATGCTTTATAATCAGCCGGTTGTTTACTGTTATTGACTTCACCATATTGGTACTACTCATTATTCTCCAAATAGACTGATTTTTTTTGCAGTTTCCACCCCTAAAAGGAAACCGAATGCTTATTTCGGGTTTAACTTTTTAGAAAGTGAATTATTTTTATCTTTGACCTGAAAAAGCCCCTATGCCCAGCAAACCAGAAGACGTTTTAAAGGATATCAAAGCAGGGAAGTATGCTCCGATTTATTTTTTGCAAGGAGATGAACCGTACTTTATTGACTTGATTTCAGACCATATCGAAAAGCACGCCATCGCCGAACACGAGAAGGGATTCAACCAAATCATCATGTATGGCAAGGACAACCCCATGAATGTGATCCTGGGAAACGCACGAAGATTCCCGATGATGGCCGACAGACAAGTCGTGATCGTCAAGGAAGCCCAAAATATTCCAGATTTGGGAAAGGAATTGGGCGACAGTCTTTTGATGAATTATCTTCAAAACCCACTCCCAAGTACCATTCTTGTTTTTGCACACAAATACAAATCCATTGATGGCAAAAGAAAAATAGCAAAAGAGCTGGATAAAAAAGCCATTTTAGTCAAGACGGAGAAAATCCAGGAATGGAAGCTTGCCCCTTGGATCGAGGAATATATCAAAGACAAAGGTCATAAGATCGATACACGTACGGCGACTTTGCTTTCCGAGAGCATAGGCAACAACCTTGAAGTTTTGACCAATGAAATCGGCAAGATGTTGATCAATTTTTCCGAACCGACGGCCATTACTGCCGCGCACATCCACCAGTTTATCGGGATCAATAAGGACTACAACAATTTTGAGCTCACCAAGGCAATAGGGGTGAAGGATGTGATGAAGGCCAATAAAATCATTCATTATTTTGTGCAGAACCCCAAGGCACATCCCCTGATTCCGATGATTTCCCTGATCTTTAGTTTTTTCTCCAAAATCGCCCTGGTCCATGGCAATGCGAATTTGGCAGAGGCAGAATTGGCGAGATTGTTGGGCGTGCATCCCTTCTTTGTAAAAGAGTACAAAACAGCCTCCAGAAACTATCAATTGGGCAAGGTTATTGATTGTTTTGGGTACATCAAAGAGGCGGATTTGCGTTCCAAGGGCGTGGATGTAAATGCAGTCGAAAACTCCAAAATCCTCAAAGAATTGATCTTTAAGTTAATGCATTAATTTCCAAGCATCCATAATGAAAAAAACTCTTGTATTATTTTTGATGGTTGGCGCAAGTCATCTATCAATTGCGCAATCAAGCTTGCATCAAAACAGCACTTCCAAAACACTGGATGACAATTTTGAGCTTTATCAGAAAAAATTGTTCAGTGCCGCGCGATTCGAGTTCGAGTCTTTCAAAGAATCGGAACTTGATTCAGACCAAAAAATATACGCTGATTTTTACCATGCCATTTCTGCACTGAAAACAGAAAACCCAGGCGCGTCCGACTTGGTCTATGCTTTTATCCGAAACAATCCTGACCATCCCAAAATAAACGAGGCGGCCCATGTTTTGGGCAATTTTTTCTTTGACAGGAAAAATTTCAAAGAAGCCATTCCGGCATTCAAAAAAGTGAACATCGAAAAAATTTGGCCCGAGCAAAGAGCTGAAGTGCTTTTTAAGACTGGCTATTCCTATTTCCAACTTAAGGATAACAAAAATGCGCTGGTTTATTTTAACCAGGTCAAAGGGCAGGGGAGTGAGTACAGCCCGGATGCTTTTTACTATGCAGGCTTTATCGCCATGGAATCCGGCAATTATGATCAGGCCATCAAGGATTTTAGGGAAGCCGACAAAACACCTTTCTATGCCGGAAAAGTACCTTACATGCTTTCTGGATTGTATTACAGACAAGGATATTATGATGAGTTGATCGCATATGCTGAGCCTGTTCTCTCAAGTAGGAAAACCTTGGATAGAAAAGAGGAGATCCATTTGTATTTGGCTGAAGGCTATTTTGAGAAAAGGAATTTTGTCAAAGCTGCTGCCAATTACGATGCTTTTGTAAACGCAAGAAAAGGAGATCTATCCAGACCTCAGATTTATAAAGCTGGGGTTGCCCAATTTGAAACCCAAAACTATCAGCGGTCCACAGATTACTTCAAGGTAGTGGCTACCGGGGACGATAACCTTGCCCAGGTTTCCAGCTATTATTTGGGTCATGCCTATTTGAAATTAAACAATGCGCAGTTTGCCTCCAACAGTTTCAATGCCGCCTACAAAAGCGATGCAGATCCAAAGATCAAAGAAGAAGCACTTATCAATTATGCAAAGGTAAACCTTGAAAGAGGTAGTTTTCAGGATGCCGTAACCGCCTTGGATACCTACCTCGAAAATTACCCAAGGGGAAGTTATGCACAGGAAGCAGAGAATCTGTTGACCGATGCATTGGTCAACACCAACAACTACCTCAGGGCGATCGAACAGATCGAAAAAATGCCCCGCAAATCGGCAAGGATCAATGCGGCATACCAAAAGATTGCTTTTTACCAAGGATTGGTGTACTACAGGGATAAGCGCTATGACCTCGCCAACAACTATTTTGACAAATCGCTGAAGCAAGCCTCGGACAGAGATTTGGTTCTTCAAGCACATTTTTGGAAAGGGGAGAGTTTTGCGGCAAGGGAAAACCTTCCCCAAGCGATCAGCGCTTATGAAGCACTCCAAAAACTGAATCCCAGAGCAAATGACACTTATTTGATCAAATCCCATTATGGCTTGGGATATGCCTTTTTCAATTCCCAGCAATACGGCAAAGCGGAAGGCCAGTTCAAAGCCTACGTGGACAAAATGCAAGGAAATCCCGAAAAGGAGAATTATGATGATGCCCTGATGCGATTGGGGGATATCTATTATGTCCAGAAAAAATTTCCTCAGTCGTTGGCGGTTTTTCAAAGGGCCATTCAGGAAAGAAATGCCAGTATCGATTATGCCTATTTTAGGTCAGGGGTTTTACTCAATTTCCAGAGCAGGAACAGCGAAGCCATTTCGCAACTCGATCAATTGATCAATAATTATCCATCCTCTCTTTATATTGAAGATGCGATCTACCAAAAATCGCAGATCAATATGGAAGAAACCCAATATGCGCAAGCAAGGGATGGGTTTACCAGATTGATTTCAAGCAGACCCAACAGTCAATTCATTCCATTTGCGTTGGAAGGAAGGGCGATCGCCAATTTCTCTTTACAGAGCTATGACAACACGATCGACGATTACAAACGCATCTTGGAAAATCATCCCAATTCCTCGAATGCGGAAGCGGCTTTGGTCGGTCTCCAGGAGACATTGGCACTCCAGGGGAGATCAGGGGAATTTTCCCAATACCTCTCCAGATACAGAGGGGCCAATCCAGACAACAAAAGCCTTCAGAATTTGGAATTTGAGGCGGCCAAAAACCTTTTCTTCAGCAATTCTTTGGAGCAGTCTATCAAGGCCTTCAATGATTATCTCAGGAATTACCCGCAGTCTGGTTTGAAAGATGAAGCCACTTTCTTTATCGGAGATGCGCACTATCGATTGGGAAGGAAGGATCAAGCTTTGGCAAGTTTTTATGAAATAGACAAAATGAAAAATTCTCCAGAGCGTGCCAAGGCAATGCAAAGGATTGGTTCAATAGAATTGGAAAACAAAAACTATGCAAAGGCTTTGCCTTATCTAAGGGCGTCCGCCAAAAATGCGAGAAACAAAATCGAGGAGCACGAAGCCTACAGAGGCTTGATGAATTCCCATTATTTCACCAACGGTTTTGATTCCGCGGTATTCTATTCCAACCGGGTGATCCAATTGGGTAGCGTGACGCCTGATGCGATTCCCGAGGCGATGTTACTTAAGGGAAAAGCCTATAGAAAAGCAGGCAAGAACGATTTGGCAGATGATGCACTGATGGCTTTGGTCAATGAATACAAAACCGTTCAGGGTGCTGAAGGATTGTTTCTTTTGGCGGAGAGCTATCACCTAAAAGGCAACTTTGCGCAATCCAACGACGCGATCTTTGACTTTTCGGAACCCTTCTCAGCGCATGATTTCTGGTATGGAAAAGGCTTTCTTTTACTGGCCGAGAATTACATCAAACTGGGTGAGGAATTTCAGGCAAAAGCAACATTGGAATCCATCGTAGAAAGATCGACCAATGAAGAAATCAAAACAATGGCCAGGGAAAAATTGGCAAAACTCAAGTAGGATTTACCTGGAATTTAATGAAACAAAAAATGAACAATACGATCGTTTTAAAATATATACTGCTGATTGGATTTTCCGGATTGGCGCTAGTGACTCAGGCTCAGCAAAGGGGAGAAGTGCAAGATCAGGAGTTTATCATTCGAAAAGACAGGGTGCTGACACTGCCCAAGCAAGCGCGGAACTTTGAACGCATTCCGGTTTTGCCGACAGCAAAAAGCACTTCAACTTTTCAGTTTGACGTCAAATCCTTTTTTCTGAATATACCTCCCACGGATATCAAACCAGAGGCTGCCCAGAAACAATTCCCGAAAAGCAATGAGGAGCTCTATCCAGGTTTTGCGAGGTTTGGGTTCGGAAACTACAGTTCTCCACTTGCGGAAATCCGGTACAACAACTGGGAAGAAGGGGATTACAATTATGGCGTCAAGGTGAAGCATGAAGGATTTTACACCGGTCCAGTAGGGGGGAAGAATTCTGCAGAAACCCATACGCAGTTTGGTGTGGACGGAAGTCTCTTCAAGGATTATTTCCAACTTTACGGAGGGGTGGATTACAATAGGGACAAATACAATTTCTACGGTTACAATCCGGAAAATCCGAATTTGGAAAACTATATTCCAAATCAAAACACGCTCAACACGTTCAAGTTGAATGCCGGCATTCAGAACATCGAAAAAATGGCGCCTTTGAATTACAATGTTTCGATGAGCGCCAGGATCTTCAATGACAATTATCAGGCTTCTGAAAACGAATTTGCGATCAAAGGAAATGCGGAATATTGGTTCAATGACAAACTGAAGACAAAGGTCAATACAGCATTGTCCTTGACCAGCCCAAAGGATGTTTTTTATGGCAGTATCAGCCGCAATTATTTTAAAATCAACCCTTTTGTAGAATACAAATATGATGGGCTTAAGATACACGCAGGTGCCAATATCGTTTTTGAAAATGACATAACGGAAAACAAAAAAGCAGATTTCCATGTATTCCCCTCGCTTTTGGGGTCCTACATGTTAAAGGATGAATTCGGCGTTTATGCAGGTTTTGAGGGAGATGTGCTCAGGAACACCTATTATGATTTTGTGATGGAAAACCCATTTTTGGGCCCCAGCACCCAGCTGTTGAACACTATTCAAAACTTTCAGGTAAAGGCGGGTGTGAAGGGTGTTCTCAATGGCGAATTTACCTATGAAGCAGGAGTGAAGGTAGGAAAATACCAAAACATGCATTTCTTCGCCAACAGTGCCGCAGATAGCCTGCGGTTCAATTTATTGTATGACACCGATACTCGGGTTATCAACTATGGCGCAAAAGTAGGATGGGAGTACCAAGGTTGGTACAGACTATTGGCTGGAATCGATTATTACCAATATACTTTGGGTAGCCTTTCCATTCCATACCAGAGACCTGAGTGGGAAGTTTCTATCAACAACAATTTTCATCCTACCGAAAAATGGTTGATTCAGGCAAATGCCAATCTCATGGGAGGAATTCAAGGCTACAATTTTCAGACAGATACAGGAATGGATCTTCCAGCAATTATTGACATTCAATTAAAAGCGGATTACCAGATCACCGATAGGATATCCGCCTTTGTGGTGGGGAACAACCTGCTTAACCGGAATAACCAGAGGTTTATGAATTATCCTGTGAGGGGAATTCAAGGGATTTTGGGTGCTACCTTTAAATTCTAAAAAAGGGCCAAATCATACACCCTCATATTATTGGGGAATTGGTGCAATTGTCTTAGGTTTGCAGGTTGATTAGGGAAAAAATTAAGGCAAAAATGGATTCAGAAAACAAAGAGAGGGCAAAAGGAAAAGACTACGGTTTTCCATTCGTGGAGGTAGTTCCCGTGCGCCCGATATTGGATGAACCAACATTGGAAGCAATGGTGCCAATTGCAGAAATCTCTACAGAGGAAGCCAATCCGATAGAAATCAAGAGACCCGAAAAAGTTATTTCCAGACCGATGGTCTCTTTGGAAAAGAAGAAGAAAAGCCAGACACCGGTATTGTTGTTTCTTATTTTGTTCATGGTCATCCTAATGATGGCAATGGCATATTTCTTGTACTTTCTCCCGGATCAGCAAGAACGCGAAACACCCTCGATCACAGAAGAGATAGTTGTTGTGGAGGAGCCTTCCATTTTGTTGGAAGAAGAGGACGTGAAGGATGAAGAATTTGATACGGCACCAGCCCTTGAGGTCTTAGATGCTCCTGTAGAGGAGATCAAAGCAGGCGAAATCATTCTGATCACTGAAAAAGGCCAAAGGTCTAGTTTTCACATTATCGCTGGAAGTTTGCCAAACGAGCGGCTTGCAAGGGAAGAAGCCCAGAAATTATTGGCCAAAGGCGCTACCGTTTGGTTGATTTCACCCACCGGTGATACTAGAAATTACAGAATATCCGTTGGAAAGTATGATTACTTCCAATCTGCCACCGAGGCCTTAGAAAAAGCCAAAATGGAATTTGATGAATCTTTATGGATTTTGAAATATTAATATGATGCTACTGCAAACACTTTCCACTGACAATGAAATGGTCGTGGATAGCCTGTCCATGATGGACGGCTCCAAAGGAGATATTGGTCTCCTGGATTTATTGATCAAAGGTGGATACATGATGATTCCGCTCTATGCGCTGTTCGTGTTGGCGGTCTACATTTTTGTGGAGCGCTTGATCACCCTTAGGAATGCCGCCAAATCACCCAAACATCTCATGGATCAAACCAAGATACTGGTCCAAAGCGGAAAAGTAGACAATGCAAAATTCCTGTGCCAGGGAGAAAATACGCCCGTGGCAAACATGATTTCAAAAGGTCTTGAAAGGATTGGTAGCCCATTGAAAAACATTGAGGTAGCCATAGAAAACGTTGGTAAAATCGAGATTTACAAACTGGAGAAAAATCTGAATCTATTGGCTACCGTATCCGGGGCAGCGCCTATGATCGGCTTCTTGGGTACAGTTGCGGGGATGATCAGGGCATTTATCGGGGTAGCACAGGAAGAAGGGATGGTTTCCCCCAAACTCCTTTCTACGGGTATTTATGAGGCCATGATCACGACGGCGGCCGGATTGGTCGTAGGTATTATTGCCTATTTGGGTTACAATTACTTGGTTTCCCAAGTATCGAAACTCATCCATAGCATGGAATATACCACCATAGAGTTTTTGGACATGTTACAAGACAAATAAAATGGCACTTCAATCCAAGAATAAAATAGAATCAAGCTTCAGTATGTCATCAATGACAGACATCATCTTTCTGTTGTTGATTTTCTTCATGCTGACTTCTTCATTCATTACCCCATCTGGCTTGCCTATAAACCTTCCTTCAAGTGAGGCCTCGGACATTATCATGCAAGAAGTGACCGTGACGGTAACCAAAGACTTGCGTTTTTCCGTTAATGACAAAGTAGTCGGCAGGGATGCCATCAAAAGTGAATTGGCGGTCTTACTGGCAGGAAAGAAAGGGCAAGTGGTCTTGCATATTGACAAGGAAGTTCCGGTGGAATACCTTGTTGAAATTGGAGGAATTGCAGCCGGTTTAGAGGCGAACGTGTCCATTGCAACAAAACCATTTAAATAACATTTGATGCAAGTTTGGGAATCAAATAAGGAAGAAAACGACAACAGGAGGAAAGCCTGGATAATTACTACCGTGATCAACGTGTTGGTCTTGGTGGCGATCTATTTCTTGGTGGTTTGGAAGCAACCCATTCCGCCACTCCCTCAGTTTGGATTGGAACTTAATCTTGGTTTTTCAGACCTGGGAAGCGGCAGTACACCCACTACCGCTCCTCCATCTGCTGTGCAATCCACCAATACTGAGGCTCCAGCACCTGGAGATCCTGCACCCACACCCGTTGAAACCGCTGTGCCGGTAGCCCAACCGAAAACCGAAGCCGCCAAGCCCAAAAGCACTCCGGCCAAGACAACCTATGAGGCAAAATCCAAAACGGCAAGCCCGATAAAAGGAGCAGAAAAAGCAAACACAGCGACAAAGGAGCCAAGTCCCGTAAAAAAAGAAACACCCACACCCGTAACCACTCCAGCTACCAGTGAGGCTGCGAAAACAGCTACTAAAGCGGAGGAAAAACCAAAAGTAGATCAAAGAGCCATTTTTGGAGGTGGCGGCACTACTGGCAAAAGCACCCAACCTGCGGCAGGAAGTGCCCAAGGTTCTTCTACCCAAAAAGGCGATGAAGGCAAGCCTCAAGGTACGATCGATGGTCGTGGCTTGATGGGGCCAGGAGGTACAGGAGAAGGCAAACCAGGTCCTGGAGCAGGCTATAATCTAGATTTGGCAGGATGGGATTTTGCTTCCCGACCCAGTATCAACGACAATGTTTCCACCCGAACAGGAAGAATTGTTTTCAAAATCACCGTGGATGACAATGGAAAGATTGTTCAAGCCATTCCCTTGGAATACAATGTTTCCAATGAGGTTTTGGCATATTACAGGACGGTCGTAAACCAAGTTACTTTTAAACGTCAAAGCGGTAACCCAACTGCAGAATACTCATCGGGTAAAATCACTTTTGTCATCAAAGTAGATTAACGGAATGGATTATCCCCAAACCTTGGACTACTTGTTCAATGCTTTGCCCATGTTTCAACGCATAGGTGGAGCAGCTTTCAAAAAAGACTTGAGCAATACACTTGCTCTGTGTGACCTTTTGGGGAATCCTCAGAATCAATTCAGGAGCATCCATATCGCAGGTACCAATGGCAAGGGGAGTTCATCCCATGCCATTGCTTCCATTCTCCAAGAAGCCGGCTTTAAGGTTGGTTTGTATACTTCTCCGCACCTCAAATCATTCACAGAACGGATCAAGATCAATGGAAATGAAATTCCTGAAGAAGAAGTGGTGGAGTTTGTGGCAAAAAACAAACAATTTTTTGAGGAAAAACAGCCAAGTTTTTTTGAGATGACCGTCGGTATGGCCTTTTGGCATTTTGCCAAAGAGAAAATTGACTATGCGGTTGTGGAGGTAGGCATGGGTGGAAGGTTTGACAGCACCAACATCATCCATCCCATACTCTGTTTGATCACCAACATTGGGTATGACCATATGCAATTTTTAGGAAACACACTCCCTGAAATTGCTGGTGAAAAAGCCGGTATCATCAAGGAAAATGTGCCCGTGGTCATTAGCCAAAGACAAGAGGAAACCAGCCCCGTTTTCATTGAAAAGGCAAAGGCCATGACCGCCCCATTGTATTTTTCGGAAGATTTTTATCATGTTGAAAAACAAAAAGATAGCCCTATAAACATCAATAGTTTGTTTAAGGTTTTAAAGGATGGAAAACCTGAATTCCTTGAAATGGATCTCCATGGGAATTACCAGGCCAAGAATCTTGCAGGTATTTTGAAAGCCACTGATGTACTCCAGAACATGGGCATTTCCATTGAAGAAATTCATGTCAAAAACGGCCTAAGGAATATTGTTGAAAATACGGGGTTGAAGGGTAGATGGCAGACGATTCAGGAGCATCCTAGGGTGATTTGCGACACGGGACACAACGAAGATGGCATCAAGTACATTGTTGAGCAAATCGCTGAAGTCCCTTATGATCATTTGTTTATGGTGATAGGTATGGTAAATGACAAAGATGTTTCCAAAGTGCTTTCGCTCTTGCCCAAAAAGGCTGAATACTTTTTTTGCCAAGCCAAGATTCCAAGGGCGATGCCTGCAGATGTCCTTTATGAACATGCAACGAAGCAGGGATTGATCGGAAAGGTCGTAAACGATGTAAATGAGGCGATTGGAATCGCCAAAGCAAGGGCCAATAAAAATGATTTGATATTTATAGGAGGCAGTACCTTTGTGGTCGCCGAAGTCAACGATTTATAAAATGAGTAGGAATAAGCTTCAGAGATACCGGGAAAACCTAGACAACAAAAATGTAGTCCAGCCCGGAAAGGAAATTTTTGATAATATCAAAGGCAATTGGGGTTCCGATCAATTTGAAAACAACAATCCCATCGTGGTGGAATTGGCCTGTGGGAGAGGTGAATTTTCAGTTGGTTTGGCAGCTGTATATCCAGACTTAAATTTTATCGGGGTCGATATCAAAGGATCCCGTTTATGGAAAGGGAGCAAAATCGCAATTGAGCAGGGATTGGAAAATGTTGCATTTCTGAGGGCACAAATTCAACTTTTGGACAAATATTTTGAGAAAGATGAGTTGAGTGAAATATGGATCACTTTTCCCGATCCCTATGTAAGAGAGGGTGATGAAAAACGACGGCTTACCTATCCAAAATTTTTGGAGATGTATAAATCCATTTTGAAAAAAGAGGGGATTGTTCATTTCAAAACCGACAATACGCCACTTTTTGACTATACCCTTGGCATCGTGTCGGAAAGAGAGGACTGTGAAATTTTAGCAGAAACCTCGGATTTTGACCAATCCGAATGGAGAGACGAACATTTTGGGATCAAAACAAAATACGAGAAGATCTTCAGTGACAAGGGAGAAAAGATCAAGTACCTCAAGTTTAGGTTTAAGGATTAGATTATCTATTTCCGGTTTCTGTCAAAGCGACTTCCTTGGCTTTTAGGCAGGCATTGATCTTGGTGTAGAGCTCATCTTTATCCAAGGGTTTGGAGATGTATTCATCCATTCCCACCTCCATAACTTTCCTCTTTGCCCGGTCTGTTGCATCAGCGGTCACCGCGATAATCGGGATATTGATCATCTTTTCCCCACATTCCCCTTTTCGGATCGCCAGGGTAGCCTCATATCCATCCATTACAGGCATTTGAAGATCCATCAAAATCAGGTCGAATTTATGGGTTTTTATTTTCTCTAAACACTCCAAGCCATTGCCGACGATTTCAAAGGGGAAATGTTTCCATTTCCGAAGCGTGGATTTCATCACCAATTGATTGACAGGATTGTCTTCCACCACCAAGATCAATTTTTCTTCCAGTTCCAAAATCTCTTTTTCAGGGGTCTTTGCCAATGTTTTTTCAAGCAATGGATATGGTAGATCATAAGGGATTTCCAGGCTTACCCTTGTTCCTTTTTCCTCCTCACTTTCCAGGGATACCTTACCGCCATGCAGCTCCACCAAATTATGAACAATGCAAAGGCCCAAGCCAAAACCACCGAACTCTCGTTTGTCATCTAATTGGCCCTGAATAAAAGATTCAAAAATACTGTCCAGCTTTTCTTTTTTTATCCCAATACCAGTGTCTGAGATTTCCACTTGGAGATTAACCGATTTTTCGGAGGTTACACTTGAAAGAATCTTCATTTTAACTTCCCCTGAGGCCGTAAACTTTATGGCGTTGTTGAGAATGTTTTGAATGATTTGCCGGGTTCTGGCCAGGTCCCCAATCAGGGTTTTAGGCAAATTATTGGATTCCTCAAAGATGAAGGTCAATCCTTTGTCCCTGCATTGTTTCTCATAATTCGATTTTATCTCGCGCAGGAGTTTATAGAAATCAAAAGACTTAATTTCCAGTTTCAGCTCCTTTTTTTCGATTTTGGAGAAGTCTAGGATATCGTCAATGGCCCCGAGAAGACCAAGGGAAGAGTATTGAATTACTTGAAGGTCTTCTTTTACATTCTCGCTCATTGTACTCTCCTGGATCGATCTGGACAAGCCAATTATTGCATTGAGAGGGGTACGGAGTTCATGGCTGATGTTGGAAAGGAAGAAAGTTTTGATCTGATTTGATTCCTGCGCCCTAAACAAGGCTACTTCTTGAATTTTTTCCTTTTCGGATTTCAAAAGTCTTATTCTGTTGGCCATCGAAAGAGAAAGAAATACAATTTCCATTCCAGTGCCCAATTTCGAACTGTTTTCGGTAAGAAAGGAATTCGGAATTGCACTGAAATTATTGAGTAGAAACACAAGAAATCCCAGGAAGAAACAGAGTATGCCGATGCTGAAGAAAATGTCCGGTGCCTTTTTAGTCCAATATCCCAAAAGGAGGGAATACACAATCAGGAACAAAAGGATGAATCCAAGAATATTGACGATTGGGTAATACAGTGCCAATCCCTTTTCTATGAAGAAAATGGACGCCAACAATAAAATCAAGGCAATGGATAGTCCATTGAAAGCGGTGTTGAGTTTAGTGCTAATTTCTTTTGCCTTTAGGTAGGTTTGGGTGTATCTCCCAAAAGCCAAAGCTGATAAGGTTGCGAAAATCAGTACAGAATGCCTGGAAAACCATCCCGCACCAGGCGCGAAGTATTGGAAAAAAAAACCATCCAGCGCCAAGTGCAACAATGCGACAGAAATTACATATGCCACATAAAGAAGAAAACTTTTTTCCTTTATGCCGAAATAAAAGAATAAATAGATGACCCCTGCCAAAACCAATACGCCATAAAAAATCCCAAATATGAGTTGATCAAAATAGGCACTTAAAATCAGGCTGGTTTTGGTATGGAGTTGAAGAGGAAGGTTGATGACTTCACCATCACTCTGATAATGCAAGTAGTAGGTATATTGATTTCCCGGCGCCAAGGAAATTGGAAAAATGATTTTCCGGTGGGGGAAACTCCTTTCTTTGAATGGAATGAGGTCCCCGTTTTTCATTTGTACCGTATCTCCCGTGGTGGAAATAAAGTACAAATCCACCTTGTCCGTGATGGGTCTGCCGGTTTCCAAATAAAATTGAAGATCTTCATCACTTTCGTTGTGAAAGGAAAATTTAAGCCAATATTTATCGGTCGTAAATCCCAAATTGGTGTTGGCACCTTGAATGGGTTGAAATTCTAAGCTACTTTCCTTGTCCAGCAATTCGCTGAGAGACAATTCCTCATTTCCAACATTGGCGATTTTGGAAAATTCAAAGATGGAAACCGGGGAAGACCCGGCGTCATCTTGAAGCAACATTTGACTGTATCCATTTTGGTTTGCAAACAGGAAAAGTCCTATCGCAAAGAAAACGGAGAGGCTTAGGGTTTGGAAGTTGGGTGACAAATGAAATTTGGGCTAAGATTTCAGATAGCCACGAATCTAATCCAAAAAAAGGATTTATCTAAGAAAATCCGCATCTCTATAGGACGGTTTTGGATAAGAATAAAATCCCTCACCGGATTTTTCGCCCAATTTTCCTGCATCGATATACGTTTTCAACAATGCCGCAAAGGCTTGTGAGGATTTGTCTGGCATATTCCGTGTCACATGCCAGGCAGTATCCAATCCAACACTATCCAATATCCCAAATGGACCCATCGGCATGTGGAAGTTCACCATCCAAGATTTATCGATATCGGAAATATTCGCCACATCATTCGTCAGGAGTTTACCGGCAGCACCCACAAAGGCCATCAGCATGGAATTGAATATATAGCCATGATTTTCCTTTTTGACCAATACCGGCACTTGGTTCAGGGATTTTCCGAATTCTTCCAAAAGGGGAATTAAGGTAGGGTCTGTTCCCAAATGAGGCATGATGTCCACCACCCGGGAATAAAAAACATCATGAAAATGGAGTGCACAAAATTTCTCTGGCCTGCCTGTAAATGAAGCAAACATAGAAGGAAGCAGGTAGGAAGTATTGGTGGTGAAAATGGTTTTTTCAGGGGCAATTTCTCCAAATTGAGTCCATACTTTTTGCTTGATTTCCACATCCTCAAGCACACTTTCATTGATAATATCTGCTTCATTTACCGCTTCTTGTGCGTCTAATGTGAAGTGAATTCTATTCATGGAATCGGTTGAATCCTCCTTGGTGACTATGCCTTCCTTTTCAAGTTGGTAAAGTATTTTGGACATTGTTTTTTTAGCATTTTCAAATGCATTGGGATCGATGTCATATACTGTCACTTGATAACCAGAAATGGCGGATTGCAGGGCAACCCTGCTTCCGAGGTTACCGGCACCGAGAATGCATACTTTTTGTATTTCCATGGTTTAGATTGTATTGGTTTGAATGCTGGTCCAAGCGGTTTTTCCACAGGCCTTGACCACATGGATCAAAGCTGAAAATCTTGGGTCCCTCGCAAATCCCATTTGAAAACGCTTATAGATTTGTTGGGCAATTACCCCCACTTTAAAAACACCAAAAATATAATAGAAAAGAATGTGCTCAAGATCCAAGTTGCTCTTTGAGGCATAATAGGCAATCACCTCAGCCTTGGTGAAATTCCCGGAAGGATAGCTGAGGTTGAACATTTTAAGGATTTCCGGATCACCTTCTTCTGCCCAATAGGCCAAAGTGGTACCCAAATCCATCAATGGATCACCAACCGTAGCCATTTCCCAATCCAAAACCGCCCTGATTCCGGGATTCTCAGGACCTCCGAGTACAAGATTGTCATATTTGTAATCATTGTGGATAAATCCGATGTTTTGCGCTGAAGGCAAATTCATTTTCAACCATTCAGATATCGCGCTCATTTCCGGGATGTCTTCAGTCTGGGAGTTGAAGTAGCGCTCGGACCAACCGGAAACTTGCCTTTCTACATAGCCTTCCGGTTTTCCAAGCTGATCCAGCCCAGATTTTGAAAGCTCCAATTGATGAAGTTCCAGCAAAACATCGATGCTGTTTCTGGAAAGTTTGCTGAAAAATTCTTTGCTGAGCGGTTTTCCTTCTGGCAATTTATTTCTGAGGATCAAACCATCCACTTTTTCCATGATGAAAAATGGAGCGCCGATGATGGACTCATCTTCGCAACAAAGAATGGGCTTTGGAATTTTTGAATAGCCCGCTTTTTCCAATCCTTCCAAAATCCTATACTCCCGCACCATATCATGTGCCTTGCTGATTTTAAGACCAAAGGGCGGACGCCGCATAACATAGTTTCCTTGATCGGTTTTGATTTCAAAGGTGAGATTGGAAAATCCCCCTTCAAACCTTTCAATCGCCATTTGACTGGGATTCAGGTCCAGCTTTTCTGCTAAAAATGGAATGATATTATCCAATTTCGAAGAATCATGCGGTAGGGAGGTACTCATGGTTTTGAATAGGATTTTAGAATGCGACGCGCCAAGACTGATTTATGGACTTCGTCCGGACCATCGTAGATCTTGGCTCCACGTTCGTGTCGGTACCAAAAGGAAAGCACCGTATCATCGGTGATACCCAAAGCTCCATGGACTTGTATCGCCCTGTCGATTATTTTCATCATTACTTCGGACACAAAAAATTTGATGGTGGATATATCTTCCTTTGCAGATTTTGCACCGAAGTGTTGGATTTGGTAAGCCGTTTCCAAAACCAACAAGCGTGAGGCCTTGATATCCGCTGCACTTTCAGCTATCCAGTTTTGGATCGTCTGCTGAGAGGATAAGGGTTTGCCGGGATCCAACTCTCTGTCCAAAGCCCTTCTGCACATCAGATCCAAAGCTCTTTCACAAATGCCGATCCAGCGCATACAGTGGTGGATTCTTCCTGGACCAAGCCTTTCTTGTGCCAAAGCAAAGCCTTGCCCTTCCTTTCCGATCAAATAACTGGAAGGAACCCTACAATTCGTGAAGGTAACTTCTCCATGTGACATGTAATCATCCCCGATATCGCCCATGATGGGTATATTCCGGACCAGTTGATAGCCTGGATTATCCAAGGGCACCAGGAGCATGCTTGCTCTTTGGTAGGGATTTGGGTTATCGGGGTCAGTAATGGCCATGACGATCGTGAAATTTGCGCCATCAGCGGAGGAAGTAAACCATTTGTGCCCATTGATCACGTACTCATTTCCTTCAAGGATGGCACGTGTGGATAGATGTACCGGGTTGCTACCGGCATTGTTGGGCTCGGTCATGGCAAAGCAACTGCGGATATCACCACGTTGCAGAGGCACGAGGTACTTTTCCTTGAGCATTTCATTGGCAAATTGATGAAGCAATTCCATGTTGCCAATATCAGGTGCCTGACAATTGAATATATAATGTCCCAAGGGGCTTTTTCCCAAAACTTCCGAAATCCTTGCAAATTCCATCAATTCCAATCCAAGACCACCTTCATGCAGACTAAGGTGCGGAGCAAAAAGGCCCTCTTTTTTGGCGATTTCCCTTAGTGCTTGGAGTCTAGGCAAATTGGACTTGAAGGATCCATAAATAATTTCTTTTTCGATCGGAAAAAGGTGTTTTTGAATAAACAGATCATATTTGGGTACTAATTCTTCCACTTTTTTTGAGGAAGAGCTGCTTGAATATTGCATTAAATATTGGGCTAAATTGTAAAACCACCATCCGCTGTCAGGACTGCACCCGTGGTGTATGAGGAAGCAGAAGTTGCCAAGAACAGTGCCATTGAAGCGATCTCGTCACTGGTGCCGATTCGTTTGATTGCGAGTTGCTTGATCATGGATTGCATAATTTTGTCATTGCTCCAGAGGGCTTCTGAAAATTTGGTTTTGATCAATCCCGGGCACAATGCATTGACTCTAATCCCATGGTCGCCCCATTCTTTAGCAAAAACCTTGGTCATGGAGATAAGTGCTGCCTTACTGACACTGTACATTCCCAAGCCCGGTTCTGGTGAAATGCCGCCAATCGAACTGATGTTGATGACAGATGCTTCCGCTGATTCCCTTAAATAAGGGAAACAAAGCTTCATCAATTGGAAGGGAGCTTTGAGGTTGACATCCATGATTTTTTCATAAGCTTCCAAACTTGTGTCATGGATGGGGCCAAAAATAGGATTTGTGGCTGCGTTGTTGACAAGGACGTCAATTTGGCCATATCTTTCAACCGTCTTATCCACCAGGAGTTTCAATTCATCAAAATTCCCAACATTACAGGCAATTCCTGAAACTTCATAGCCTCTGTGCTTCAATGACTTGGCCATTTCATCCAAAGCCTCTTGGTTTCTGCTGCTAATGACCACTTTGGCCCCTGCCGCGGCAAAAACTTCAGCAATGCTTAACCCTATGCCTTTACTTGCACCTGTGACCAAGGCGACCTTTCCGATCAGTGAAAATACAGTTGATAAATCCATAGTTTAAAGGTTTCCGTTATTTGTTTTAAATTAAAGTTCGATTCCAATGGGAAAAAAAGAAGAAAAATCTGTTCCAAATCTCAAGATAAAGAATATCCTTTTTAAAGACTATTGGCGTTCCAAAAATATATTATGCATACCGAGTATTTTTCCTTAATTTGATGAATTGTATTGATATGGATTTCATATGTATCCCAAAATCATTTTCAGTCAATGACTGGATTGGATGATCCAAAAATTCATTTTCATGCCGTTGTGGTTTGTTTTTTATAAAAAAAAAAATAAACATTAGTCAAAATTTTATAATCAAAAAATGAGCATTATGAAGCAGGTAATTTTTCATGAAGTTGGGCTTCCTCAGGAAGTTCTGAAATATGAGGAGACTGATATCCCTCAGCCAAAACCCCATGAAGTAAGAATCAAGGTGACGGCAAGAAATATCAATCCCTCCGATATCATGTTTATTAGGGGAATGTATGGCATCACTCCCAAACTGCCAAGTAGCGCTGGGTTTGAGGCGGTGGGAATAGTCGATGCCATGGATGAAAAGGAAACTTTGGCCTTGGGAACCAAGGTGATATTTACGGCTTTGGGAACTTGGAAGGAATATGTAACGGTTCCCGTACAATCAGTCATTTCAATTCCTGAGGAATTGCCGGATGCGGTAGCCTGCCAGGCTTTTGTCAATCCACTTACAGCTTATGCGATGCTGGAGACCAGTGGTTTGGAAGAAGGCGACTGGCTTTTGGTCACCGCAGGGGCTTCTGCTTTCGGGAAGTTGGTGATTCAGATGGCCAACCAAAAAGGCATAAAAGTGGCCTGCACGGTCAGAAGAGAGGAACAAAAAGAAGTGTTGATATCGCTGGGCGCATCTCTTGTGATCAATACAGAAAAAGAAAAACTTCAAAAAGTGATTATGGAAAAAACAGGGGAGGGGGTCGCCGTTGTTTTTGATGCCGTAGGTGGAATTCTTGGTGCGAAAGCCTTGGCATGCCTCAAAAACAATGGGAAAATGATGGTTTTTGGATTACTGAGTCTCGAAAATATTCCCTTGAACAGCGGACTCCTCATTTTCAAAAATCTAAAAATAGAAGGCTTTTGGTTGACCTCCTACATGGAAAGTATCAATCATGAGCAAAGAGAGATTGCCTTCAAGACCGTATTGTCCCATCTTTTGTCTGAAAAAGTAAAGGTGGATGTTCAGGCAATTTATCCCCTGAACGAGTTTCTCGAGGCAATCAAGGAGTATGAAAAAGGAGGGAGGAATGGCAAGGTGATTTTAGTTTCCTAGTGCTTTGGATGGGCTTTTGGCCTTTTTCCACAATTTACCCGTATTTTTGGCGGAGCCAATTTTGGGTCTCCAGATTGAGGATGAAAAGCATTGTTTCAAAAAGTTAATTCTGCTGGTTTTCACCATTGGATTTAACTTTTTGTTTGAAAAATATTTTGAAGGTTGTCCCGACACCCACTTGGCTTTCCACCTCAATTTTTCCGCCCATGGTCTCTACTTGATTTTTGGTGATGAATAAGCCGATTCCTCGGGCATCCGGATGATTGTGGAAAGTCTTGTACATCCCAAACAGTTTTGATCCATATTTTTCCAAATTAATGCCCAAACCATTGTCTTCTATGCTGAGCACCAAATAGCCATTTTGAGTTTTGGCGGAGAGTTTGACATAGCTTTTTCGATTTTCTGCTTTGTATTTTATTCCATTGGTGAGAAAGTTGAGGATCACACTGTCCATATAGGCTGGCAATCCCATGATTTCTGTGTCAGGTTTTACTTGATTTTCGATGGCTACGTTTGCCTCTTTGGCAATCGAATAAACATTCGTCACCGCACTTTCAATGACTCTGGAAAGGTTGATGGTGATCAAATTCTCTTTCGATGAACCCATTCCAACTACCTGTGCAAGGTTATGTAAGGTCTCACCAAGATTTTCGGATGCCAGAAAAAGCATGGAAAAAAGTTGGTTCTCTGAAAATTCCGGATGTTGGAATTTAAGAACATCCAGCAGGCCTATGATATTGGCGGAATGGGTCCTTAGGTTATGGGAGACGATGTGTGCAAAATTTTTAAGTCGCTCATTTTGTTCCTTGGTAATTTGAAGATAACTGTTGATTTCTTCTTCTTTCTTTTTCTTTTCGGTGATGTCGGTAAGATATCCGTCAAGCCTTATTGGTTTTCCTTCGGTATCTGCGATTACTTTTCCCCTGTTCAAAACCCACTTTATTTCCTTGTTTTTGGCGATAATCCGGTATTCCTTTTCGAATGAACCCACAGTATCCAATTCCTGATAAATTTCATCCACCACGGATTTGTCATCAGGGTGTATTGATTTTTTCCAATAAGAATTGTCTTTCAGGAATTCGGCCTGCGATATCCCATAAAGTTTTTCAATGGATGGAGAGGCAAAAAGCATTTGATAATCAATCAGGCTTAGGGACCAAACTACGTCGGTCATTTCATTCAAAATACTCTCAAGTTTGCTTTTGATCCCTTCTAGCGCATGGCGTGTTTCAATTTCTTTGGTTATATCGGAAATAGAAAAAACCACGGAACTTGGTTTTCCATCCTCGAAATTTAAAGGGGCTGCATTGATAAGAAGTATTCTTTTTTGCCCATCTGGCCTCTCGATACTTTGGCAGATGTTATTGACAGGCTTTCCGGTTTTCATTACCAATGAGAAAGGAAGCTGATCGTCCAAAACGGGCTTGCCTTGAGGATCTGTGATTTTCCATCTTGGGTCATTGATGGTTCGAGAAATCACCTTGTCTACTGACAATCCAACTAAATTTTCAAGAGCCTTGTTGGCAAAAGTAATCCGTCCATTTGCATTCACCTCCAAAACCGCCGAGATATTGGTCTTCATGATCTGACTCAAAAAATATCTTTCACTTTCCAAGGCTTCCTTCAGTGATTTTTCAAGTGATTTTTGGGGAGTGATGTCCCATTCGACACCGATAAATTTTAGAAGGGCTCCCTGGCTGTCGAAAATGGGGTCTATGGTGACCGACAGCCAATATTTTTTTCCGGATTTTGAATAATTGAGGATTTCCTGGGTAAAAGGCTTCAACTCTTGGATGCCTTTTCTCATGGCGGCAATATGCTCAGGATCAGTTTCGGGACCTTGTAAGAAACTACCTGGTTTTCTCCCTTTGATCTCTTCTAGGCTAAATTCGGTTAATTTTTCAAAAGCTTTGTTGACATATTCGATTTGACCGTAAACATCAGTGATCAAGACCAAATTGTCCGTATGGGTTGCAATCAGGGAAAGGTCCTGAATACTGGATTCCAATTTTTTTTGTTCGGTGATATCCACTACTGTGAGGATGCATTCCTCCCCACTTTCAGTCAGAATACCAGTGACATACGCAAATACTGGTGCTTTACCGAAGGAAGATAAAGTTAATTCGCAAACCTCCTTTGCTTCAGATTTGAAAACATTGGAAAGAAATTGCCTAAAAATCGGTTTCGAGCTTTCAGAGACATAAATGCCAAAAGGTGTCTTTCTTAACCGGGAACGCTCTTTTCCAATCATTTGCGAACCAAAAAGGTTTACTTCCAAAATAATACCTTCCTGAGAAAGCGTAAAATAACCCGAGGGTGCAAAATCGTATAATTCAATATATTTATCCGCTGCATTTTGTGCATCGATCTTCGCGCGTATGAGTTCATCATTTTGCAATTCGAGCTCAATCTGATGCACCTCAAGTTCATGGATCAACTTTAAGGTTTTCGCGTCCAAGTTTGTTCCCTCCATATCGGGATGGCTGGTTTTTAATAATTCCTCCGCCTTCTTTCGAAGGAATTCAGATTCTGTTTTTTTACCTGTATCTTTCATAATTGCCTTATGCTTTAAATCGTGATACTGCTTTGCTCATTTTATAAAAAAATACTAGTGGTCTTTTTTTTCCTTATGCAAGGCTTCATTGGCACGTTTCAGTTCTATTTCCAGCTTTTTTGCAATAGTAATGTCAGAGAAGGTAATCACCAAACCATCGATCCGGTCGTCAAGGGTCCTGTAAGGCATTATTCTTACATTGTACCATTTTCCACCTTTTGTGATGGAGGCCATCTCAATTGGTTTTAGAGATTTGAGGACTTCCACCGCATGATTTCCAATTTCCGGATATTCCAAGTCAGAAACAAGATCGGTGAAGGGTCTTCCAATATCTGTTTTGCGAAGCTTGAATAAATTGATGACAGCATCTGTGTATCTTCTGATATTCAAACTCTTATCCAGAAATAGTGTGGCGATCTCTGTGCTGTTAAGCAGGTTTTTCATGTCATTGTCCGCTTGGACAAAGTCACTGACCTTGCTTTGCAATTCAATGTTGACCGTCTGCAATTCTTCGTTGAGGCTTTGCATTTCCTCTTTGGAAGTGGTGAGCTCTTCGTTTGTGGATTGCAGTTCCTCATTGGTGGATTGCAATTCCTCATTGGTGGATTTAAGCTCTTCCTGTGAGGTCTGCATCTCCTCCCGGAGAACCCTCATCTCATCGTGGCAGCGCTTTAATTCCAGTTCATCCTCCTTTTTTCTTTTGCTTGATTTATGGGGATCTGATTTGTCTGTGCTTGACTCGCCCTCCTCTGTCTTGGGAGGAAGATCATTAAATACGATCATGACCATCCCCCTCAAAGCATCCGGTTTTTCTATTTGTTGGATGGTGACCTTCAGGAGTTGTCTCCCTCCATTGGTTCCGACCTTGATCCCATCCAAAATGACAGGTTCAAAACCATTCATTGCCTTTCGAAAAGCGCCGGGCAATTCGTTCTGTAAGCCTTCCCTTGCCATGGCATGGATGTTCCAGTTTGCTTTACCAGCCACCGGTTCCAGGTATTTACCGGTTCGACCCGTGATGTACAAAATGTCGCCTTTGCTATTGACCAAAACACTGGCGGGGGAATAGGTTTGCAAGATGATTTGATCGGCGAGTGCTTGAATGTTTTCTATTACCTTTGGTTGGTTTTTCTTTTCGGCTGTCACAGTTTTGTTTGGATAAAAAGCACTTGGAAAATCAAAGAGTTCGGTTTCCGAATTTGTGATTGTCCTTTTATAGATTTTAAGTTTGTTATCAATGGCTTCAAAACCTTCGTTTTGGTTACCGAGGGTTTCTGCGTTTCCCAAAACCAGGATTCCTCCCGGGTTCAGGCTGTAATTGAACAATGCGATCAGTTTTTTCTGTAATATTGGCTCCATGTAGATCAGCATGTTGCGGCAGGAGAGAATATCCAATTTTGTAAAAGGGGGATCCTTGATCACATTCTGGGGTGCAAAAATCACCATTTCCCGAATGCTGTTGTTCACCCGATATCCATCACCTTCGCTTACAAAAAACCTATTGATTCGATCAGGAGAGACATCGGCAACAATATTGGCGGGAAAAAATCCCTTCCTGGCTTTATCGATGGCATCATTGTCGAGATCTGTTGCAAAAATCTGCAAAAACAGGTTCTTCTTTTTTTGATTTTTTCTTTCGCTTCCGTAAAAATCATCGCCAATGAATAAGCTTCCTCGCCAGTGGAACAGGCAGGAATCCAGGCCCTCATGATATAGTCGTCAGGCAAACTGTTTATCAAGTCAGGTAAAATCTCGTTTTTGAGTTTTTCCCAAACAGGGGTATCCCTGAAAAAACTGGTCACACCGATCAACAATTCCTTGAAAAGAATCTCTACCTCCTTTGGGTTTTCTTGTAAAAACCGGACATAGGTTTGAATGTTGTCTATCTGATGGACACCTTTTCTTCTTTCTATCCTTCGAAACAAGGTGTTTTTTTTATATAAAGAAAAATCATGTCCCGACTGTATCCTTAGGAGAATGATTATTTTTTCAAGGTTGCTTTTTATTTTGGATTCCGTCTCTGAAAGGGGGTTTTCGATGGGGATGAATTTATTATAAGAGATCAACCTTTCTGGGAGTTCATTGGCTGGGGCCACGATATCCACAATTACTGCCTCTATAGCGCTTCGCGGCATTGCATCGAATTTTGCGGAGGAGGGTTCTTGTACAAGTACGATCCCATTGTTTTCCTTGATTGATTTTACCCCAAGACTACCATCGGAACCCATACCGGAAAGGATTACCCCTATGGCCAACTCATGTCGATCCAAAGCCAAGGACCTTAGAAAAATATCGATGGGCAAACGAAGGCCTCGGGACTCGACTGGGTCAAACAAGTGCAAAGTACCTGAAAGGACCGAAAGGCTTTTGTTGGGAGGGATTACATAGACAACGTTTTGCTGAACTTTCAAATTGTCAGTGGCCTGCATCACCCGCATCTTCGTGATGCGTTGCAACAACTCCGGCATCATGCCCACATGATTGGGATCCAAATGGGTAACAACCACAAATGCCATTCCCGTGTCGATAGGCATATTGCCGAAAAATTGCTCCAAGGCTTCCAGTCCCCCCGCCGAAGCACCGATGCCCACGATCGGGAAGGTTTTGTGTTTCAAAAGGTTTAAGGAATGATTTTTGGATGACTTTACCCCCATATTCTTGTTGCTGACTTTGCTTTCTAGTTGTATACTTTTTTTCTTGTCTAATAAAAAATCAAGGATATTGTCTGTCAATAAATCAACCTATTTATCTGTTAACAAATGGTTTTTCTATTTAGAAACCCGTTCCATGAAATAGCGCATATTGTGTTAAACTTAAGTTTTAATTTTGGAGGTTACTGTTCATTTTTCTTTCCACAACTTTAAGTTTTAATCTACAAAATTTTACGGATTAATTTGCATTGAAACATAAATTCAGTAAAAAAAACCTGTTCATTCTTTGTTTTGAAAAATTAAATTTCTTTAAGTCCGTGTTTTGGATGGTCAAAACCATTCCATTCTAAAAACGATTCATTGTCAGCCAGTTGGTGACCGTTTTTGACTTCACCACATCTGGTTTGAATTCCAGAAATTTGGTTGGATTTTCAAATTCAAATTCCCTACAGCTGAACTCCGAAAGTCTATCTCAAAAATCCAAGTGTTAAAATAAACTTCCTTGTACGATTTGTGGCCTTTGGGCTTGAATGGTCCCTTTGAGCATATCTTGCATCAATTTGATAAAGCCTGGTTTCCAGTTGTCGATATTGATCTTGATTTCTTTTCCCTCATAAGTCACGGGGCCTATCAATCTTTCGTATCCGATCATCATGCTCCAAAGCGTGTAAAAAGTGATGTCTGGCTGCAATTCTGGACGGATGCTGCCATCTTTGATTCCTTGAGAAACAATTTGTATCCCTATTTTCCCAGAATCATGGTGGATTTCCAAGAGTTTTTGGAAATGGACACTTTCTAATATAAGGGGATCGATATTACTCCTTAAACTTTCGTCATTATAGAGATTCATGATGCCCATAAAATTCAAAATACAAGCATAGTACATTTTGTTTTCTTGGGTAAAATCAATGTACTTCAAAACGAGTTCATTGATCATTTCCATCCCCGATCTTCCCTTTACTTTGTTTACCTCTTTAAAAATGCCTTTGAGGTTTTCAAAAGCCAATTTGGTGACAGCCATGTAAAGATCTTCTTTGTTTTTGAAATAAAAATAGGTCAGTCCCTTGGATATCTTTGCGCCCTTCGCCACCTCATCCATTTTGGTTTGATGAAACCCCTTTGAAATAAACAGTTTGATGGCCGATTCTAAAATGACTTTTTCCTTTTGTTGCCTTTCTTGTGCTCCCATGGTTCAATTGGATTCGAATGTTATTCAAATATATTAAATCTTGGTCAGAAAATTCAATGTGAGGATTATATTTGGACCAAACTACTGATTTCTAGACTGAAAATATTAAGCTTTCATTTTGTCAATTTTCTGATTTGCCTTTTGCAAAAAAGGCAAGCACGGAATTTTTTTTAAAATTCCGTGCTTGCCAAGGTGAAATGGGTTTGAATAGAAATTCTACAACCTATTTTTTTATTTGAATGATAAAGTAGTGCTTTTTACCTTTTTGAACCAAAAGGTATTGATGCTGAAGCAATTCAAAAGTCAAGGGAGCATTTGGATCAGTGATTTTTTGCTTGTTGATGCTGACTCCACCACCTAAAATCATTTTCCTTCCTTCTCCCTTGGAAGGGAAAATCAAGCCTTTTGATTTTTCGCTCAAGAGTTCCAGAACATTTTCAATAGACTCAAATTCTTCCATATCAATCTCCACCAAAGGAACGCCTTCAAACACCTGCAAGAATGTTCGCTCATCCAGTTCGGCCAAGTCTTCCGTGGAAGATTTCCCAAAAAGGATTTCAGAGGCTTTGATGGCCATGAGGTATTCTTTTTCGCTGTGGACCATCGTGGTCACGGCCTTGGCGATTTCTTTTTGCAAAATCCTCAAGTGGGGCGCTTGAAGATGCTCTTTTTCCAGATTTTCTACGGTTTCCTGATCCAGCGTGGTGAAAATCCGAATATATTTGGAAGCATCCTCATCGGACACATTCAACCAGAATTGGTAGAATGCATAGGGAGAAGTCTTTTCTGAATCCAACCAAACCGAACCGCTTTCTGTCTTCCCAAATTTGGTTCCATCTGCTTTGGTAATCAAAGGTACCGTCAATGCATACGCATTTCCCCGTCCCATTTTCCGAATCAATTCGGTTCCTGTCAGGATATTTCCCCATTGGTCAGATCCGCCCAATTGTATGCTGACGTTCATGTTTTTCCAAAGATGGAAAAAATCATACCCTTGGATCAACTGGTAGGAGAATTCGGTGAAGGAAAGACCATTTCCATCTTCCAGTCTTCTTTTGACCGAATCTTTGGCCATCATGTAATTGACCGTGATGTGTTTGCCCACGTCCCTGATGAATTCCAAGAACGAAAACTGCGACATCCAGTCATAGTTGTTGACCAATGCGGCTTTGTTTTTCGATTCGGTTTCGAAATCGAGGAATTTCCCCAACTGACCTTTAATGCAGGCTACATTGTGGTCCAAGGTAGCCTTGTCCAATAAATTCCTTTCATCTGATTTGAAACTTGGATCACCGATCATTCCTGTTGCCCCACCGACCAGGGCAAAGGGTTTGTGCCCAGCTCTCTGAAAATGCAGGAGGGTCATCACGCCCACCAAATGACCAATATGCAAAGAATCGGCGGTTGGATCGAATCCAAGATAGGCCGAAGACATACCTTTATTCAAGTGTTCTTCGATATCCGGTGACATATCCTGGAGCATTCCCCTCCATCTCAATTCTTCGATAAAATTATTCATGTGCGTCGCTTTAATTTTCAAAGCTGCAAATATAGGTTTTCTGACTAGAAGTTGGAAGAAAAATTAAGGACATCACAACGCTTAGCCCTTCTTAAAAACTGAAAGGCAAGGGCTTAAACCCGTAATATGCAATAGGTTTTCAAATGGGATTGAAGCTGAAAGAAAATCAGAATATTGGGAGCATAAATCCCGATACCAATAGGGTGAAGTTGAAAATAATAAATAACTGAATGATTATCAGTTGTTTGTAATATTGAATTGAGTTCGCAATGCATAAAACGGGTTAAAATTGAAAGAAATCCAAGTTTTTTTCAAGCGGCATAAAAAAAGCATTCCCAGAAATCTTCTGGAAATGCTTTTGATCAAGGTTGGATTTGAAATTAAATCACCAAGCGATACCATAATCTTCCCCATGATTGCTCGAACCACCCCAGAAAGTACCATGTTTCCAGTCGAACCAAATGGCATTCAAAGGACCTGAAGTCTTCTCCAAAAAGTCCATTTTGTAGCCCCTTTTTTTCAAATCACCTCTGGTCCAGGAAGGGATTTGGGTGTTGAGCGTAATCGCCCCAGGCTTGCTTTCGTGTGCTCCAAATGAGGATTGCATCTGGTAACTGTTGAAATTCGCCGCTTCGGCCGCCTCTTGCACGGTCATGTCGAATTCAACCACGTTGAGAAACATTTGCAAAAGATTTTGATCCTGGGTGTCTCCTGCCTGCACAGCGAAGGAGAAATAAGGTTTTCCATCCTTTAAAGCCATGCTCGGCGTTAAGGTGACCCGAGGTCTTTTTCCTGGCTCCAATACATTGAAGGGATTCAATTTCTCATCCAAAACGAAACTTTGCATTCTTTGGCTCAATCCAACACCGGTATTTCCGGCGATGGTGGCGGGAACCCAGCCACCTGATGGGGTCACGGAAACTACCCATCCTTCTGCATCGGCAGTTTGGATGGAAGTGGTGCCTGCCAAGAAACTCTCCAAAAAGGGATCGTCTGGACCAAGGATCGCAGTGCCGTGATTGTTGTAGGCAATAGCTTCATTTTGCTTTTCAAGCAGGTGCAGAAATGGGTTTTTTTCTCCCTGAAAAGGGTAGGGGTCACCTGGGCCTATTTCGGGATCATTGATGGGTTTGATCAGTTTTGCCCTTTCTCTTGCATATTCTTTGGACAATAGGCCTTTCATCGGACTTTTGGGTTCAAAAGCCGGATCTCCATAATAAAAATCCCTATCCGCAAAAGCCAAATTCATCGCTTGGTAAACGGTATGGATATAATTGGCCGAATTGTAACCCATTGACTTCAAGTCAAAATTTTCCAATATGTTTAGGGATTGAAGCATGGCGGGACCCTGCGTCCACTCTTGAAGCTTATACACATCAATTCCTCGGTAATTGACCTGAAGGGGTTCTTCTATTTTCACCTTCCATTTTGCGAGATCTTCCATCGTAAATAGTCCTCCTTGTTCCCGGGTTCCACGCACGATTTCTTCAGCGATATCTCCTGTATAAAAACGGGCGTAGGCGGCATAAATGGCTTCCTTTCGGTTTTTTCCTTGGGTCAATGCTTCTTTCTCGGCATCTACCAGTTTCTTCAAGGTTTGAAAAAGGTCTGCCTGTACGAATACTTCACCCGGGTATGGAGCTTCTCTTTCTTCTCCCAGGTGCGGCAAAAACACTTTTTTGGAGTAAGGCCATTCTTTGATGTGGTGTTTTTGATTTTCAATGATAGTGGCCGTTTGTGCCTCGATGGGATATCCTTTGGCCATTTCCATGGCTGGAGCCAAGACTTCAGCCAAACTGAGCGTTCCATATTCTGCCAACATGGTCATCAATCCTCCTGGGGTTCCCGGAGTGGTGGCGGCCAATGGCCCAAATTCCGGGGGATAGGCCATGTCTTTTTCCTTGAAAAATTCAGGGGTTGCACCGGTTGGCGCCACGCCCATGGCATTGATGGCGATGACTTTTTTGGTTTTTGGATTGTAAATAAGGGCTTGGGTTTCACCACCCCAACTCAAGACATCCCACATGGTGCAATTGGCGGCAAGGATGCCACAGGCAGCATCAACGGCATTCCCGCCTTTGTTGAAGATCATGGACCCGGCAGTGGCAGCAAGTGGTTTTCCAGTGATGGCCATCCAGTGTTTTCCATGTAGGGGAGGTTTCTGGGTGGTCTGGCCCATAGCAAGGGTTCCGCTTAGGGTCAAGGTGATGAGCAGTATTAATTTTCTCATATTATTGGTTTTCGGTGGGTTTGGGCATCAGGGGTTCAAAGCCTTCAAAAAGGCTGTTGTACTTCGTGAAAAGCACAAAAAGACTTGATGTTTCCTTAAGGTTGACTTTATTTTGCGAAGCGAAGGCTGTCATTTCCGATGCCTTTTCTCCAAAAACAGGCATGAGATTTTTTTTGTTTTTGGGGATTTCGATGAGGTTTTTTCCCTGTATATAATAATAGGTGTCTCTTTTTAAAATTTGATCGTCCTTTTCGCCGATCATCAATGCGGTGTTATAGTTGGATTCTTTGATGATTGCCTTTGTGCGTCTTACCAAAGGCATTTCTCCATCGACCAAGACCTCAAAAAACCCGGAGATGGGAGTTCCATCTTCTTTCAGGTCCATTCCGTTTACAAAATAACGGGGGATTTTATGATGGGCATCGATCCATACAATATTCCGGATCTTTAGACCTGGGATAATCCTCACCTGATCAGAATCTGCCGCCCTGATTTCAAACATGTTGGAGTTGATGTTGTACCGTACAAAAAAGCCCTCCATGACCTCCATCTTGTCATACAAAAGAATGGAAGCTTTGCTCCAATTGGGATCCAAATAGAAATCACCAATTAATTTTTTTGGTTCTGAAGGAATGCCATAAACGGCGTTTCCGCCCAGAAAATTGGGTCTATTGATAAACAATTCTGCCACATTGGTGGCCCGAATGGTTTTTTGGAGGGCTCCGGATGGTGCTTCATAGCCCATTGGAAACAATGTGATGGTCCCTAAGGACAAATCTTCTTTTACGTTGATTTGGGCTTGATAAGACTGGAATCCTTCCGCATTGATGTTGAGGACAAATTTCTCCATTTTTACCTTTTCGATCGCAAATTCTCCGTTGGATTTGGATACTGCTGAGAAAGCTGTTCCCTTCAGGGTAATTGCAGCTCCTTGGATCATTTCGCTGGTCAAGCCATTCTTCAAAGATCCTTTTATACTGAATTGTTGTGCAACCAATCCCTGGCTGATTAAAAAAAAGAAGGCAAATGCATACCGTATTTTCATTTTCTTGTTGTTGATGAATACAAATTTAACTTGAAACCAATTGATAAACTTAAGGTAAGAAAGGGAATGTTTTGTAATATGGCCCCTAAGTCATACATTTATAAATATAATGATTGATGCTTAATTTCTCCATAATTTACTGATGTACCTAATTTTTCTTTATTTAATGAGCGGGATTTACATCTTTGCTGGAATAATGCACTTTGTTAGGCCACGAATGTATCTGAGAATTATCCCGCCTTATCTTCCTTATCCCAAATTGCTCAATGCACTTTCCGGTGCTTTTGAAATTCTTTTTGGGATTGGGTTGTTATTTGAGAATACGCGGTCAATCTCGGCCTTTGGAATCATTTTGCTTCTTTTGGCTGTTTTTCCCGCAAATCTCTACATGTACCAGAGGGGGGCCAAAGGAATTCCCAAGTGGGCATTATTATTACGATTACCCCTGCAATTTCTTTTGATTGTTTGGGCTTATTCTTACACTTAAACAACAATTACATTGAATTTCAATAGTTTTAATTTTGAATCCGCACTGAAGGAAGGTCTGGATGCAATGGGTTTTGAAAAACCCACTCCAATCCAGGAATTGGCGATCCCAGTCATCATGGGAGGCAAAGACCTTATCGCATGTGCACAGACAGGAACGGGAAAAACAGCCGCTTTTATTTTGCCTGTTTTGAACAAAATAGCCAAAAGTGGTGCACCAAATCTCAATACACTTGTTCTGGCACCCACCAGAGAACTTGCCATACAAATAGATCAACAGATACAGGGATTTGCCTATTTCCTCGGAATATCTGCCATTTCCATATATGGTGGTGGAGACGGAATCGTCTGGGAGCAGCAAAAAAAGGCACTTGAAGAAGGGGCCGAAATAGTCGTAGCGACTCCTGGTAGGCTTATCGCTTTGTTGGCAGGAGGAAAGATCAAGCTGGACAGTCTTGAACATTTGATATTGGACGAAGCCGACAGGATGATGGACATGGGATTTTCTGAAGATATTCTCAAGATTGTGAATTATCTTCCCAAGAACAGGCAGACCATACTTTTTTCAGCAACCATGCCTTCCAAAATCAGGCAGTTTGCAAAACAAATCCTCCAAGATCCGGAAGAAATCAGCATAGAACTTGGAAAGACCGCGGCAGGAGTTACCCAGTCTGCTTATGTGGTTTACAATACCCAAAAAGAAGAATTGGTAAAGCATATCCTCAAACAGAGAGATTATGAAGCGGTCATTATTTTCTGTTCCACTAAAGACAAGGTGAAAAGCCTGTTCAAAATCTTGAAAAAGGATTTTGAAGTAGAAGCATTTCACTCTGATTTAGAGCAAGTTGAACGTGAAAAAATCATGTCAAGGTTTAAGAACAGAACCCTGAAAATTCTTGTGGGAACAGATATTATATCCAGAGGAATCGATGTGGTAGGAATTGAATTGGTTATCAATTTTGACACCCCAAATGACCCTGAGGATTATGTGCACAGAGTCGGTCGTACAGCCAGAGCGGATAGCAAAGGGGAAGCGATTACCTTTATCAATGAAAAAGACCAGTTCAAGTTTTCGAGCATTGAAAACCTGATTGGCATGGAAGTTACAAAACTGCCTTTGCCAAAGGGATTCGAAGAAGGGCCAACTTATTCGGCAGGAGGGGGGAAACCAAAAGGAGGTTTTGACAAGCCAAAATCAGGTGCCAAAAAGAAATTCCCGAGTAAATCCGGCGGTTCAAAATTCGGTGAAAGAACAACAAGTTCAGGAGAAAGACCCCAAAGACAGGAAACGAGAAGCCCAAGGACAGAAGAAAGAAGCCCAAGGTCAGAGGAAAAAAGAGAAGGCACAGAGGAAAGAACCCAAAGGCCGAGAGCCAATGTGGAAATTGCCCAGCAAACTCCAGCCATTGAAAAAGCCAAAGAGGTGAAATCAGAAGAAAGGACCTTTAAAACAAGGGCGAATTCAGAGACCATTCCAGAACCAAAACAACAGGAAAAGCCAAAGAGCGAATCCAAATTTGGAACAAGGACAAACGTAATCAAAGATCAGGAATAGTAATTTCAATACCTGACAGCAAGCCTTATATGACACGAAGCTTTAATTCGTAATCCAATTACGATAAAGCTTTTTGTCATGAGAGGTATCTGTTAGAATTCACTTTTTTTGCCTTCATTGATTATTTGGGAAGGCTTTCTAATATCAACTTGATCAAATCTGCTTTTTTATCATTTTTGATCCATCTGGTGACGACCACAAGATCGTTTTCCTCATCTACATACACCATATTCGTTCCCGCACCGAGGTGGAAAAATGCTTTTTCAGGAGCAGCAGGGATTTCCTTCTTGTCTGTGTTTAGGAAATAATTCATGAATCCATAGTTGGGTTGCACTGGACTGGGTACTCTTGATTTTTCGATCCATTGTGGAGAAATGACTTGTACGCCGTTCCAATTGCCTTTGCGCAAGGTCATGTACCCAAATCGGGCTTGATCCATGGCACTGATAAAAAGCCCACCACCCCAGTGGGAACCACCACTGACAGATTGCATGATCTGCCCATCCAGGATAACAAATGAATTTTCATAACCAGTCCATCTCCATGTGGGACTTGCACCGATTTTATCCATGACATTTTCTCTCAAGACCACGGGCAAGGGTTTTCTCCAGACATTCATGATTGCCAATGCAAGGACATTGACTCTGGTATCGTTGTATTTGTAGACCGTTCCAGGTTCATTCCTTTCCCGGGTAAGCCACTCTTCCGAGTTCCCCTGCGGTCTATCCGCCCAATCAGGTTTCCCCCAAAGTGTTCCTTCCCAGTCTGAAGTTTGACGCAAGAGATGCTCCCATGTGATTTTTTTGTTGTGGGGAGTGGCGAAAAGGTCAAACACATCCTCTTCCATCAAATGATCTGATTTATTCATCAGGGCTTTGTTTGGATCGTAAGGAATGATTGGTCCAATGTAGGGATGGACCAAATCCTTTTCACTATGGATCAATCCTTTTTCCACAGCCAAACCAACGGTGGTGGACAAAATGCTTTTTGCCACGCTGAAAGTCAAATCGACTCTCTCTGTGTCTCCCCATTTTCCAATGATATAGCCTTTGTAAATGATCAGCCCGGCAGCTGATCCCCTGTCTTTCATGGGACCCACAGGAAATCCAAGGGGCTCTCTTCCAAATGCGCTTTGGTAATGGGCCAATTTCAGGTTTTTGTCCGCCTCACTTTCGTTGTCGATGGCAAATTGGACGGCTTCATTGATTTTGGAAGCACTGACTTTCAGTTCTGCCGGTCTTTTTTCTTCCCAAGAGCCCATTGGAGGGAAGTAGGAAGTTTGTTGTCCCTGCAAATCAGGAGAAAGCGAAATCAGAAAAGAAATAAGAAGTAGCCGGAAGGAGAATCTCATGGAGAAATGGGTTTGATCGGGTTTAAATTACAAATTTCTTTGCGTCATCAAAAAGTAAATTACAGGATTAGGCAATAAAATCCTTAATTGGTACCATAGAAAAAGTTAAATTGAATCTTTAAACAATTTCATTGGATATTGGTCTTTTAAATAAACAAACTACATCATGAGTGAAACAAAGGTTTATATTGTTGGTGCAGGGATTTCGGGACTGATCGCCGCATATGAATTGGAAA
Source organism: Rhodonellum sp. (assembly GCF_030656585.1). Classification (NCBI taxonomy): domain Bacteria; kingdom Pseudomonadati; phylum Bacteroidota; class Cytophagia; order Cytophagales; family Cytophagaceae; genus Rhodonellum; species Rhodonellum sp. Next base: position 50,009 of record NZ_JAUSPP010000061.1, read on the forward strand.
GAGCGGGAATTTCTCCTGTAATACTGGAGGCTTCTGATGGCGTTGGGGGTAGGGTGAGAACGGATGACGTGAATGGATTTCTTTTGGACAGGGGTTTTCAAGTGCTTTTGACGGCTTATCCTGAAGCCATTCGCTATTTGGATTATCAGGAATTACACCTCAAAACCTTTGATCCGGGAGCGGTGGTGATGAAACCCGGAAATCTATTCACCATTCATGACCCCTTGCGGCAGCCTTCAAAGGTCATCAACATGGCATTTTCTCCCGTTGGAACCTTGAAAGACAAAATCAAGATTTTCCTATTGACCCAATCCCTCAAGAAGAAAAGCGAGGAAGAGATTTTTGCTGAACCTTCCATGAGCACCTTGAAGTTTCTTCAACAATATGGTTTTTCAGAAAAAATCATAGAAAATTTCTTCAAGCCATTTTTCAAAGGTATTTTTTTGGAAGAAAATCTAGAGACATCATCAAGGATGTTCAAGTTTGTTTTCAAGATGTTCGGTATCGGCAATGCAGCAGTCCCTGAGTTGGGAATGCAGGCCATTCCGAACCAATTGTCCCAAAAACTGCAAAAAACCACGATCAAGCTGAATACCCCTGTCGAAAAAATAGAAGGAAATCAGATCATATTGAAATCAGGGGAAAGGATATTGGCTGACAAAATCATCATTGCCACTAGACCCGATTTGTTGCTGCCACAGTTGTCCGGGCAATTCAAGCCAGACAGGAAAGTTATCAACCTTTATTTCTCACTGGAAAAATCATTTATGATTTCTCCAATGATTGCCCTTGTGCCGGATGAAAGCTTTTTGAGCAATAATTTGGTTTTCATGACCGATGTGAGCCCTGCCTATTCCAAGGAAGGAAAAGCGTTGCTTTCCGTCTCGGTCATCAAAAATGTGGGTGTCGATGATTCCCTAGCCAAAAAAATAGCAATTGAAATGGAAGCCTTAACAGGAATCAAGTCGGAACATTTCAAATGGATAAAAACCTATGAAATCCAAGAAGCGCTGCCGGATCTGGATGACCTCCAGAATAGTATTCCCTTCAGCAATACCAAAATAATGGACGGCGTGTTTTTGGCGGGAGATTACTTGCTGAATGGCTCCATCAATGCGGCGATGACCTCCGGAAGAAAGGCCGCAGAAGCTTGTTTATACAGTTTACAAAACCCACATTAATTGAAAAAGTCAGTCGCAATAGCAGGTGCAGGTGGATATATCGGAAAATGGTTTATTGACCAATTTAAGGACAAGTACCACATAGTAGCCCTAAGCAGAAGAGAAGTCGATGTCAACCCGGACCCAGATGTGGAATGGAGGCAAGTCGAACTCTATTCGATCACTTCGACCACCAAAGCATTGGAGGGGGTTGATTTTGCGATCTATCTCATTCACTCCATGAGCGCTTCCACCCGGTTGAACCAAGGGAATTTTGAAGATACGGATCTTTTGTTGGCGGACAATTTTGCCCGGGCTGCCGAAAGCAATGGCATCAAACAAATCCTGTATATGGGAGGTATCCTTCCCAAAGAGGTTTTGGAAGAAAACATGTCCGTCCATTTGAGAAGTCGATTGGAAGTTGAAAAAACTTTGGGCAATAGAAAACCCGCACTTACCGCATTGCGGGCTGGAATTATTGTTGGCCCAGGAGGATCTTCCTTCGACATGATCAGGAATCTTGTCAAAAAACTCCCCATTTTGGTCTGTCCAGCCTGGACCAATTCTAAAACCCAACCCATTTCACTTAAAGATACGCTTACCATCATGGATGCCTGTCTTGGAAATGAAAATGTTTATGGAAAATCCTTTGAAATCGGAAGTCCCCAGGTGATGACCTACAAGGAAATGCTGATTCAAACGGCAGAAGTGATGGGCAAAAAGCGATGGATTTTCTCGGTGCCTCTCCTTTCAATTGGTTTTTCGAAACTTTGGGTGAGTTACTTTGGAAATAGTCCTACAAAACTGGTTTATCCCTTGGTTGAAAGTCTCAAGCATACCCTGACTGTGTCGGAGGAACTGAAATTTGAGGAGAAGGAAATTGATTATCTCAGTTATAAGGAAAGTGTGGCAGTGGCTTTGGATCCGAGCAACAAAGTTTCGAAATCTCCAACCTTTAAAAGAGACACTGCCGTTAAAAATACGGTTAGGAGTATCCAACGCTTGCCAAATGCCAGAAGAAAAAGTTCACTTTGGGTAGCCAACAGGTATAAACTTTGGTTGCCGATTTACTTTCGCTTTTTGATCAAGGCCAAGGAAAATGAGAATGGCGACCTTGGATTCTATTTGTTAAACAGCTCCAAACCCATGTTGCAGTTGACATGGATCCCAGACAGAAGTGATGTAGAGCGGCAATTGTTTTACATCACGGGAGGCTGGTTGGTCAAGCGTTTTGATTATGGCTGGTTGGAATTCAGGGAGGTTTTGGGAGGAAAATACATCATTTCTGCTATTCATGAATTTGTCCCCAGATTGCCTTGGTTGCTCTATTTGAACACGCAGGCCAGGTTGCATCTTTTTGTGATGAACAGTTTTAAAAAATATTTGGTCAAACTTAGGGAGTATTGACGATATTCGGAGCTTGCTTGGATGAAGTGCAGGTTCCAATCGAAATCCCAAACAATATCTTTACATCATAAATAATTTTGAATATGAAAACAATCACTTTTAGCAATGGCGATCAAATCCCGATTTTGGGATTGGGAACTTGGAAATCAAAACCAGGGGAAGTTTATCAAGCTGTACTTTGGGCGATTGAAGCAGGATACAGACATATAGATTGTGCTGCTATTTATAACAACGAGAAAGAAGTAGGAAAAGCCCTTCATAAAGCATTTGAGGACGGTTTGGTGAAAAGAGAGGAAATGTTTATCACCTCTAAACTTTGGAACAATGCCCACAGAAGGGAAGATGTGAAACCGGCTTTGAAACAAACGTTAAAGGATCTCCAGCTGGATTATCTCGATTTGTATCTGATTCATTGGCCAATAAGTTTCAAAGCGGGAGTGGGGTTTGCCGAAATCCGAAAGGATTTTTATACTTATAGTGATGTTCCGCTGTCTCAAACGTGGGCGGCCATGGAAGAGGTCAAAAAACTCGGCTATGCCAGAAATATCGGAGTCTCCAATTTTAATATTACAAAATTGGGAGAAATCCTGAAAAACTGCACCGAAAAACCAGAGATGAACCAAGTGGAAATGCATCCTTACCTTCCACAGGAAAAACTGGTGAATTTTTGCAAATCAAATGGAATTCACCTAACAGCATATTCTCCATTGGGTTCTGGGGATAGGTCTTCTGAGGCAAAAAAACCTGATGAGCCGATACTATTGGAAGATAAAAAGATACGGGTTTTGGCAGAGAAACATCACTGCAGCGCTGCTCAAATCCTGATCGCATATTCGATACATCGGGACATCGTCGTGATCCCCAAATCCGTCAATCAGGAGCGGATCAAACAGAACTTGGAAGCCACTAAAATCCAATTGGATGAAGGAGATTTTGAGAAATTGAATTCAATTTCAACGAGGCATAGATTCATTGATGGCTCATTTTTCACGAAGGGGCAAAGCCCATACAAGATGGAGGATTTGTGGGAATTGGAATGAAAAAATAATAATTCCATAAAAGATTGAATCAAAAGTCAAAAGGTTATTTATTCAAATTGTCTATATTTTTTGTGAAATGTGGTTAAATTTGTGAGATTCCAATTTAGAGAAAGAATAATATAATTCTTTTGACTTTATTTTAGAAAGAATTCCATGATTAAACGATTTAAAGAGCTGACTTTTTTTCAAATACTGTTTGATAGCGTAAAAAATTTCGGCAAAAGTGATTCTATGATTTTTTCTGCTGGAACCGCTTTTTACACCATTTTCAGTTTGCCGGCTTTCCTGATCATCATCCTTAATATTGGGAGCACATTTTACAAAGAATCCAGGATTAAAGAGGAAATATTGTCCCAAGTCGGCGAATTGGCAGGGGAGGAGAGTGTTGCCACCTTGGAAAACATCATGGAAAATATCACCCAAAGTTCTGGGGGAATGATTTCCAATATCATCGCCATCTTTGTTTTGGGTTTCAGTGCCACCACTGTCTTTGTAAGTTTACAGAATGCCATCAATCACATTTGGCACATCAAAGCAAAACCCGAAAAAGGGATTCTAAAATTTATCATCAATCGGTTGTTGAGCTTTTCCATGGTCGCCTCTATTGGTTTTATTTTACTGGTTTCCTTGGTTTTGGATGCGCTGATTATTGTGTTGTTTACCTATTTCGATTATTTTCTGGAATCGGTGACCGTGTATTTGGTTTCTATTATCCATTTGGTCCTAGCACAGGCATTGCTGGTGGTGATATTCGCTTTGATGTATAAGATCTTGCCAGATGCCAAGGTAAGGTGGCGAGATACCTGGATGGGTGCTTTTGTTACGATGATCCTATTTGCCGCCGGCAAATATCTGATAGGCTTCTACATGGGCAATACTGATTTTGCAAGTGCATACGGTACTGCTGGATCTCTTGTGGTCCTTTTGGTTTGGGTATATTATTCAGTGGTGATTTTCCTTTTCGGTGCCCAGATTACATATTATATCGCTGTAAAAACAGGTGGCGACATTATTCCACTTTCTCAGGCGGTCAAAGTGGAATTGAGAGAGGTGGAAGAAAGCGATGAAAGTTTGGCAGACAATTGATCCCCAATATCGGCTTTTAGAGTGAAATTTTTTTAGGCCTTGTTTAAAATTCTGGAAACCAACATTTCCCACTCCTCTTCAAGGCTAGTATCTGGTCTTTTTTCACCCGCCCGCCGATACCAATAATCCGCATTCCAAATATCCCCTTCTTTTCGATGGAGATACGCATGTACCCTTGCAGACAATAAATCCGTAGGTCCATCCGCCAAGTCATGGGCCTTTTGCCAATCATTCTTGGCATCATACCACAAGGATGTAAGTTGGCTTGAGATTCCTGAAGGAGGGAAGTCTGAAGCCAAGGATTGTTTGAATACTGAAACTGTCATTACTTTAACATTGAGAACCTTATTTTTCGGAATGTTTTGATCTCTGGTAAGGCTAATTTCTTGTTTTTAATTTTCATTCCCAAAAAATGAGGATTAAAAAGGATAGCCGATTCCGACATTGAAGACAGTTTGTCCTTTTTCTCCCAAAAACCGATTGAAAAAATTACCCAAAATGAAACGTTCTCCGGTAACCCTGGCTGGATCTACCGCCTTGACGCCCATGTCCAATCGAAGAATCAAGAAATCGAAATCCATTCTCAATCCGATTCCCGTGCCCACGGCTAAATCTTTGTAAAATTTGTCTATTTCAAAATTTGCTCCAGGCCGGGTAGGATCGGGAGCAAAAGTCCATGAATTTCCCACATCAATGAAGAAAACCCCATCAAAATAGCCATAAATTTTGCTTCTCAATTCGAACATTCCCTCAAATAGGATTTCTCCCGGCTGCTCAAATCGATAATCGAAAGAGCCGTCTTCATTTCGGTCTGGTGTATAAGAACCAGGACCCAAGCGTCTGGGCTGCCAAGCCCTGATTCCCGTGCTTCCTCCCGCAAAGAAATATTTTTCATAAGGCAATACGCCATCGCTTACACCATAAGGTTTGGCAAGCCCGAGATTGAGTCTATAAGCAAAAGTTTGTTTTGGGGTCAGGGGAATGTATCGTCTGAAATCCGCCTGAAATTTAAGAAATTGGAAATAAGCCAGGCTCCTTCTGTCCACAAAATCTCTTTTCACGAAATTCAAGGTCGACCCTCCGCTTTCAAAAAACAGGCGCAAAAGAGAAGCATTCGTCCTGTTGAATATCCCGTACTGATTGAAATTGATTATGGCCTGACCTGAAATGCTGCTGACATAAGAAGGTAAAAAGGAGTTGATGAGGTTATTTCCTTGATTTTGAAGGTTTTCCAGTAAAACTCGAAAATCATTGTTGAGACTGGATCGGATAAAATTCGCATCCAATAAATTGAAAGTAAATTGATTTTTAAGATTCCGGGTATTCCAATTATAGGCAAGAATTCCATTCAAACTTTCTCGGGTATATTCTTGCCGGTTGACGTAATTGTACCCCACCAAGGCTCTGGTTCTGGGGTTATATCGGCCAAATTTTTCCAAGGAAGTAATTTTCAGGGGAAATAAGAATTTCGGGAAAATAACGGATGCTGAGGTGTTCAACTCCCGACTTCTAAAAACTCCGCCTTCTCCGGTCGCAGAAACCACGCCTTCCAGTCCTGCCCGGAAATTGAATTCAAAGATTTCAGCTCCCCGGAAAAGATTCCTATTCCTCAAAGAATGACTGAAAAAAGGGCCTGGTATCTGTTCTGTAATGCTTGCCCCGAGTTGGTTGGTGATTTGGTATTTTTGGTTGGGTTGGGTGTATATTTTTGGTTGCAGGATGTTCCCAACGGTATCGAAGGCGATATTGACAAAACGAAAAAGGTCTAGATTTGCAAGTTGTCTTTGGGTTTCCAATACCTCCGACCTGCTATAAAGGTCTCCTTTGTTGATGAAAATCCTTGAGGAGATGATTTTTTCCGAGTACTTGTCATTGTAAATATTGAATTTGATGTCCCGAAAGGTAAATTTGCTTTCCTTTTCGAAAAATTCATCAGTAGGCGACTCAATGAAAAACTGGATCGAATCAAAGTAATATACTCTGTGATTGCCCTCATAACTGGGTTTTCGGATAAGCTGTTCTATGGTTAATGATTTTTCGACAGTGTCTTTGTAGACATTGAATTCAATGTAGGATTTTGAAAAAGTATAGTAACCATTTTCTTTGAGGAGATCTTCGACCCTTTGTCTTTCTCGTGTAAGCTGGGTTTGTTCATATCTGGATTTTGATTTGATTAGGACTTTTGACGCATTCAATTCCAACAGACGATATATCTCCGGATCATCTGAACGCGTGTAAAAGGAGTCGATTATATAAGGCTCATTTTCGGTAATGAGGTAAGTGACTTTGGCTAATTTTTTTGCTTTTTTTACCTCAAAATCAACGTCACTGTCAAAAAAACCATTGTTGGACAGGTAAAAATCCATCTGCCTGGCTGTCTCTCGTGTAATGACACTGTCATAAATGACTCTTGGATTTCCGGTCCGCATGAAAAAATTCCCGTATTCCAATTTCTTTTCGATGGATGAAATCTGGCTATTGATCTTGTTGAAACGTTTTATCTGCTGGTTACTCAGGGACTCATTTAGAGCCAAGTCACTGAGTACTTTCTTTTCCGCTTCCAATTTGATCATTTTGTTCTCATGCTTGGTGCTGTCAAAGGTCCACTCGCCAAATCGGTAAATAGAAACACCCACGGATGTATTGAGCAATGGGATTCTAGTATTTGGATTTTGTTGGATCAGGTTCGCAAGGGCGTTTTTATCACTTTTTTTAATCCCCTTGATTTCAACTTTGTTTACTAAAAATTGATCATTTCTCAGTCCCTTGGTCAAAGAACATGCAGAAATCAAAAAAAGAAGAAGTATAAAGTTTATATATTTGGCCTTATTCACGAGAAGTTATATACCGGATGTTAAGCAAAAATACGCTTAAGTTTATTAAATCCTTGCACCAGAAAAAATTCAGGAAACAAGAAAACTCTTTTTTTGTGGAAGGTGAGAAAAATGTGATGGAATTGTTGGCATCTGATTTTGATGTTACCCATCTTTTATTCACCTCAAAGTTCGGGAACGAACATTCTTCCTTGATTTCTGATTTTAATGGGGAGGCGTTTGAAGTCACACAAAAGGTGCTGGAGTCTGTTGGATTTTTTCAAACCAACGATGTAGCACTTGCCGTTGCCACGACCAAAGCCAATGCTCCTTTAGAAATAAGACCCAATGATTTGATGTTGGCATTGGATGATGTACGTGACCCCGGAAATCTGGGAACGATCATCCGGATCGCCGATTGGTATGGAATTCAAAACATTGCCTTGTCCACGGAGTCCGCGGATTTTTACAATCCAAAAGTTTTGCATTCCAGCATGGGCAGTTTTACCAGGGTGAATGTTTATTATACTGACTTAAATACCTTTCTGCCGAAATCAAAACTCCCTGTTTATGGCGCATTTATGGAAGGGGAATCCATTCACGAAGCGGAACTTACGCCATCTGGAATCATCCTGATGGGAAATGAATCCAACGGGATTTCGGACGCATTGGTGCCCTTGGTGACCAAAAAACTTACCATTCCAAAATTTGGGAATGCAGAATCCCTCAATGTGGCCATCGCCACGGCAGTAATCTGTGACAATTTCAGAAGGAAATAGGAAAAAATTGTTGCATGCTCCTTTTATTCACCAAAAATCACCGGCTAAATATTTTGTAAATGCCTAGTATTCGAGAAACGCTTAAGCGTGTTGGCCTCAACACTTTTTTCTTCTTATTGATAGGGGTGATCTTTCTGGCCAGTTTTTTTCCAGAATGGGGAACATCCGATGGGGCTTTGCCTTGGAAAACAATCACAGGGGCAGGCATTTCCATCATTTTCTTTTTTTATGGCGTGAAATTGAGTCCACAAATGCTTAAAGCCGGACTTTCCAACTGGAAGCTACATGCAGTGGTACAATCGACCACATTTCTAATCTTTCCTTTGGTTATCCTTCTTCTTTATTGGATTTGGGGCAATGAAGGCTCTTACATCTGGTTAGGGGTGTTTTATTTGGCTGCATTGCCTTCCACCGTGTCCTCTTCGGTGGTCATGGTGTCCATCGCGGGAGGAAACCTTCCTGCAGCGATCTTCAATGCAAGCATATCGAGTATTGTCGGCATTTTCATCACCCCTTTGTGGATGGATTTACTTTTGCCTGAAACTGCCGTGGCTTTTGAGTTGATGGATACCTTTATCAAATTGAGCCTTCAGGTGATTTTGCCAGTGGTTTTGGGATTGTTGCTCCATTCGTATTTGATCGGTGTTGTAAGTAAATATGCCACTGTCTTGAAGAATTTTGATCAATTGATTATCCTTCTGATTGTGTTTACCGCTTTTGCTGAATCTTTTGCCGAAAAGATGTTTGAAGGCCAGACTGCTTCGGAATTGCTGCTATTGGGATTTTTGATGTTGTCCTTTTTTCTGTTTATGCTGGGCTTGATGCATGTTATTTCCAAAGCTTTTGGGTTCTCGGATCCGGACAGGATCACGGTTTTGTTTTGTGGGAGTAAAAAATCCCTCGTCCAAGGAGCGGTTATGGGAAGGGTGATGTTTCCGGACCCCGTTGTTTTTGGGGTGATTTTACTGCCATTGATGATGTATCATGCCTTGCAATTGATCGTGGGGAGTGCAATTGCCCAACGTATGGGCGAGAGAAAAAAGCAAGGCGCTGGTAAAATTTGACAATCCTGCCCAATGGAAAATTGGAACACGGGATACGATCATTTCTTTCAAAACGTTTTAAACTGGATTTCTTTCTGGAGTTGAGTTTGTAAAATCAGTCTATTCGGGGATTAACGGATATTGCCGATAGGATGAAGGCAAAAATTGTAATCAACTGAAGCATATGAAGCAATTCCAGGACGGAATAGAATTGGTAATGTATAACACGGTCAAAAGTATAAAAAGAACGCCATGAAAAAACTGCTGATTGCTTTCGGCTTTGCATTTACGGTACTGGCTTGTGCGCCTGAAGGTCAGCCAGGTTGTCCTGTGGTCTATGAAGTCAAAAAAACAAATGTCGGGATCCAAAACTCCTGGAGATTGATTGGGTTTCGAACCAAGGGATCTGGGTTCATTGATTTCCCACCTTGCGAAGCCTATTCATCCTATGGAAATGATGTGGACAATTTGCTGATACGTCTTAACCTGACAGAAAACCAAAGCGGTGATGGGGATTTTGAATTGACCGGGAATGGCATTTCCAACTCAATCAGAGGAAGCTACCGCTTGGGACAAAATCAAACGATAGGGACTGTGGGAAATCTGTCTACTACAAAAGTGGGCGGGTCAGCAATAAATACGGCTTACGAAAACAAGTATTTTCAGGCCATTGTGCTGATGAACAGTTATGGTATTTCGAATAATATCCTCACGCTGGAATTTGGTGAGGGAAATGAGGAAATGATTTTTGTATCTATAAACTAATCCAAATAATGAATTTGAAAATCTACCAAGTGGATGCTTTTGCAAGCAAGGTTTTTGGCGGTAATCCCGCAGCTGTTGTTCCATTGTCATCCTGGTTGGAGGATGAGTGCCTTCAGCAAATTGCGATCGAGAATAATCTGTCCGAGACGGCATTTTATGTCAGGGAAGGAAATCATTTTACGCTGAGGTGGTTTACGCCAACCGTAGAAGTGGATTTGTGTGGCCATGCTACCTTGGCAGCTGCCCATGTACTTTTCCAGCATGAAGGCTTTCAAGGCGATGAAATCGAATTTATGTCACCAAGATCGGGACCGCTTCATGTCAGAAAGAAGAATGATGTCTTGCAATTGGATTTTCCGGCCGATGATTTCAGTGAAGTGGTATTGGTAGAAAGTTTACACATGGGATTCCAACCCAAGCCGATTGCTGCTTTCAAAGGAAAAACAGATTATCTGCTGCTTTTTGAAAATGAAAGTCAAATACAAAATCTCAAATTCGATATCCCCAGTATCGCCAAAGTCAAAGCAAGAGGAATCATCGTCACTGCCCCTGGAAATGAAGTTGATTTTGTTTCCCGTTTTTTTGGTCCACAGGTAGGAGTGGACGAGGACCCGGTCACCGGATCCGCACATACCACCTTGACTCCTTTCTGGTCCGAAAAACTCGGTAAAAATGCCTTGACTGCTATTCAAATGTCTCCTAGAAAAGGGGAATTGACTTGTGAATTGGCCGGCAAGAGGGTTTTGATTTCCGGGAAAGCGGTGACCTATTTGATAGGCGAAATATTTATTTGAGGCTTCAGGGCACCAAATAGATCAGCGCATTTACATTCATTCCAGCACCCACAGAGGCCAAGACCAAATAATCTCCCGAATGGATTGCTTGGTCTTCCAGCTCTCCTTTGACTATCATATCATAAAGAATTGGGATTGTCGCCACGGAGTTGTTCCCTAGTTTTGAAATGCTCATGGGCATGATTTTTTCGGGAATGACCTCTACTTCAAACAATTTAAAAGTCCTTGCGAGAATGGCGGCATCCATCTTTGCGTTGGCCTGATGAATGAGTACCTTATTGATGTCTTGGATGGTCAAGCCTGCTTTTTCGATGGTTTGTTTGACCACAAGTGGAACATTGGTAAGGGCATATTCATACAATTTCCTGCCGTTCATTTTCAGGAAGAGCGTGTTGTCTTTAAAATCCGGGTCATAGGAAATATCCATTTTTAGATAATGGGCTTGTGTAAGGGTATCTGTTCGCGTTTTATGAGCGAGAATGCCGATTGGTGTATCCGAAGATTTCCCTTCCAAAATAACAGCACCTGCTCCATCAGAATAAATCATGCTATCGATATCATGTGGATCGGAAATTCGGGACAAGGTTTCAGCTCCAATCACAAGAATTCTTTTTGCGTCACCGGATTTAATGTAATAATCCGCTTGAATCACTCCTTGAAGCCAGCCCGGACAACCAAAGGGAAGATCGTAGGCTACGCAATCAGGGTTCTCGATTTTTAGAAGGTGTTTTACTCTTGAGGCTAGTGTTGGGACCAGGTCGGATTTCTGGTTGTCATGTCGAATATCGCCAAAGTTGTGGGCGACAATGATATAATCGAGTGTTTCTGAATCTATGCCTGCATCGGAAATGGCTTTTTCGGAGGCATAAAATGCCATATCCGACGTATTCAAATCAGGGTCTAGATATCTTCTTTCTTCTATTTCAGTGATTTCTTGAAGTTTGTTGATGATATCTTCATTTTTTTTGAGGATTTTTTCTCCTTTATCATTGAAGAATGAATTTGATAAAAAAACTTCATTTTTAACGACAAGATTGGGGATATACTTGCCTGAACCGATAATAATTGAGTAAACTGACATAGGTGACTTTAGTCTTTTGATTATTTGGTTTGAAAAAATGAAAATTAAGGATTTTTATTCCTAAAAAGGGCATTGACCCCAAATTTTATGTTCAAAAAAAGCCTTCAGTATTCACTGAAGGCTTCAAAAATATTTGTTCAACAGGTTTAAAGATTTGGCTGAGGAGTCATTCTCAGGTAAGGTTTTATTTCTTTGTGTCCTTTCGGGAATTTTGCCGGTATATCCTCGTTTTTGATTGCGGGAGCAATCACTACGTCTTCTCCGTTTTTCCAGTTGGCAGGTGTTGCCACGGAATAATCTGCGGTGAGTTGTAAAGAATCAATGACCCTAAGCAATTCGTCGAAATTCCTGCCGGTACTTGCTGGATACACGATGATGAGTTTGACTTTTTTATCTCTTCCAATGATGAAAACCGACCTCACGGTAAAATTCTCGCTGGCATTGGGATGGATCATGTCATACAAAGTGGATATTTTCCGATCTTGGTCCGCAATGATGGGGAAATTGACCGTTGTGTTTTGCGTTTCATTGATGTCTTTGATCCAATTCATGTGGTCTGGAATTCCATCAACGCTCAATGCCATTACCTTCACGTTTCTTTTTTCAAATTCTTCCTTCAGCTTTGCCACCGCACCCAATTCAGTGGTACATACCGGAGTATAATCTGCAGGATGGGAAAAAAGTATTCCCCAACTATCACCCAGATATTCATAAAAATCAATTGTCCCTTCTGTTGTTTCCGCGACAAAATTCGGAGCCAAATCACCTAATCTTAGTGTCATAATTGAAAGTGTTTTAATTTATTGTTGCCAAAATTTAGAATTAAATATACAAAAAAAATCCTTTTGTAGGAGTCAATGAAAAATGAAACTTTCCGAGGGATGGAAAGTTTTTTTGATTCTTCTTTTACAATCATCCAAGAAACCATAGTTTGTGATTTGAAAAAATAGCAGATCAGAAAATAATCAACAAATTGTGAAACCTTTGATTAAAATAAAAGATTACCTCATCTGACTATCATCCAACATTCGTACATATAGACCATGAAAACATATTACAATTCTGAAGATTTAAAGAAATTTGGTAAAATCGCTGATTTTCAAAAGCCCATGGCGGACAAGTTTTTTGATTATTACGGCGAAGTATTCAAGCCTGGGGCCCTTACAGCAAGAGAAAAATCATTGATCGCTCTGGCCGTTTCCCACGCGATCCAATGTCCCTATTGCATTGAAGCCTACACTGTGGATACCATGGAAAAGGGATGCGATGAGGAACAGATGATGGAAGCCGTACACGTTGCAGCTGCCATTAGGGGAGGAGCCAGTTTGGTTCACAGCACCCAAATGATGAATAAAGTCAAAGAAATATCCATGTAATGAAGTCACTCAAAGCACAAAACCATCCTTTAGCCAGCAGCACCCATGAATTGGAGGTGTTGGAAGCCCAATCGGAAATCACTCCATTTTACAAAAAACTGAAGGAATCCGGATTGTTTCCCCTGAAACCTACCCAGATCGAAGTCCTCCAAATCAACATGGGCAAAATGTGCAACCAAGTTTGCAAACATTGCCATGTGGATGCAGGTCCAGACAGAAAGGAAATCATGACCAGGGAAATCATGGGGTTTTGTCTGGATGTCATCAGGAATGAAAACATCAAAAATGTGGATTTGACAGGAGGTGCACCCGAGATGAATCCTGATTTCAGATGGTTTGTGGAAGAAATCAGGAAAATCAGTGACAAGATCAACATCATCGTCAGGTGCAATCTGACCATCATTGTGGCGAATCCAAAATACAATGACCTTCCGGAATTTTTCAAGACGAATCGAATTGACATCGCATCCTCTTTGCCTTATTTTACTGCCGTCAAAACGGATTCCCAGAGAGGAGAGGGTGTTTTCGAAAAATCGATCAAAGCGCTGAACATGTTGAATGCCGTAGGGTATGGAATCGCGGGATCCGGATTGGTTTTGGACTTGGTCTACAACCCTTCGGGAGCTTTTCTTCCCGCTTCGCAAAGCGACTTGGAATTGGAGTTTAAGAAAAAACTCAGCAGCCAATACGGAATTGAGTTCAATTCCCTATTCACCATTACCAATCTGCCGATCAGTAGATTTTTGGAATATTTGATCCGTTCCGAAAACTATGAGTCCTACATGGAAAAATTGCTGGAGGCCTACAATCCCGTCGCGGCGGCCAATGTGATGTGTAGAAATACCATTTCGGTTGGCTGGGATGGGTTTTTGTATGATTGTGATTTCAATCAGATGCTGGAACTCAAAGTGGAAACCACGGGAAGTCAGCACATTTCCGAATGGAACCAAATCCAATTGTTGAACCGAAACATTGTCGTAAACCAACATTGTTTTGGCTGTACAGCTGGCGCAGGATCCAGCTGTGGCGGCACAACGTCTTAATGCCATGAAAAAAACAAATGGACAAGCGCTGATCGTTTTCCAGAAAAATCCGGTTTTGGGAAAAGTCAAAACCAGACTGGCGGCCACAGTTGGAAATGAAAAAGCCTTGGAAATATATCACCATCTGCTGAAACTGACCTATTCCCAAATCACCCAAATCCAGGAAATCGAAGTCTTCATTTATTATTCCGATTATTTGGAAGAACCACCGGAAAGGGTTTCTTTGGATAGCAACCACCGCAGGGTCCAACAGGGATCGGATTTGGGCGATAGGATGAGAAATGCCTTTCGGGAAGTGTCTGAGGCCGGATTCGAAAACATCGCAATCATTGGTACGGATTGTCCTGAGATAAGTGCTGAAATCATACGGGATGCATTCCTCAACCTGGCCTCTTTTCCGGTAGTATTTGGACCCGCAAAAGACGGAGGGTATTATTTATTGGGTATGAATCGGCTTGAGAACAGCTTGTTTGAGGAAATTCCTTGGAGTACTTCCGAGGTTTTGAAAATTTCAGCAGCAAGATTAAAATATAAAAACATTCCATTCCAATTGCTTCCCATGTTGTCGGACATCGACAATGAGAAAGATTGGAATGCTTACATTCGCTTAACCCTAGAGACAAAATGAGTGATTATTTAGATGAGACCATCAATGTGTACAGAGATGCCGCATTAAAACCAAATGTAGGCCTTTGTTGTACCACCACACCGGTATGGCAACTACCGGGATTGACCATACCCAAAATAATGCAGGAGATGAATTATGGTTGTGGAAGCACCGTGCATCCGCGAGATCTTGTCAACGATCCCAATATCCTGTATGTCGGTGTCGGAGGAGGAATGGAAGTCCTCCAATTTGCTTATTTTTCCCGGAAAACAAATGGCGTGATTGGGGTCGATATTGTGGATGAAATGCTGACGGCCTGTGATGTAAACCTTATCGAGTCTGAATCGGAGAACGATTGGTTCAAGCGGGATTTTGTCTCCCTGAGAAAAGGATCCGCACTTGCACTCCCAATTGAAGACAATTCCATCGATGTGGCAGCCCAAAACTGTTTGTTCAATATCTTCACCAAGCAGGATCTTCAAAAAGCATTGAAGGAAATGTACAGGGTTTTGAAACCCTATGGAAGACTGGTTTTGAGTGACCCAGTTACAGACCAGGAAATGCCGGAGACGCTAAGAAATGATGATCGCCTGAGGGCGCTATGCCTAAGCGGTTCACTTTCCCTTGAGGAATACCTCAAAATGATCACCGATGCCGGATTTGGAACGATGGAAGTTCGCGCAAAGAGGCCTTACCGCATCCTTGCGCCAGGACAATATGACACCAAAGAAATGATCTTTTTGGACAGTGTGGAAGTTTGTGCCATCAAAGACCCAATGCCATCCGATGGGCCTTGTATCTTCACCGGAAAATCCGCGATCTATTATGGAACTGAGGATTATTTTGATGACGATAAAGGACATGTCCTGCTGCAAAACCAGCCCTTGTCCATCTGTGACAAAACTGCCAATGCACTCATGGATTTAGGCAGGCAGGATATTCATATTTCACCGGCGACCTTCTTCTATGATGGAGGGGGTTGCTGTTAAGGTAAATTTTTCCCATCTTAGAAAACCTTTAAAGAAACCCAAGGGTGTCGAAACATGAAAAAATTGCTTTTCCTTTCTCTTTTGACTTTCCTGTGGTCAAACAAGACCTATAGTCAAGAAAATATCAAATATGATATTTCCGTGGCTGGAATTTCCATTGGAGAATTGAATGCCAAGAAAAACACAAAAGATAAAAATACAGTCTATGAGCTCACCAGTTTGGTGAGCTTTTGGTTTTTTGGAAATATATCCGTCAATTTTGAAATCATCAGCCATTATAAAGACAATCTCTTGGTGAAGTCGAGAACAACAACAAAATCCAACAGGGGAGACTTTTTTTCCAAAATTGATTGGATCAATGAGCAGTATGAAATCTCCGCGACCAGCTACAAGTATGAATTGGACACCGCACTGGCCAACCCATTTTATTTCAGTTCTTCCAAACTGTATTTTGAAGAACCCATCCTGCATGCCGTATTTATGGCCGAAAACTATGGGCTTTCTTCCCCTATCAAGAAAAAAGGAGATTACTATGAAGTAGATGTCAACGGCAACAAAAACAAATTCTACTATCTCAATGGCAAATTGGAAAAGGCAATCATGCAAAGCCCCATCAAAAACTATGTCATCAAAAGGAAAAGCAACTGATTTTTTTAAACATGCGGCTTAGTATCATCATTCCCGTATTGGATGAATCGGAAAACCTGCAGTGCACGATTCCGACGCTTTTTAAGATTGGAGGATCGGATCTACTCGAAATCATCGTGGTGGATGGCGGTAGTAGGGACGAAAGCAAAGAAATTGCCCGCACACTTGGAGCCAAAGTGCTCAACTCCGAAGTAAGGAGCAGGGCGGCGCAGATGAATCTTGGTGCAAAATATGCCCAAGGCGAAATCCTTTATTTCGTCCATGCAGATGTTAGGCTCGTTCCGGGTTTTGTAAAGGAGATCCAGAATGCCATTTCGGTTGGGTATGCCGCAGGTTGCTTTCGGTACCGATTTGATTCACCCAAACTGATGTTGCGTATCAATTCATGGTTTACGAGGTTCAATGGACTTTTGGTGGGTGGTGGTGATCAGACACTTTTTATCGGGAAATCAACTTTCAATGCTCTTGGAGGTTTTGATGAGCATTATACCATCATGGAGGATTTTGATCTGGTACGGAAAATAAAAAGAAAATATACGTTCCGATTGCTTCCCAAGAGCATCCTGGTTTCCGCGCGCAAGTACGAAACCAATTCCTGGCTTCGGGTTCAGTGGGCAAATTTGGTGGCCTTTCTCATGTTTTTCCTGAAAATCCATCCGCAAAAGATAAAATCGACCTACAAGAGAATGTTGGATTATAGATAAATCGTTATGTTTATGCTTTGTGATGCCAGTGGATTGCGGTTTTAGCCGAAAAATAGTTTGAAGATCAATAGCCCAAGAAGCTTTCCGTCCTCCATGGCATAAAAAAAGCTTTGATTTTGCCAAAATCACCAAGAGCGAAAATCAAAAAAATAAAGCGGAAAATGACGAAGCATCCAGAACTTTTGCCTTTCATCAGTGGCATACAACAAATTGGAATTGGCGTAAAAGATGCCCACGAAGCTTGGGATTGGTATCGGAAATACTTCAAAATGGATGTTCCGATTTTTGAAGATGCCGCAACTGCCAGTTTGATGACCAAATATACTTCCGGAAAGGCGGAAGATCGGTATGCCATCCTTGCCCTGAACCTGCAGGGAGGAGGAGGTTTTGAGATTTGGCAATACACTTCGATCACACCACGAGCTGCAGATTTCCATATTACTTTGGGAGATCTTGGTGTTTTTGCGGTAAAAATCCGGACCAGGGATATATCGGAGACGTATAGGTTTTTTAAAAGTGAAGGATTGGATGTCATCGGTACGCCTACCATGTGCCCAGATGGAAGACAGCATTTTTACCTCCGTGATCCTTATGGGAATATGTTCGAAATGGTGGAAAACAGCTCTTGGTTCAACCAAAATGGTGATCTCACAGGAGGAGTGGCCGGTTGTGTGATAGGAGTATCCGATATAGAAAAAGCGTTGCCATTGTACCAAAATGTACTGCGCTACAAATTTGTCAGCTATGATAAAACAGCTGTTTTCGAGGATTTCAATCAAGTCTCAGGAGGCAATGACCAGTTCAGAAGGATTTTGCTTCAGGGTGAAAATGAAAGAAAAGGGGCATTCAGCAAATTGCTTTGCCAGACAGAAATCGAATTGGTGGAAGTCAAAACCCGTGAACCCATTAAAATCTTCAGGGATCGGAATTGGGGGGATTTGGGTTTCATCCACCTTTGCTTTGACATTTGGGGAATGAAGGCACTTTCCGAAAAATGCACAAAAATGGGATTTCCGTTTACCGTCGATAGCAGCAACAGTTTTGATATGGGAAAAGCCGCGGGCCATTTTTCGTATGTGGAAGATCCGGATGGAACGCTGATCGAATTTGTGGAAACCCATAAAATCCCCATCATCGAAAAATTGGGATTGTATTTGAACATGAAAAACCGGAAGCCTGAAAAACCGCTTCCAAAATGGATGTTGAAAATGCTTTCCCTCAACCGAAAGAAAAACTAAAAAGCGGAACGTGCAATGCGTTCCGCTTTCCTTTAACTTAAGTATTATTTCTTAGACCTTCCTGCATCACACAGGAAGGTTTTATTTTTTATGGTCCATCATCACCTCATCTCTTTTCAGGATTTCCATTGCAAAGAGACTCATGGCTTTTACCCCGGTTTTGATGGTGGGCTCCGGAAGGGGAGCGAAATATGGGGAGTGTAATCCGGGCAAATCCAGTCCTTTTTCCTTCGCGTTTTTGAAAGTCTCGGGATCTGTGGCGCCTAGATAAAACATGGAAATGGGAATGTTTCTTTCCTGGAGTCCAAAACGGCTAAAATCCTCTCCGATCATTTGTGCCTGTACTTCCTGGACCTTATCTTCTCCGATATTGTTTTTGAATACCGAAACCATCTTTTGTGTCAATTCGGGATCATTGAGCAAGGCTGGTGTATAGGGATTTCGGATCCAATACGTCGGCAATTTATCCTCCGACAAACCGGCTGCCTTGGCTAGGTTTTCGCTGATTCTCTTGATGCTCGAGATCATTTCTTCCCGCACTTCAGGAGAATAAGACCTAAGGGTCAACTGCATTGTCACTTCATCCGGGATGATGTTATGGACAGATCCTCCATGGATTGATCCCACCGTGACCACTGCGGGTTCGGTTGGGGCGATTCTCCTGCTCACGATTGTCTGATAGGCCTCAATCATTTGGGCACTTAAGACAATCGGGTCAATTGTCGTGTGGGGCGCCGCTCCGTGTCCGCCTTGCCCATAAACCGTTACGTTCATCATGTCCACGCCAGCCATCAAAGCACCTGATTTATAACCCAGCATTCCTGCCGGCAAGAAAGGATCATCGTGAAGTGCAATGGCATAATCAGGATGGGGAAAGCGTTCGTACAGTCCATCATTCATCATGTTCCAGGCACCCATTCCGTTTTCCTCGGAAGGTTGGCCTACCATCAAGAGCGTTCCTTTCCAATCGTTCTTGAATTGCATCATCATTTTGGCAGTGCCTACGAAAACACTCATGTGGATATCATGTCCGCAGGAATGCGTGATGAAGGTTTCTTTTCCATCGTTGGTGATTCCTTTTTTGGTGCTGGAATAGGGGAGTCCCGTCTTTTCCTCCATCGGCAAGGCATCCATGTCCGATCTGATCAGCAAGACTGGTCCTGGGCCGTTTTTGAACATCCCGACCACTCCATAGCCCCCAATATTTTCAGTCACCTTATAGCCAAGATCCCGCAGTTCCTTGGCCATCAAAGCGGATGTTTCTTTTTCCTGAAGAGACAATTCTGGATTTTGGTGGAGATGCTTGTACAATTGATCGAGTTGAGGGTAAATTTTGTCAATCGATTCATCTATGGATTGAGCTTGTAAGCACGTGGAAACAGAAAAGAACAATCCAAAAAGGGTAGGCAAGGCAATCTTAAAACAGAATAATTTCATTTAAATATATTTAGTTTATGTGTGTATGCAATGGTGTTTTGGTAACTCAATAAAGTCTTGGCAAGAGACTGAAATATCCGATTCTTCGGTCATCCGACTTCAATCTTCCGTCTTCGGTCTTCCAACTTCGGTCTTCTGTCTTCGGACTTCCAACTTCGGACATCCCACTTCCAATCCATCAATTTAAATCAAAATATTCAATCTTAAGGGATATGTGATTACTTTCGTTCTTCAAACATTGTCTTTTTTTATGCCTATAATTTCCCAATCCACCTATTCGGGCCCCCCGAAGCATTTGTTCAATGGACACCTGGAAACCATTGTCCCCAGTATTTTCAGGAAAATAGAAGGACTTCAATACCTTAGAGAAAGGATTTTGACGCCTGACGATGACTTTTTGGATTTGGATTGGTCAAAAGTAGGAAGCAAAAAACTCCTGGTGATTTCCCATGGATTGGAGGGAAGTTCTGACCGCCACTATGCCAAGGGATTGGCAAAACTTTTCAATCAAAATGGCTACGATGTCTTGGCTTGGAACAACCGCTCCTGCGGGGGTGAGATGAACAAAGCGCCCATTCTATACCATCATGGCGCTTCCTATGATCTTGAGACGGTGATGCAACATGTGGAGAAAAAAGGAAGCTACCAGGAATACTATCTGGTTGGCATCAGCATGGGAGGAGCCCAAACTTTGAAATACATCGGGGAAAGAGGTGTTGACCTCAATTCAAAGATTAAGAAAGCAGCCGTTTATTCCACGCCATGTAACCTTCCTTCGAGTGCGGCGATGTTGAAATTGGAAGGGAATGCATTTTATAAGAACCGGTTTTTAGGGAAATTAAAGAAGAAAATGCTCCTGAAAGGGATGCAATATCCGAATATGGTGGATTTGGAATTCCTGAAAAGGGTGAAGGATTTCGACACCTTTGACACCCATTTCACGGCAAAAGTCCATGGGTTCAAGGACGCCAAGGATTTCTACCAAAGCGTAAGTGCAGACAATTGGATGGCGGGCATCCAAATCCCCACCTTGATCATCAATGCCATCAATGATCCTCTTTTGGGAGATGCATGTTATCCCGTTTCATTGGCAGAAAAGCATGCGAAGATTTTTCTGGAAATGCCAAAAAGGGGAGGGCACACCGGATTTTTGGTCAAAGGACAAGAGTTTACCTGGGCTGAAATCCGGTTTTTGGAATTTTTGGAAGGGAAAGATTATTAGGGGATTTTTAAAAATCCGCAATGGCTGTAGTTGCTACTCCACCCAAATATTGTTGCTTTCATCCTGGAAAACATCACGCCATAAGCCTTTTCCAATGGATAAGTCAAAACGAAGTCCGATATCAACCGCACTGGGTGTAGTTTCAACTCCACCCAAATATTGGTGAATCCCCAATGGAATACCTCACGCAATTAGCCATTTCCAATGGCAAAAGGAAAAACGAAGTCCGGCTTCAAGCAAATGTTCTTCCTACTCGAATTACAAATTCGAAGGAAAGGAAGGCGAAGTGGCATACTACGCCTAGCGCTTTCACTGGGTGTAGTTTCTACTCCACCCAAATATTGATTAATTCCCAATGGAATGCCTCACGCCATAAGCCATTTCTAATGGCCAAGGCAAAAACGAAGTCCGACTTGAACCATTTTTAAGTTATATTCCTGAATTTCAGAGGGCTTGTTCCCAAGTGCTTTTTGAAGAAATTGTTGAAATGGGTAACTTCGGTAAAACCCAATGCATAAGCGACCTCCCCAACGTTCCAAGTACTGTGTTTCAACAATATCTTGGCTTCTTGTAAAACACGGTCTGAGATCAGCTGTGAAGTGGTTTTCTGCATTGTTTCTTTGAGGGCCCTGTTCAGATGATTGACATGGACGTTGAGTTGATTGGCAAAATCGGAAGCGGTTCGCAAATTGATTTTTGGATGGTGCTCTTCTATTGGAAATTGACGTTCAAGAAGTTCCATAAACAGTGCGGAAATCCTCTGAGAAGCATTGATCTGTTGCTTTTCGAAGTTGGTGGAAGGTTGCATTTTTAGTCCATAATGCAACAATTCAAAAACCAGGTTTCGCAGAATATCATATTTGTATTTGTATTCCGAACGGATCTCTTGTTCCATTTTTACAAAAATCGACTCAACCTCAATTGCCTGTTCATCGGTCAATTCAAATACATGGTTTCCATTCGGCTGGAAAACCTCATATTGGTTTAAATTGCCAAATTGATGGAAAAATTGTTGGTTGAATATACAAAATACTCCGCTTCTGATATCATCGATGTGTTCCCATTTATAGGGGATATAGGGATTGGAAAAGGAGAGGGCTTGTTTTTTTACTTCGAAGATCTTGTCTGCATAATGGACTTTGCTGTTTCCCTTCACGAGCATAATTTTATAGAAATCCCGTCTTTTGTAAGGAATGACTGGTTTGCCATTTTCCCCTATAAGCGGCTCAATCCTGAAAATATTGAAGTGTCCGATTTCGTTCCGGAAATTTTCAGGCATCCAGTTGAACTTCCTTTTGTAAAACTCGGCTAAACTTTCGGTTTTTTCCATTTTGATTGGAATCGAATGATAAGATAGATTTTGAATTCCTTTCCTGACAATATTAATTATTTCTGGCGAAGGTTTTATGGAAGGAATAATTTAAACTCACATTCCATACCCAATCCTTGTTTCCGATGATATCGGATCTTAGGCTTCTGTTTACGATTGAACCAATTGCAAGTGGGAAATTCCTTTTCGCAATGAGTACAGAAGTGTTTGCATAATAGCCGTCTCTTTCATCCATTTTGAGATAAAATACCTGGGGTCTGATGTTGAGATAAATCTGATCAGACAAGTGGATGTCGGAGAAGTTCATATTGAAAGCCAAAAACTGGGTGTTCTTAGTCAAGCCTTGGTCCAAACCCAATGAATGAAGGTAATACAGTCCAATCTTCACTTTTTTTGAAATATTGTAACTGGGTGATACCTCGCTGGCAAAAAATCTTTGGGCAACCATCAAATCATTTTTAAACCCGTTTGTTGACAAGACTTCCCTAAATACAAAAGCCGGATGTACACCCATATTGAGGTTGAATTTTTCAGATTTGATCACTTTGTACCTCCACCACAGGATAAAAGACCAAGGTTTTCCATCCATTGCAAAGCGGATTTCCGGGTCAAAACTCAACCTTTCTCCTCCCAATGACAATTCGAAAACAACAGCGGGTCTTCCGAGAGAAAAGGTGGGGACCAATGAAATGCCATTGTTGGTTGCACTGATATTGCCTCTGAAGGTATAGCTTGGTTTTTCGGTTTCATCTGTTTGGGAAAAACCGACAGAAGCCAAACCGAAAATCATGGTTAAGATCAACCCCAACTTCAGAATGGATTTTCTTTGATTCCTCTTTGAAAGCATTGAACGAACAACGGACAATCCATCAACTTTTGTCTTATATGGATTGTCCAGGAATGGAGGGGGTAGCATATTCATAATGAAGGATCTTGCAGTATTTTAACGATGTAAAATTACCGCTAGACCCTTAACCGTTTGAACAGAATTCAAACCGATTCTTACAAAAATCAAACAATGAATTTTTGTTGTCTCCGCACTGGGTGTAGGTTCTACTACACCCAAATATTGATGCATTCACCCTGGAAAACTTTACGCAATAAGCCATTTCCAATGGCAAAAGGAAAAATCAATCCAGCTTCATCCGAATGCTCCTTCTTATCGAATTTCAAATTCGAAGAATAGGAAGGCGTAGTGGAATACTACGCCTAGCGCCTGACACTACGCCTAGCATTACTTTTCAAATCACATTTTCAGATTCTGCATCTCCAACTGTGGAGCAAAAGGCTGATCGTAATACCGCCTGCCCGTTGCCTTGTAGAGCGAATTGGCCAAAGCCGCAAAGACGGGAGGGAAGAAAGGTTCGCCCAGTCCTGTCGGATCTTCCTTGCTGTCCACAAAGTGAACTTCAATTGCTTTCGGTGCTTCGGCCTGCCGAATCATCCGGTATTTATCAAAATTAGTCTTGTTTGGCACGCCGTTTTCAAAAGCTAATTCGCCAAAGAAAGCATTGCCGATTCCATCCACAATCGCTCCTTCACCCATATTGATTGCAGCATCTGGGTTGACCACGATGCCACAGTCCACGGCTGCATAGACTTTTTCCACCAGGGGTTTGTTGTCTTTCATGACGATATCCAATACTTCGGCGACGTAGGAGTTGTGGCAAAAATAAGCCGATACACCGCGGTGTACATTGTCCAGAGGACTGTTCCATTTGGATTTTTCGCGCACGAGTTCCAATACGCCTGCATAGCGAGCAGCATTATAATCATTTTTTTCTCCTACCGGATTGGTTTTAGCCCTATCCAAGAGTTCAAGCCGGAATGCAATGGGATCTTTTTCCATTACTTCTGCAAGTTCATCCAGAAAGGATTGCTCTGCACTTGCGATAAAATTGGACCTCGGTGCCCTAAAGGCTCCAATGGTGATGTTGGACTCAATCTGCCATCCTTCTGCTAGATAATGGTCGATCGCGCCGGCAGGAAATCTGTTTGGGGCAATAGGCGTTTCAGGAATTCCACCTGCCTTTACATGGAAAGCAATCAGTTTGTTGTTTTCATCCAAGGCTGCACGGTAAGTGGCAGAGTAGGTAGGACGGTAAACCCCTGAAGTCATGTCATCTTCCCGCGTGTAAACCATCTTTACCGGAGCATTTACTTTCTGGGAAATCAAGGCAGCTTCTACCATGTGGTGGCTATAGGCCCGTCTTCCAAAACCTCCACCCATTCTCGCCAAATTGATCTGAATGTTTTCTTTGGGAATCCCCAAAGCCTGAACCAAAGTACCCATGATCGATTCAGGTGCTTGGGTAGGTCCATAAACCACAGCTTTGCCACCGCTGACATCAGCAAAGCAGTTCATGGGTTCCATGGTATTGTGTGCCAAAAAAGGAGCCGAATAGGTGCGCTGGAGCACTTTTGCAGCTTTTTTAAACTGTGCTTCCGGATCTCCGTCACGTCTGAGAATATTTCCGGGCTTGGTCGTATATTCAGCCATTTTGGCTTTGTGGTCGGCAGAGTTTTCCAGGCCTGACGGAATTGTACCTGTGGATTTATTTCCTCCGAAATCGGTCATGGCGAAGCTGGACTGTGGCGCATTTTCCCATTCGACTTTCAATGCTTTTTTGGCCTGAAGCACTTCCCAGGTGGAATTGCCGACGATCGCCACCATCTCAGGGAAAGTGGCAGTATCGAAAAAATTGCGCTCGTAATCTTCACTGAATACTTTAACAGAAAAAATATCCTTGATTCCCTGCATGGACTTCACCGAAGAAGCGTCAAAGGATTTCAGCTTCATCCCAAAAGCCGGTGGGTGGACGATCGCACTGTACAGCATCCCATCCACTTTATGGTCAATCGAGAAAAGGGGTTGACCGGTGACAATCTTTAGCCCGTCCACGTTCTTTTTGGAAGTTCCGATGATTTTGAAATCCTTGATCTCTTTCAATTTCACTTCTTCCGGCACAGGCATTGTGGCTGCCAAAGATGCCATTTCCCCATAGCCAGCTTTTTTGTTGCTGGATTTATGGTGGATTGTTCCGGCTCCCGTGGTGATTTCACTTGCGGACACTTTCCAGGTTTGGGCTGCTGCGTTGACAAGCATCATTCGGGCTGTTGCTCCGGCAGTTCGCAAGGGCGTCCAGCCTTGACGAATGCCCTGGCTTCCTCCTGTAAACTGGCGATCGTATCGCTCAGGATAGAAATCTGCCTGCTCGACAAATACATTTTTCCAGTCAATGTCCAATTCATCTGCCAAGATCATCGGCATGGAGGTTTTGACATTGGAGCCAAATTCCGGATTGGGAGAGAAAAGTGTGACAGCTCCGTTTTCTCCGATTTTGATATAGCTATTGAGTTCAAACCATTCCTTGGGCATGCTCAACACTTCTTTTGGTGTGGGTTTACAACCCGCCAGCCAACTAAAGCTAAGGACCATTCCTCCACCTGCAAGGGCAGAAACCTTCAGAAAAGAGCGTCTGTTTATGGATGTTTTTTCGATTGACATGTCTTTGTGGGTTAAATGTGCTTAAGAATTTGCAGCTGTTTTGACAGCAGCTTTGATCCGGAGATAAGTGCCGCAGCGGCAAATATTTCCGTTCATCGCATTCTCGATTTCTGGATCACTCGGATTTGGGTTTTCTTTCAAAAAAGCGACAGCAGTCATGATCTGCCCAGATTGACAATATCCGCATTGCGGTACGTCATGTTCCAACCAGGCTTTCTGAACCGGATGGTCTCCATTTTCAGAGAGTCCTTCGATCGTTGTGATTTTTTGATTTTCTATGTTTGATACCGGCATTTGGCAGGAGCGCACGGCCACCCCATCTAAATGAACGGTGCATGCACCGCAAGCTGCTATCCCGCAGCCATATTTGGTTCCAGTTAAATTTAAATGGTCCCGCAACACCCATAAAAGGGGAGTAGCGGCATCTACCTCTACCTCTTTGGATTTATCGTTGATATTCAGATTGAATTTTGCCATGGTATTGTCTATTTTTAAGAATGGGTAAAAGACGGTTTTTTTAAAGTAATTTCATTACTGCTTTCAAACAATGTGTTACGAAAATCAAACACATTGTAAATGAAGCAGCCATAAGTTCATCAATAGCTCTTCTTCATGCTTTGGGCATCTTGGAAAACAGACCTTTAATTTAAGCTTTTCAAAAACGGGAATCTAGGAATTGCTGATTAAACCCGTTTTTCCAATTTCATTCCTGCTTGGAATTGCCCAATAATCATTCTTTGTTTACTGTTTTTTGATTACCTATTCTGCTACTTCAATTGGTCTGATTTTCCTGCAGTTTCAACAGCCCAATACTCGTTTTTCCCAAATTTCAATTCCCAAAAAAATCCCCAGCATTCCCCCGCTTTTTCAAACAAGGTGGAGAGTTCAAAAAGGCTTTCCATTTTGTTTTATCCGCAAAACAAAAGCATAAAATGTTTTCTGCAAAAAACATAAAATCAAATGGTAAGATCTGGAATAAAATCCTGAACAGTGGTGAACAAGAGTGCAAAATATGACTTTCAGCAAACGGGCAAGTTTCTACTTCAAATAGGATAAGCGTCGGAACCAGAACCCCGCTCAATTCCTGTTTTTTTGGGATGAATGCCTCAAGGGCTTGAATATTTTTTTGTCAAATCACGGACTTATCTTGTCTTTCCTCTTCGCAAGGCCATAATAAAATAATGAACTGATTTTTAAATAATTAATTTACCTAAGTCAGGTAAGTTTGCGTATGTCCATATTTTGTTAGTTATTGGTGATAAATGGCCAAAAACAAAAAATTGGCAAAATACCCGTCCATGATATTTTTTGTTTCCCTTCCCTTTCATCCTTTTTGAAGATTATTTAAATGAGTGTACTGATCAATAGTTATCTGGAAAATCTTAATAAGCGTTTCCGTCTTGGTAATGGAACTGAACATACCTTTAGAGGTGATCTTCAACACTTACTTGAATCGCTTGTTCCCGATACCAGCGCCACCAACGAACCCAAACGTCAGGCCTGCGGTGCTCCAGATTACATTTTGACCAACAAAAAAGGAATCCCAGTCGGTTATATCGAGGCCAAAGACATCGGAGATCTTGATTTGATTGGAGCAAAAAAGAACGGAAACAAGGAGCAGTTTGACAGATACAAGGCTTCTCTGGAAAACCTGATCTTTACCGACTACCTGGAGTTTGTTTATTACCGCAATGGCGAACTGGCCACTTCCATTCGAATCGGCGTCATCGATCAGGGCAAAATCCTTCCGCTTCCGGAGAATTTTCCAGCCTTCGAACTCCTGAT
This sequence comes from Rhodonellum sp., assembly GCF_030656585.1. Lineage (NCBI taxonomy): Bacteria > Pseudomonadati > Bacteroidota > Cytophagia > Cytophagales > Cytophagaceae > Rhodonellum > Rhodonellum sp. The sequence continues at coordinate 77,864 of NZ_JAUSPP010000061.1, forward strand.
CAAGGAATTCACCACGCATATCGGGCAGACGATCAAGAGTTCCAAAAAGCTCGCCGAGATGATGGCGGGCAAAGCCCGTCTTCTTGCCAATGTGATCGAGGCCGCACTCGAAAGCGACGTGGAAAATCAGGACAATTCCACCTTGAAGGACCAACTGACGGCTTTTCAGGAAATCCTCATTCACGACATTACGCCCAAGCAATTTTCCGATGTCTATGCCCAGACCATCGCCTGCGGGATGTTTGCGGCTAGGCTATACGATACTTCCTTGGATACCTTTAGCAGACAGGAAGCGGCCGAATTGATTCCGAAGTCAAATCCATTTCTGCGAAAGCTCTTTCAATACATCGCGGGCTATGACCTCGACGAACGGATCACCTGGATTGTGGATGCACTGGCGGATATCTTCCGCGCGGCTGACGTGAATGCCATCCTCAAGAACTTTGGTAAGGCCACCAAAATGGAAGATCCCATCATCCACTTTTACGAGGACTTCCTGACCCAATACGATCCCAAGCTTCGCAAGCAGCGTGGGGTCTGGTACACGCCCCAACCGGTGGTGAACTTTATCATCCGTGCCGTGGATGAGATCCTGCAGACGGAATTTGACTTGCCAATGGGTTTGGCCGATACTTCCAAGACCAAGATCAAAATCCCCATCCCGACCCATGACAAGCGATTCGCGGGAGGCATGCGGGAATTCGAACAGGAAGTGCATCGGGTCCAATTTCTCGATCCGGCCACGGGGACGGGAACTTTTGTGGCGGAGGCGATCCAGCAGATCTATGACAAGATGAAAGGGCAGCAGGGTCTCTGGAACAGCTATGTGGAAAATCACCTGCTTCCCCGCATCAACGGCTTCGAACTCCTGATGGCTTCCTACGCTATGGCCCATCTCAAGCTGGACATGCTGCTCAAGCAGACAGGCTATACCGGAACCAAAAACCAACGCTTCCGCATCTATTTGACCAACTCCCTGGAGGAACACCACAAGGATAGCGGAACCCTCTTTGCCAACTGGCTCTCGACAGAGGCGACAGAAGCCAATCAAATCAAACGGGATGCACCTGTGATGATAGTGGCGGGAAATCCGCCTTATTCGGTTAGTAGTACAAATAAGGGAAAGTGGATAGAAAACTTGGTTGCGGATTATAAGAAGGATCTCAATGAGCGAAATATCCAACCACTTTCTGACGACTACATCAAATTCATACGATATGGACAGCATTTTATAGAAAAAAATGGATCTGGAATTTTAGCATTTATTACCAATAATAGTTTCTTGGATGGAATAATCCATCGACAAATGCGGAAGAATCTCTTAGAGACTTTTGATAAAATTTACATCATCGATTTGCATGGGAATTCAAAGAAAAAAGAAACAGCATTAGATGGCTCAAAAGATGAAAATGTATTTGATATTCAACAAGGTGTTAGTATAAATTTATTTATAAAAAGAAAACACAAGAGTAATGAGAAAGTAGGTAAAGTGTTTTATTCTGAAATTTTTGGAAAAAGAATACAAAAATATTCCTTTTTAAATGAAGGAAGTTTGTCAAAAATAAAGTGGAAGGAGCTTGATTTAGAATCACCACATTTTTATTTCACAATAAAGGATTTTTCTGGAGAAAGTACTTATGATAGTTATTTTGAATTGTCAAAAATTTTCAAAACAAATTCAGGGGGAATCAAAACACATCGTGATCATTTTGTGATTGAGTTTAAAAAAAATGACAGAGTAAATAGATTAAAAGAATTTTTAGACTTAAGAGTTAATGATGAGGAAGTTATTAAAAAATATTCTTTGAAAAAATCAAGTAATTTTCAGCCTGATTTGGCTAGAAGATCAATTGTATTTGAAGAGAAAAAGTTGACAATTATAGATTATAGAGTTTTTGATAAAAGAATTTGTTATTATGAATTAAAATTGATCGATAGAGGGAGAGAGTCCGTAATGAAACAATTTATTGAAAAGGATAATTTGGGACTTATCGCAATGAGACAATCAAGAAATGGAGAACAAGGAGCTTATTGGTTAACAAAAAGTATTATAGGGAAGGATATTGTTTCCTCTTTAGATACTGGAACAGTATTTCCCCTCTACCTCTATCCAGAATCTTCCGGTCAGTTAAGTTTAAGTTCAACCAAATCCCGCACCCCCAATTTAAATCCAGAAATCGTGGATCAGATAGTCAAGGGTTTGAAATTGACTTTTGTACCAGAGAAGGTAGAAGAAGTGGAAGTTTGCTTTGCCGAAAGTGGAGAAGTGATGCCCGAATATCGGCAGAGTTTCGCCCCGATTGATTTGTTGGATTACATCTATGCCGTGTTGCATTCACCTACCTATCGGGAGACCTACAAGGAGTTTTTGAAGATTGACTTCCCGCGGGTACCATACCCGACAGATGCGGAAACCTTCTGGAAGTTGGTCGCCTTGGGCGGAGAACTCCGACAGCTACACCTGATGGAAAGCCCAAGTTCCAGTCAGCTGATCACCCAATACCCCATATCAGGCGAAAATGAGGTAGAGAAGATCAAATATGAAGACGGAAAAGTCTACATCAACGCCGAACAATACTTCGACTCCGTCCCCCAAATCGCCTGGACCTTCCACATCGGCGGCTACCAACCCGCCCAAAAATGGCTCAAAGACCGCAAAGGCCGAACCCTAGACTTTGAAGATATTATGCATTATCAGAAGATTATTAAGGTGTTGGTTGAGACGGAGAGGGTGATGGTGGAGATTGATGGGGTGGGAAATATTATTGACAATGACTTGAAAAACAATTAATAAAATTTAATCTACTATAAAATGAAAGTTATAGCTAAAGAAGTATTCACTCAGAAAATTGGAGATTCAATGTTTTCAGTTTTCGAATTGGAAGACAATAATATTGTTGCAATCTTATATGATTCAAATCATCCTAAAATTAACCTTTATAAAATCGATAAAAATGGAAAACTATATTTTGAAAATAATGATGGAAAAAGAGACTGCGAAGTTACTGTCATTGAAGGTATAAAAATTAAAGAGGTGCAAAATCTTAATGATAAGATAATAAAATTTCTATCTAAACAAGATCTGAATGAAAAGGATAATGACATTGATAATAACAAGAATCACTGAAATAAGAAGTGTGAAATAAATTATTTTAACATTAAAATATAAAATACATTGTATCAAAAGCTATTATTTCTGAATTTATTTATTCATCTGTTTTTAGTGGGGTCTTCTTATTCACAAAATATGGATCCATGTGGAAACATGAGTGGTGAAGCTATATTATTTCCTAGTTCTGTTGACGATGAAAATTATTATACAAATCTTATTTTTAAGTATGAATGTAATAAAGATTTACAAGCTAAACTATTTTTATACAGATCTATGGTTAAGTTGAATAACTCTGATGAAATGGGGGCAATTTCTGATCTGACTATTTCTATTGAAGTTAAACCATCCGATTATGGTTATTACCATAGAGGAATTTTAAAAATAAAATTAAATGATTTAAAGGGGGCAGTTTTGGATTTTGATAAATCGTGGACATATTGCTTTATAAAATCTTCACCCTTTAGGTTAGATGTTACTGACATATCCCAAACAGATATTTATTTAATTAGAGGAAAATGCCACTATGCTTTAAAAAATTATATTTCCTCTCTTCGTGATTTTAAAGATTTAATAAAAATAAATGATAGAAATGAAGAAGGTAATCTATATAAAGGAATGAATGAATACCAAATTGGAAATTTCACTGTTGCTTGTTCCGATTGGAGAAGAGCTGGTGATTTAGGAAGTGAAAAAGCATATGAACTTCTTAAAGAATTTTGTCAATAAATAATTTATAAATTTCCTGCACCCAAGGAATTTAGCTTAGTTATATTGCTGGGTATAATTTTAAATTATAGAAAAATAGAGCATCCTTATATTATAATAAAAATTATTTCATCAAAATTTAAATGTAAAATGGTTGTATTAGGTGTAATTGTATTAATTCTGATAGTTGGGAAGTATTTTTATTCTCAAAATCTCAAAAATGAGGAAAAGGAAAGAAGACGAATGGAAGCTAAAAAAAATTTAAGAAAATGAAAAGATTTAACGTTTTGGGAAATGAGATTCTTGTTTCAAGTGATTATATCCAATATAAAAAAGAAAAAATTCTTTTAAAGGAAATCCAAGATTGGGAACTTGATGTCTCCGTTGTTCATTTTTCAACTTATGCATCTTTGATGTTGATCACAAAAAATAACTCTTTGATAATTGACAGTTCAGCAACCTTTAAGTCAAATTCAAAAATTCAAGAAGGGATAAATAATCTTTATTTAATTTTGGAAGAAATTTTAACAGAGCAAATTATAATGAATTTTATAAACAATGCTGTAAATAAAATAAAATTAAATGGATCATATACACATGGAGGTTTAAAATTCACGAAAGATTTTGTTTCCACTGGATTATTATTTCCTTTATCAGTGCCTTACAACGATGCTAGTATAAATGCATCTCAAATGACCGCTTATAATGGTGAAAGGACTGAGGTTTATTTGAATAATGGTTTTTTAGATAATGAAAAAAGAATTAAAACGCATCTTTCTAGCATCAAAATTCAAAAACTTAAAATTCTTTTAAAATATCTTCCTAATTACTTATGAGTAATTAATTCTTGTAAAAATTAAATATTTTTTTTTTATGTAAAGTATGGGCGAGGTTATAAAAGAAAATTATAGGATTGATGAATATTAATTAAAAAATTATGAAAAAATTTATAGCATACTTTGATTATTTAGGATTTAGAAAATTCATCGAAAATAATGAATTATATGAGCAAAAAAGGGGGATGGAACATAGATGGAGAGATATTGAACAAGCACTTACAAATGATGAGATAGTTATAGCAAAAAGTGGTGCTGCAATTGCTGATTTAAATAAAGCTAAAATTAATTGTATAAATTTCTCAGATACAATTGTTTATTGGACGAATGATGATTCCTTAGAATCATTAATTGAAATATTAAAAGTAGGGCATTTGTTCAATTGGAAAACAAATATTTTTTTCTTTCCTGTTAGAGGATCAATAGTTTGGGGAGAAATTGAATCACCAAATTTTTCACATAAAAATGAGAAAAACTTCATTTACAATATTAATTCTATCTACGGAAAAGGTCTTATAAACGCTTATGAAAAGGCTGAGTCTCAAGATTGGGCTGGAACAGTAATTGATCAATCTATTTTAGATCAAATCGTTAATTTAGGTGAAAACCCAGACATATTTTTAGATAGTTATGCTATAAAGTATAATATTCCCTATAAACGCGGAATATTTTTTGAAAATGAGTTTGCATTAAGGTTAGTGGATGGAACATTAAATATGGAATCATTTAAAAATAAAAAGGAATCAATTTTTGAGAATTTCAACAATTATAAAAAAGGACCACTTGATCCATTTACTCAAATTAAATTTGAAAACACAATAAAATTCTTGGAAAAAGCACTTGATCCTACGCTTTGATTTAACCTTAAGCTTATTTTTACCATTAAAAAATTTATAAATCTATTTGATAAACGATTGGATACGCCCCAAAAACTTATATAAATTACTCAATGTCAAAAATGTTAGGAATCATATTAATAGGTATCGGAATGAGTTTTCTACTTGGTGGGATTTGGGTGTTGACCAAAACTCCTGAATCTCAAAAGGCTGAAATCGCTCAGGTAGTTGTTTTTCCTGAAAAATCTGAGTTAGTCATTTCTTCTGATTCGAAGCAAATTGCTTTGGATTCTCTTTCACTTGTGATCGCTACTGCCATAGCAGATGGAGTGATTACCCCAAATGAGGAAAAAAGTATTCGGAAATATGCGGGCCTAGCAGGTGAAAACCCCGATTTGGTCCTTGACCAAATCAAACAGGATCTTGCCGATTCTACCGAGGATTCAGAAACCGAGTTGATCGATAAAAATCAAAAAGCAGGATATGATTTTGAGAAGTTTATCGTAGCCAAATTCGATAAAAAGTACTTTACCATCCAGAACTGGGCCAGTGATAAGTTTATTGATGGTCAATTTGCTGAGTCAAACATGCATCCTGATATCCAACTTTCTTTAAAATTAGCAGGAAAAGTCTATCCGTTGTCTGTGGAATGTAAGTGGAGAAGTGAGCCTACTTCCCCGTTTGTCCAGTTTGCAAGTCCAGCTCAGTTGAAGCGGTATCAGGAATTTGAGGACAAAACCGGCAATCCAGTCTTTATCGCCTTAGGTATCGGAGGCAAGCCATCAGCTCCTAATTCTCTTTACATTATTCCCATTCAGGCATTTCAGAAACCGGTACAGCATCTTGCTAATTTGGCCAAATATCGAAAGGACGTGGATAAGCTGTTTTTTTACAATCAGGAAGATCGGACCTTAGTTAGCCGGAAATAGAATAGTGAGGATGGCTCATCAGGGTGTAAAATAAGCGTTTGCCTCAATTTAGTTTTCAACTCCTTCATAAAATATATTAGAATTTATACTTCTTTAAAATCAACCCTCAGATGATCCAAATTCCATATCCTTCCATTTTGATCCGAATCAATCGGGCATATAAATCCTCCATGAGTAAGGAGGAACTTTACGAATGTACCCGAAGCAAATGGAAAATCAATCCAGAAAGAGCAAAGAAGGCCTTGTATGCATTTGCTGTTTATAAAGGCGAAATAATGGAAGTCTATGAAATTATTTCTTGGCATCCCGCGGTAAGTTTACCTGTCTTACCAAGCTATCAGGAAGGAGCAAAAGTCAATCTTAAGGAAGGTCTGTCTCACCGTTATGAATTTGAAGGAAGATTGGCCCAAGAATTCATCAGAAATCAATATATAGGACAGTCAGTGCGCCATTTTTTCAAAAAAGGGGCTGTTAATCCGATTACTTATTTGAATGTATAAGTTTTACTAAATCTTTACCTAAAGTTCAACCCCATTCGGGGTTGTCCATGCGATACGATGTTCAACAAAACCCCCGGTTTCGCCGGGGGCTATTGAAAGGTTTGACCACTCCGTGGTCGGGATTGTCGAATATTCTGTGATCATGAATATCGATCATTTATGGTCATGAATATCGCCTAAATATTAGTCTAAGGTCATCACAACCATGTCCAAATACCAGACCCCAATGGGGTCAAACCTCTCAGTAGCCATGGGTAAAACCCATGGAAAACCAATATCAAAAACCCCCACCGACCCCGAAGGGTGTCGAACTTTCCCATCCCGATATTTCCCATTCCGTGGACAAAAAGTTCAACCCCATTCGGGGTTGTCCATTTCATACGATATTCATCAAATCCCCCGGTTTCGCCGGGGGCTACTGAAAAGTTTGACCACTCCGTGGTCGGGATTATCGAATATTTTGTGATCATGAATATCGATCATTTATGGTTATGAATATCGCCTAAATATTAGTCAAAGGTCATCACAATCATGTCCAAATACCCGACCCCAACGGGGTCAAACCTTTCAATAGCCATGGGTAAAACCCATGGACAACCGATCCCAAAAATCCCCACCGACCCCGAAGGGTGTCGAACTTTCCCGTCCCGATATTTCCCACTCCGTGGACAAAAAGTTCAACCCCATTCGGGGTTGTCCATACCATACGATGTTCAACAAAACCCCCGGTTTCGCCGGGGGCTATTTAAAGGTTTGACCACTCCGTGGTAGGGATTGTCGAATATTTTGTGATCATAGATATCGATCATTTATGGTCATGAATATCACCTAAATATTAGTCTAAGGTCATCACAACCATGTCCAAATACCCGATCCCAACGGGGTCAAACCTTTCAGTAGCCATGGGTAAAACCCATGGACAACCAATCCCAAAAATCCCCATCGACCCCGAAGGGTCGAACTTTTTTCCTTCAGAAATATTAACTAATTTCCTTTATATTTTACTTTTCAACATAAACCACCATGAGTACTTACACACAGATCCTTTACCACATCGTTTTTTCCACAAAGAATCGGGAAGCAACACTTCGGCACGAAGAAAAAAAGAGGTTATTTGCTTACGTCCACAACATGCTCACCAACAAAAAATGCCATCTATATCGGATCAACGGAGTGGAAGATCATATTCATATTTTGTCTCATGTCCACCCATCTCTGTCGGTGTCATCCCTTGTAAAGGATATCAAACTCGCCTCTAGCGACTTTATTTCAAGGGAAGGAATTTTCCCAAAATTCAAGGGCTGGCAGTATGGATATGGTGCCTTTTCGGAAAGCATCAAAGCCAAAGAAGGTTTGATGAATTATATCAAAAACCAAGAAGAGCATCACAAAAAAGTCACATTTTTAGAGGAATATCAGGCCTTGTTGGAAAAACACGAAATCCAATTCGATCCCAAATACATGCTTTAGGATTATATTAGGCAAATGTTAAGATATGGGTTCAACCCCATTCGGGGTTGTCCATACCATACGATGTTCATCAAAACCCCCGGTTTCGCCGGGGGCTACTGAAAGGTTTGACCACTCCGTGGTCGCGGTACCATAAACATGTTTTGATTTCCCGACCCCAACGGGGTCAAACCTCTCAATAGCCATGGGTAAAACCCGTGGAAAACCGATCCCGGAAATCCCCGTGACCCCGAAGGGTGTCGAACTTTTTTCAATCCCGATATTTCCCATTCTGTAGTCAAAAGGTTCAACCCCATTCGGTGTTGTCCATGCGATACGCTGATCATCAAAACCCCCGGTTTCGCCGGGGGCTATTGAAAGGTTTGACCACTTCGTGGTCTTATCGATAATGCGAACATTTGTCCAAATACCCGACCCCAACGGGGTCAAACCTCTCAATAGCCATGGGTGAAACCCATGGAAAACCGATTTATTTGGTGCTACGAAGAGATCACGGCGCTGCCCTTTTTTCTGCTGTTCGAGATTTCTGCTGTTTGAGATTTATAATCTCGAACTACAGATAATCAGGATTTTCAATCCTGGTCACCGAATAACTTTGTCCCAATCTTTCTGCCCCTTTAAAAATAAAATTCCTTCTCAAACCAGATCGAAATAGATAATCGAAATAAGAAAATGGTTTTCAGGAAAAATGCTTGGATTTAGTCCTTTTAACAGGTGTTTACATGATTTAAATCATTGGTTTTAAACATTCCTTTGAGTTCCTTTAGTGAAGAATAAAGGCATAAAACATATCATGATTAGGGGTAGGATTTGAAATATATAACCCATTTCAATGTCTCTCCCAAACATGCTGAATACTTATTTTGCTTTTGCCTCAAGCGTCTTCAAATTATAAAAAATAGCGATTCTTTGTTTTACAAACTGAAATGCCTGCTTTCTTAATCACACGGAGCCATGAAACGATTTCTACTTATATTGACAGGATTGCTTTTAAGTATTTCAGGTCTCCACGCCCAAAACCCTGCTGACCTTGACCTGAGCTTTAATGCTGATGCAGTGATTTATGGAGAAGGACCAAACAGCACAGTATATGCCTCCGCAATTCAACCAGATGGGAAGATTTTGATAGGAGGATTATTCACCTCCTACAACGGAACAGATATTAGTCGAATTGCCCGGTTGAATGCCGATGGTAGCCTTGATACCTCTTTTAAATTTACCGGAGCTAACAGCGCAGTTTTGACCATTGCTATTCAACCTGATGGCAAGATTTTAATTGGAGGATTTTTCACTAACGGACTTACCCGGTTAAATGAGGATGGAAGTCTGGACACCACTTTTAATCCCGGAACGGGGGCTAACAGCACAGTTTGGACCATTGCTTTGCTACCGGACGGCAGGATTTTGATAGGTGGTGCTTTTACGTCCTACAATGGGACATCTATTAACGGAATTGCCCGACTCAATGCGAACGGAAGTCTGGATAACTCATTTGATCCCGGAACAGGGGTAGACTTTGGCGTTATTGATCCCAATACGAATGAATATTACGGCATAGTTTTGACCATCACACCACAGGCAGATGGGAAGATTTTAATAGGAGGAAATTTCAGCACTTATAACGGCATTTCGAGAAGAGGAATTGCCAGGTTGAATGCCGAAGGCAGCCTAGATACCTCTTTTAATCCAGGCACTGGGGCATCTGGCTTTGTTTGGTCCACGGCATTTCAGCCAGACGGAAAGATTTTAATAGGAGGATTTTTTCATTCCTATTCGGGAACCTTAAGAAACAATGTTGCACGACTCAATACAGATGGAAGCTTGGATGCCTCATTTAATCCCGGCACCGGAACAGACAGCCAAGTTAGAACCCTTAAACTTCAGGCAGACGGAAAGATTTTGATAGGAGGAGATTTCAACTACTATAACGAAACATATCAGGGAGGCGTCACCAGATTAAATGCCGATGGCAATTTGGACACCTCTTTTAATCCAGGTTTGGGAGTATCCGGCGGCATAATTTCCTCAAATACGGGGGCATTCAGTCAAGTAATTACCATCTCCCTGCAAGCAAATGGAAAGATTTTAATAGGAGGAGAATTTACCCTCTATGACAGTACACCGATTAAATATGTAGCAAGACTAAATACGGACGGTAGCCTTACCACCGATAATGGGGCAAGTAGCAGGGTTAGGTCTATTGCACTTCAGCCAGACGGGAAGGTTTTGATAGGAGGAGAATTTATTTCCTATAACGGAACATCTATAAACCGAATTGCCCGCTTGCATGCCGATGGTAGCCTTGATTCCTTCTTTGACCCAGGCACAGGAGCAAACAATACAGTGAATAGCATTGCACTTCAGCCAGACGGAAAGATTTTGATAGCTGGAGAATTTACTTCCTTCAACGGAAAATCTTATAATCGAATTGCCCGGTTGAATGCTGACGGTAGCTTGGATACCTCATTTAATCCGGGATCGGGGGCCAACAGCACAGTTTGGGCTATTGCCCTGCTGCCGGACGGGAAGATTATGGTAGGAGGAGCCTATACTTCTTACAACGGAACCGCTCTTAACGGAATAGCCAGGCTCAATGCTAACGGCAGCCTTGATACCACTTTTAATCCAGGAACGGGGGTAGCCTATGGTTTAATGGCAGGAGCTGATAATTACGCTAATGTTTTAAGCATCGCCCTGCAGTCAGACGGAAAGATCTTGATAGGAGGAGATTTTGCCCAATTCAACGGCATTACGAGTAAAGCAGTCGCCCGCTTGAATGTTGATGGTAGTCTCGATGCTTCTTTTAACCCCAGTAATGAAATATTAGGCTGGATTTGGAAAATCGTCCTTCAGCCCGGAGGAAAGATCTTGCTTGGAGGAGATTTCACCTCTTTCAGTGGTACTTTTAGCAACCATATTAGGAGGCTAAATGCGGATGGTAGTATGGATTTAACTTTTTCATACGCAGGCTTAATGCGCCAAGTTAGCGCACTCGCACTTCAGCCTGACGGGAAGATTTTGATCGGAGGAGAGTTTACCAGTTACACGAATACACCGAGAAATTTTATAGCGAGATTGAATGAAAATGGCCACTTAGATTATTCTTTTGATCCAGGTGTAGGACCCTCAGGAGGAAAACTTAATCAGATGACAGGGGCATCTACCCAAATTCACGATTTCGCCATTCAACCCAACGGGAAGATTTTGATAGCAGGAGAATTCACTGAATATCAAGGTGTGAGTCGGGGAAGGATAGCCAGACTTTACGGGGATTGGGTATCAGATTCTGAAAAACCGATGCCAAGCATTGAAATTCTTCCTGATCTCAATTTCCAATGCGATGTTTTATATGATCAGGTCATCATTCCTACTGCCACCGACAATGTAGATGGGACCGTTCAGGGGACAACCAATCGGAGCATTTTTCCGATTACACTCCAAGGGCCTATCACCATCATTTGGATTTACACCGATGAAGCGGGAAATACAAGTTCTCAGACCCAGAATATTATAATTGATGATACCACTGCACCGGTTCCGTCCATAGCTGAGTTGCCCGTGATCACAGGCCAGTGTTCAGCTACGGTCAATCATCCAACGGCCTTAGATAACTGCGTGGGCACGATTACTGGCACGACAGAAAATCCGCTGACCTACAGCGACCAGGGAACTTATAGGATTATCTGGACTTTCAACGATGGCAATGGAAATACTACGACTCAAGAGCAAGCCGTAATTGTGAAAGATACCATTGCTCCGGTTCCTACCATAACTAACTTGCTAGTGATCAGTGGTCAATGCTCAGCAACAGTAACTGCACCAACTGCCGCAGACAATTGTAGAGGAACAATCACCGGAACGACAGAAAATCCGCTGACCTACAGCGAGCAGGGAACTTATAAGATTATCTGGACCTACGAGGATGGCAATGGAAACACCACAATCCAAGAGCAAACCATAATCGTGGAGGATACCACTGTTCCGGTTCCTACTTTGACTGTGTTGCCGGTGATCAGTGGTCAGTGTTCAGCAACAGTAACTGCTCCAACTGCCGCAGACAATTGCAAAGGAACAATCACCGGAACGACAGAAAATCCGCTTACCTATAGCGAGCAGGGAACATATAAGATTCTCTGGACCTATGACGATGGAAATGGAAATACTACTAATCAAGAGCAAACCATAATCGTGGAGGATACCACTGCACCGGTTCCGACTTTGACTGCGTTGCCAGTGATCAGTGGCCAGTGTTCAGCAACAGTCACGGCACCAACTGCTGTTGACAATTGCAAAGGATCCATCACTGGAACGACAGAAAATCTGCTTACCTACAGCGCGCAGGGAGCTTATACGATTCTGTGGACTTTCAACAATGGCAATGGAAATACTACGACCCAAGAGCAAACCATAATCGTGGAGGATACCACTGCACCGGTTCCGATTTTGGCTCAATTGCCAGTAATCAATTGCCAGTGTTCAGCGACAGTCACTGCACCAACTGCCGCAGACAATTGCAAAGGATCCATCACTGGAACGACAGAAAATCCGCTGACCTACAGCGCGCAGGGGACTTATACGATTCTCTGGACTTACAACGATGGCAATGGAAATACCACAACCCAGGAGCAAACCGTATTCGTGAAGGATACCACTGTTCCCGAAATTCAAGCACCTGAAAACCTACTAATTACTTTAGAGGCAGGTCAAGTGACTATTTCTGAAATAGATTTGGGATTAGCAGTGGCTACAGATAACTGCAGTACGGTTAAAATCGGAAATAATGCACCAACAAGCTTTGGAATAGGAACAACATCGGTAATATGGACGGCAGAAGATGAAAATGGAAATGTTTCTTCGGCAGTCCAATTGGTTACAATTATTGGTAAGGTATGTTCTGTAGATTGGGAAATCAAAGAATATATTACGCTGCATTTGAATGCTACAGGTGAAGCCATGCTAACGCTTAGCCAAATTAACCTTGCTACAACCAGCAAATGTGGTCCTATAACCTTGAAGCTGGATAAATCGATATTTGATTGCACCAATATCGGATTGAACAAGGTTTTGATAACCGCTTCGGATGGATTTGGTCTCAAGGAATCAAAAGAAATAAAGGTAAATGTAGTAGACAATATTAGACCAACGCTTAGATTGTTAAGATCATCTTATCCTTGGATTGTCTTAAAAGGGAAATCTTATACAATGCCTGACCTTAGATTTTTGGCTATAGCTGAGGACAACTGTGGCTATGATTTAAAACAATTCCCAGCTCCAGGAGCTAAATTTTCTAAGTCTGGAAATATTCAAGTAATGTTTATTGCGGTAGACCCAGCTGGAAATACATCACAGAGAAGTTTAACAATCAGGCTACGGCTACTGAAATTTAAATCACTCTTTAATTTTAGGATGGAGGAAATTGAGGATGGCTCCCGCATACAGGTTCCATGGAATACATCCTTATCAAGGGTTCAAGAAGAATTCCTTGGATTGGATAAGGAAGTGCTTCAAGAAATGGAGATAAAACAAAGTGATTATAATCCACTCCAACCGGGATTCTACGCGGTTGCATTGGCTAACAAACTAGAGTTGGACGAGTTGGGGAAAAATATTATTCCATTCAGTATTCTTGTTCAAGACAAACCAAAAGCCCTCGATATTGAGCTAAATAATCAAGTGATTGCCAAAAATGTACAAGTTGGATCCCTTATAGGAACCCTAAGCACCATTGATCCGGATGATAATATCCATATTTACAGTCAAGAAAATCCAAGTCTGGCAATAAAAGGCAACAGATTAATTTGGATAGGAACAGAACCTCCAGCAGATCAGATGAAAGTAACCGTCTTCAGTACGGATCGAGCAGGTCAAACCATTAGCAAGGAAATTCTTCTTTCCAGAGAAATCGGATCGAATAGATTTCACTTGTATCCTAATCCAGCTCAAAACCTAACCAATGTAAGGGTTGACTTAGATCATGGAGGAGAAGTCGAAATAAAAGTGTTTGATGCCGTGGGCCGATTGGTCATCGAGGATCATCTTTACCGGGAAGAGACCTTTATTCAAACCTTAGACTTGACCGGCCTGGCACAAGGTATGTACATGGTTCAGGTCAAGATCGGACATATCATCATGACCGAACGTCTGATAAAAAGGTAAAGCGTGCTGTTCGAGATTCGCAATCTCGAACCACAGATGAACAGGATTTGCAATTCTAGCTATGGAAAAATCTAAACCATCCCCATCAAGTCATCAAATATCCAAAGCTTGCAAGGCGGTTTTTCAGCGTGGACTTGTTGTTTTCCTTGACAAGGAAATGAAAGTTTTCGGCCTTGATGATGATCTTTTTCAGGATCTCGTCCCGGGCGATAAGGGAGGCCAATTCCCTGTTGTCCGGCTTAATTTTAAAGACATGGTAATTGCTGACCTCCTGTAATGGATCGAATTTTTCCAAGAGCGTTAAGAAAAATTCTGTCCAAACCAAAGGTGGGTTTTCTTCAATGAGCTTGTGGAATTGTACAATTTTGTTGTGGATATCCGCATGGCTTTTACAGTCCTTTAAAAAACTGGTGGAATCTACCTTATACCTGTGCTCTCCACTTTTGTTGGCGATCTTTTCCAAGAACATGTCCAGTATTTTATGCCCTCCCGAGTAACTGATGAGTAGGAACTCTGTGTGAAGGTCCAGGGTATAATTTTTTTCTTGCTCAGGGACTTGGTAATCTTTTTTCAGTCCCAAAACAAAAGCACCCAAGTCAGTTGTCCTTACAAATTGAAGCCCATCATAAGGAGATAGGTAACTTCTATTGCTTTGGTTGATCCCTGATGGTTGATCTGGTGGATAGTCATAAGCGATTTCCAGCAGGCCCAGGGAAGCAAGAAAAAAGAAAAAGGCTTTGACCAAGGGTTCCCTGATCACTTGATCAAAAAGCTCGGATGTGATGAACAACTTGTCATTACCATATCTTCCATAAACATCGAGATAGAGGTAATTGACCGCCACTGATGGGGTTACAGGCTCAAGCTTTGGGAAGTTCAGATTGAGGTACTTATGAAGATTATGATAAGAAAACCACTCTCCAGGTGGGAGGGTTTGTATCCTCCTAAGCAGTTTGACGATTACGGTATAATCCTCGTAATTGTTTTTGACATAACCAGTTCCTTTGACATGTCGAAGCCAGTGGAAAAGAGGAGATATTCTATTTTCATTGATTAAGGAAGTCATCATCTCGACAAGAATAATGGGGACGTCCTCAGCCTGGGGTGGATCGGTTCTTTTTTGCGAGGGTAAAAAGTCTGCTAAAAAGGTGGTCCTTAAACCCAAAAGTTCTTTATCTCCAACCTCATAAAATTCCCGGATATTACAGGCTTTTTTCATTTTGGCGATAGAACCCGGTTGAACCTTTTCACTGGCGGTATATTTGATGTCGCCCTGAAGATAGTAAGCGATGTAAAGTGGTAGGTCGGAAATGATTTCTTTTTCTACATTGAATACATGGTTTTGTAAAAAGGGTCCGTCTACAGGTTGAAGCTTGTATTCATCGGGAATGGGGATAAAGGAGAGAAAATGTTTTCTGAGTTCTTCTGGGATATAGAAGTGAATCTTTGTTTCGTTAGGATTATAATAGGATGATTTTTGCTCTACTTTATGAGGCAGCACAAAGCATTCCGGGTTCATGATTATCTGGTTGCCATAGATTCTAAGGTGCTCAACCAATTTTGGGAATTCCAGCAATAGCTCAATATTTGACTTTGCTCCCTCTAACAAAATAGAGTGGAATATTTCTTGGATGGTTTTCGGCAGGGTGGCGAGCAGTCGAAGGAATATTTCTTTGTCATAAATGATTTGAGCAAAAAAATCTGTGAAATCATGCTTGGTCAACTTCTTTTGTGTCAATATATCCAGCTTGATTCCCTTTTTTTTGAACAGTTCTTCATTTTTTGAAAAAAATTGGATCAGGTGTTTTTTGATAAAGGTTTCAATAGATAGCTTGGTGTAGCTTTTATCGATGTCAATTAATAAATTATCAGGGATATTCATTTTCTTCTTGATCTAACCTAGGATAAATTCCACATCTTTTTCGGTGAGTGACTTGATGGAAGCACTGTCGCTGGAAACGATACTTTCCAAGAGCGCCCTTTTCTTTTCTTGCAAAAGAAGAATTTTCTCCTCGATTGTTCCTTTTGTAATCAACTTATAACTCATGACCGTATTTTGCTGACCTATTCGATGGGCGCGGTCTATCGCTTGGTTTTCGGCGGCCTTGTTCCACCATGGATCAAATATAAAGACCATATCGGCTGCTGTAAGATTGAGACCTACGCCGCCAGTCTTTAAGGTCATCAAAAACACCTGACATTCTGGATCATTTTGAAACCGATTGACCAATGCCTGTCTGTCTCTGGTGGCACCGGTCATGCTGACATAGTCTATTCCGGCTTTTTCCAATTCCTCTCCGATGACTTCTATGGCAGCTATGAAATTGGCAAAGATCAAGATTTTATGTCCATTGGCGGCAGCATCCAGTACCTGGTCGATCAATACTTCTCTTTTAGGGGAAATAATCATACCATCAGTTCGGGATTCTGGTATGGAAGCGATTTGCCTCAGTTCACTAAGGGCTTGTAAGATGACGAATTGTGACTTCTGGACGCCCTGATCTTTGATCTGATTTTGGACGGATTCGAAAAAATACCGACGCCGCTGTTCATATAATTTTTTCTGGTCTTCACTCATTTCCACAAAAATGGTATGTTCCATTTTGTCGGGAAGTTCTTTTAAAACATCCTTTTTTAAACGTCTCAAGATGAAGGGATAGATCTTCTTTCGAAGTTGCTGGATGGCGTCCTTATCATTGTTTTTTTGAATGGGGCCACTGTAATGCAGGTTGAAATCATTTTCGGACCCAAACATGGAAGGATTGAGAAAGCGAAAAAGTGAATACAATTCGTTCAGGTTGTTTTCGATAGGTGTTCCGCTCAGTGCCAATCTGTGCTTGCTTTGAAGCAGCATCACGGATTGGGCTGATTGGGTGTTGATGTTTTTGATGTTTTGGGACTCATCCAGAATCACATAATAAAAGGGAACATCCTTTAATCCTTTTACTTCATTCCTCACCATGGCATAAGTGGTGAGGATCAGCTGATGTTTTTGGGCTTCCAAAAGATCTCTGTTGTTTCCATAAAAAGTGTAAAAAGAGAGATTCGGATTGAACTTAGCCAACTCATTTTCCCAGTTGAATAGCAAGCTTTTGGGCATCACGATGATGGAAGGCTGTTTTTGCTTTGGATAGATTTTGGAAAGTAAGGTGATTGCCTGAAGGGTTTTGCCCAAACCCATGTCATCTGCCAAGCAGCCTCCCAGTTGGTGGTCATGGAGGTAATCGAGCCACTTGAAACCCTGTTCCTGATAGGGCCGGAGTGTAGCATTTACCTTGGGTAACTTTGTTTTTTTGGATTGAAGTAAATTGAATCCTTCAAAGACCTCTCTGGATTTGTTGAAAACATGGTTCTCCTGATTGCTCTCGAGCAGCTCCTCGACCAAAGGCAGGTCAAAAAATGAAAGCTTGACACCGTTTTTCTTCTTCTTGAAAATTCTTTCAAGCTTTTTGATGTATTCCTCCCGAATGATGGCGCTGGTTCCATCGCTTAAGGAGATATATGAATTTTTGCGAAACTGGTTGATGGCATCAAAAAGACTGAAATTTTCACCGCCAATATCCAGGCTAGCATCACCTTCGAGAAAATCGATACCATAGCTTAAGTTAAGTTTCAATTTTGGGAATACGGGTCTGACCTTATACGCTTTTAATTTTTCAGCGCCAAAGAGTTCAAATTTCCCTAAAAGCGAAGGCAGGTCCTTGGTGATAAATTCCTTGGCAATTTCTTCATCTATAATGAGCAGATTTTCATCCACTTCATAAATGAGGGATTTTTTTTTCTTTGCATGCTTGTCCAGCATTTTGCTGATTTGGGAAATGATATCATAATTGTCCTGATCTGAAATTTCATTGATGAAAATGGTTTTCTCCATTTCATTCAAGCGGGCTAAATGGCTAATTTCATATTTTGAGAGGAGGTCTATTTCAAAACCTTTAAGCGTGTGGCAAACTTTTAAATACAAGGAATTGTCGGCATCGATTTTTTCAAAGATAAGACTGGGCAATGCAGGGATGGTTTCTTTGGATAGCTTTACCTTGAAATCCAAATACTGTATTTGGAGGTTTTCAAATGTGCTCCAAGCAAGACTCATAAATTTTTCCAGATCTTGATTTCCAAATTGGGTGACAAAATAGGGGAGATGATTGAAATTGGCACCGAGTGGTTTGACCTCATAAATCTGATCCTCTGAAAAAACATGGTTTTCATTCAAAAACTTGGATACGTATGAAATCATGCCTTCATGCTCTAGCCTCAACCTGCCGCTTTTTCCGGATTCTAATTCAGAAATTTGTAGTGTCAAATTTGCCTCACCTTTGTTGAAATGAATGAGGACTCCATCTTTGGTCAATAAATTACCGCAATCCTTCAATTGTCGGAGCAAAAAATCATTCTCAGCGAGGTAGATGGTTTCTGATTGTTTTTCCCAATCAATCACAAAATCATTTCTTTCCCCAATATTGTTAATGGTTCGGACGGCATCCCTTACTGCACCATTGTAATTGTTATAAATGACCTTCGTAGGTTTCAATTTCCCATCTACGATCTGGATAAAAGCCCCATGGTCGTCAAAATCTAGCATAAAAAAGATTTCTTCCGGCTTTTTGGATTGAGAAAGATTGAAAGTTTTTTTCTTGAGCCTTTCGAAAGGATCGAATGATAAATCAGACATTCTTTTGATTTTATTTTTATCCTAAAGATAATAGCAGGCTGTAATATTTTCTTTTATTGAAAAGAATTTTTTACTTTCTCCATTACTTTTTGGTCAATAGTTTTGAGAAAATCCTTATTGAATAGAACCTTTTCCTCTTAAATATTTTTGAATTTTGTGCAGATAAGTTCAACTCCTTAAAAACCTTAAACCCGAAATATGCATTAGGTTTCCTAATTAGATCGAAACTGCAAGAAAATCAGCCTATTGGGAGACTTTTTCCTGACACCAATAGGGTGAAGTCAAAAAAAAATCAGCTAATAATTGAATATCAGTACATTGCCGTATTTAATTGAGTTCTTAATGCAAAAAACGGGTTAAAAATCAATCCAATTCTATTTCCATTCCTTCCCGCGCAAATTCAAAGTCCAAATCTCCGGAATGGGTTTCCTTCAAGCCGATCATGATTTCCTTAAGTTGGGCATCGGTACGTGAGGGGTCATGGTGGGTAAATAGAAGTTTTTTTACGCCTGCAAACGTTGCAAGTTTGATCACGTCTTCCATGCCGGAATGGCCCCATCCAATCTTGCCCTTATATTCCTCTGCGGTGAACTGGGCATCGTGGATCAATAAATCCGCTTGGTCCACCAAGTCAAATCCTGAAATCCATTTTTTGTCCATGATCATCCCAGCGGGACCCAAGGCAGGTTCATGGTCAGGAATGTAAGCCAACACAGAATTTTTGCTCTTGATCCGTAATCCAACAGTCGGTCCTGGATGGATGACATACAGGGAGTCAATTTGAAATGGACCGATTTCAAAACTACTGTTTGAAATTTCATGCAAAGTGAGTTGGCATGGGAGATCGCGCATCAATACCGGAAACAAAGGTGGAGAGAGGAACTTGCTAAGTCTTGACAGTAAAGATTGTGTGGTACTGACCGGCGCCCAAATATGCACTTCTTTCGATGCCTCAAACAATGGGTTAAAAAATCCAAGCCCTTGAATGTGATCAAAATGCAGATGAGTCAATAAAATATCAACACGGTTTGTTGACTGATCCGGAAGGATAACTTTCTGCATTCCAGAACCACCATCCAAAATAAGCAAGCAATTATCTTCCACGACGGTTACGCATGAAGTATTCCCTCCAAAATAGGAGGTTTCTGGACTGGATGTGGGAATAGATCCCCGAACGCCTTTGATGGAAACCTTCATGTGTCTTTTGTTTCCCAGAAAATAGCCACTCCACCAAGAAATTTTCCCATGCGGCCGATAATAGGATAGGAGGTTACCGAAATTTTTTCAAGTTTTCCTTTCAAATTCTCAATCCAGAATACTTTGTGGTGCGGATGTTGGTCCTGCAAAGTCTTTACCAGAGGGAGACCTTCCGGAGGCAAAGGTTTTCTTTTTTCATCAAGGGGTTTGAAAATTGTTGACCAGGTTTCAACTTTCATTTCGCCGGTCTCGCCGAACCGTGTACCCAGGATTTCCTCAGCGGGCTCATTGTAGAAAATAAGGTTCCCGGAAATATCCGTGATAAAAACCGGGATGGAAAGGCAATCTGCCAATTGCCGATTGAGAATGATTTCGATTTCGTATGAGGCCATTTTGGGAGTTGATTGTATTGCTTATATAAATATAAGCAATACAATCAATATAAATGAGCGCTTTAATATGCAATTATAGATCGAAAACCAAGTTCCTTGATTCCAGATTTTCAGTTTGCGAATCATGACCTGATCCAATTTTCCGCCGCATTTCTCTAGCTACACTTTGCAGAAAAATCCATCCTGAATGGATCGAACCTTTAAACCCGTAGTATGCATTTAGTTTAAAAAAAAAAGGGTTCAACTACAAGAAAATCAGACTATTAGGAGATTAATTTCTGACACCAATAATGTGAAGTTAAAATGATCAACATCTAATTGATTATCAATTAATTACAATCTTGAATTGGGTTCGTAATGCAAAACACGGGTTAAATGACCAAGTGCTCATACCTTGGTTTGCCTATATCCTCAGAAAATCTTTTTGGCCCAAAATGATCAAACATTTGACAAGCCAACAGAAATTTTCACATAAGAATACCTTGCCGAAAAATCAATTCTCAACACGTTTTTGCTCAACAGGTGTATACCGATCTCCATAAATTATGATTTTGGATACTGCATCATTAATTTCACGCACTTCTTCGGCAGAAAACTGAATATCGGCAACAGCCATATTTTCCTGCAAATGCGCGATTTTGGTTGTTCCCGGGATCGGTACTATCCAAGGTTTTTGATGCATAAGCCATGCCAAGGCTACCTGAGTAGGCGTGAGGCCTCTTTCATGACCAAAATTGGATATAAATTCCACAATGGGCCAGTTGGCTATCATGGCCTCTTTTTGAAATCTAGGCAATCCTGCTCGGTTGTCGTTGGCGGCATAGAAATTGGTTTGCCCGTTGAGCATTCCTGTCAGGTAGCCTCTATTCATTGGACTGTAGGGCACAAAGCCGATTCCCAACTCCTCGCAAGCAGCCAAAACACCCTCTTCAGGCTTTTTCCACATCAAGTGGTATTCACTTTGAATGGCTGTAAGGGGTTGTACCAAATGTGCTTTTCGGATAGTCTCCACGTTGACCTCACTCAAGCCAAAGTTTTTTACTTTGCCTTCCTGTATCAAGTCTTTGACAGTACCGGCAACCTCTTCGACAGGAACGTCAGGATCTTGTCTATGTTGATAGAAAAGGTCAATCACATCGATTTTCAACCTTTTCAGGGACTCATCGGCTACTTTTCGGATTTGCTCTGGTCGGCTGTTGAGTCCAGCCATCCTTCCATTTTCGATATTGAACCCAAACTTGGTGGTAATGGAGATTTCATTTTTAAATTGGGAAATAGCCTCACCAACCAATATTTCATTGGTATAGGCTCCATACACTTCTGCTGTATCAAACAAGGTTACACCCATTTCTACCGCTTTGCGCATCAAGGCTATGCTTGCATTTTTATTGGGGATATGGCCTCTATGGTAACTCATACCCATACAACCCAGACCAAGGGCAGTCACTTCAAGACTGTGTTTTCCTGTACCGAGTGTACGGAATTTTGTGATGTTGGCATTTTCAGGGTTTTTCTGTTTTGTACCTCCATCAAATGCATGTGCAATCGAAGGAGCGCCAAGCAAAGCAGCACTTAACGTTGCACCGACTTTTAAAAAGCTGCGTCTGCCCGATTCCGGTTCGTTGATTTTTAGTTTTGTCATGATGTAAGTTATTTTAGCATCCCAAATTTAAGGTTATGCGATTGGAACCAATAACGGCAAGCAAATAATGAATTACGAAAATCAAACAAGTTTTTTTCAAAATTGAATTTAACCTGAATTCTAAGAGACCGAAAAAGTAATGTAAAGGGGTTGACTTAAAGAAAGTTATATGGAAATTTGCATATGATTTTCCAAATGGGATCCAAACTGCAAGAAAATCAGACTATATGTGAGACTAATTCCTGACACCAAAAGGGTGAAGTCAAAAACAATCAACAGCTAATTGAACATCAGTTAATTTTACTGTTGAATTGAGTTCGTGATGCATAAAACGGGTTAAATCATGTGTTTCATTCACCTTTTGTTTTGAGAAAAGGAACCAAACTGTACCATACCGCTGGGAAATTTTCTAAAAACACGCCATGCGATCCATTGGGAATGATACTAAGCTGACTGTTTGGGATCATTCGATAGGCATTGATGACAGTTTCCAAGGATGCATTCCGATCTTTTTCACCTGCAATAACCAAGACCGGACACTGAATTTTCTCCAACATATCTTTGCTTATCGAAGTAGAATTGTAAAAATCCGCAATTTGATTCCCCAATTCCATCAATCGGTTTGGTTCAGGCATCAAAGCCAATTGTTGCTCCATGTAGGCGGGATCATTTTGAAACAATTCAACAGCATTAAATTCCATTTTTCTTAATTTGGGGGTTTGCTCACCTGCTCCGATGACAATCAGTTTCTTCACCCGCTCAGGATATAGGCTCGCAAACATATATCCACCAAAACCGCCATCACTGAAACCAATGATGCTTACGCACTCATCGGTCACAGCATTTACAACAGCCATAATATCTCCTGCTTTTTGTTCCACGCTCAATGGTTGGGTTCCAAGCTCAGATTTTCCATGACCTCGGGTTGAAATAGCGATCACCTGGAAACTTTGGGAAAGGCTGTCGATGAACTGATGCATTTCGAAAGTAGAACCCAATAGTCCCCCATGCAGGATCAGGATTGGATCTCCTGTTCCATAAACCTCATAGTAAATCTGGGCATCCCCAACATTGACATACCTTCCTGCTGAGGGGTTGTTACCATATGATATGGCTCCTGATGAAGATGGATTCTGCTGCATAAAATGCCGCATTGGTTTTGCTATTGGCGTTTGGCCAAAACTGCTGAAGCTGATCAGGAGCCCAAGGGAAAACAGAAGATGTTTCATTCTAAATAATTAATTTCTTGAATTTCAATTCCAACCCTATTTCAAGCCGAAATATGCAAAAGGTTTCCAAATGGGGTCGAAACTGCATGAAAATCAGGCTCTTGGGAGAATAATTCCCGGCACCAATAGGGTGAAGTTAAAAACAGTCAACACCTAATGATTATCAGTGAATTATACTATTGCATTGGGTTCGTAATGCATAATAAGGGTTCATTCTAAAGCCAAAATCGTCCTTAGATACTGTTTTCCAATAGTGGAGATGAATAATTGGACCTGAATGAATACATGGGATTTGAACCTAACAATAATTTTCCGAGGGCAATTCATCATTTTTTATAAAACAATCCCGCTCCAAGTTCGCTGCCCAATGATCCCGGCTTTAAATGAAGGTAGTATTTACTTGTTGGATCCTTGACAATCTCCAGACTCCCTTCTCTCTGAATAATTACATTCTTGCCTGATTTCAGTTTGGTAGGATCTGAAGTTTCCCCCAAATTAGCGGGACCTCCTCCATTGTTGACCAAATGATTATATCCCACTACAAGGGAGTTTTCTAAGTTGAAGCTGTTTTTCTCATCTTTATTCAATATCCAGAACGCCTCTGCTTGGGTCACTACATTGTTATAATATTTGAAATCCTCCGCCAATGACCAAGACCAAACTGCTGCGCCATAAATATTGACGATCAGATTGTGGTGCATTTCGGAGCGTTCAGAAGGTCGATCGGAATGCCAAAAAACCACAGCATCCTTTACTCCATAAAAGACACAATGATCAACAACCACTCCTTGTCCACTCGCCAAAACAGGAAGGTGATTTGGTGCCGCATGAATATCTCCCAAAAACAAGCATTGCGTCACCCGAAGGTCATCCAAATCTCTCCCTTCCCGGATAATGGGATAGTTTCTGATCACCATGCCTTCTTCGGGCCGCTCATGGACCGGTGAACCCAACATCCTCAAACCCTGTATCGTTACATGGCTGGTCTCTATTTGTATCCCATTGGAGGCGCCTCCCAATTTGTCGTCTGGAATATTGTTAAAAGCCATGGTTGAAATAAAAACGGGCATTTTTCCATGATCCCAATTAGGATCATCCGGTAGGATCTCAGCCCGAATGGTCAACCGGGCATCCTTGGTGAATTTCCAGTTTTCCGGTTGAAACCGAACAGTGGTGTCAAGTGCATAAATTCCCTTAGAAAGGAAAATTGTCATTGCTCCATTCCCTTTGGCAACATTGATACGACGGCCAGCTTCATATAAAGACTGAAGTGGACTTCCTTTTTCACCGGAATTGTCGTCTCTCCCGGATTGAGGATTGATATAGAGGCTTCCTTTTTCAATTTGTCCCATTGATGGGAATTGGGAAAAGAAAATCAAACTAAGTATTGCAAGTAACTTTTTCATGTTAGGTCAATTTTGAGTATTACCCAATTTAGGGATTGTTTTATCGCGGTTTTTAGAATAATTTTTCATTTGGAGGAACAACTCCAGCCAATCTCAAATAGAGAGTGGTCTGACCCCTATGGTGGGTTTGGTGTTCAAATAGTTTGTCGAAAGCCGTTCTTTTTGGCATTTCAAAGCTCCCAAACAATGTGGTCTTTTCATTTAATTGGTCAACAGTCACTTTCTTTAGATTTGCGATAACAAAGTCATATCCTGCCAGAACCAATTTGGTGACATTTTCTTTTGAGATGTCCTCAGTTTTATCTGATTCCCCAAATGCCACCGGGCTTTCTATACTCAAGGCTCCGGCTGTAAACCCATAATTCGCATCTGTCAAATGCAGCATTACTTCTGCGAATGACCTGATTTCAGGTGTGGGTTTTAGAGAATAGCCTGATTCAGGCATGGCGTCCAAGTATTCTTTGGTATAGTTTTTGGCTCTTTCCCAATCTTGGATTGATTCATCCACTGACTTTTGGGCATAAGAAAACAGCACAGCCCCAATAAAAAGGGCAATGCTTAGGAGTGTTTTTTTGGTATTCATGGTGTTGGACTTTTAATTTATGCAAAGCTACATCAAGTAACCGCTGCAGTCCAATGACCTAGTTTAAGAAAAAATATTGATCTGTATTAAGATTAACGCTCACCCTTTGCCATACGGCTTCTAATCCTGCTCAAAAATTCGGGAGTAATCCCAAGATAAGAAGCGATCTGCACTTGGGGAATTCTGTTGAGAAGATGGGGATAGGTTTTTAGAAATAATTCATACCGCTCTTCGGCAGTAGAACTGAACAGTTGTCCGATCCGCTCTTGTTGTTGCATGAAATGGTTTTCCAAGAGCACCCTGAATATCTTGTCAAATTTTGGGGCTTTGTCATATAGGTCCAAAAGATCTTGGTGGGTGATCCGCAATACTACAGTATCCTCCAAGGCATCAATATTCAAAACCGCCGGAATTATTTTGTGAAAACTGGTCAAATCCAGGATCCAGGAATTCTCATTGGCAAATTGAAGGATATGATAAACTCCTTTATCATCCAGTTTATAAAGCCTGAGGCATCCCTGCACTACAAAATCAAAATATTCACAAACCCCACCATGTTGCAAAACGAATTGTTTTTTTAAAAACAAATGCGGATGGAATTTTGTCATGACCATGTCTTTTTCTTTCTGGTTCAATGGAATCAGATTTACAAAATAGTCGAGCAAGGGTTGACAGGAAGTTGTTTTTGAGTTTTTGTTCATTGCTGAAATTTATCACTATTCTCCAACTTTATTTATAATTTTCCACAGACACCGCAATTTGCTTCGCCGGTCAGATATCCATTCTTATCTATTTTAAACTTACAACAATTTAAAAAATTCATTTTTTGAAGAGCTTTACCTCTTCTTATTCTGGCTTTCAAATTTGACAGACCTATACCCAAAATATCTGCGGCCTCTTTTTTCTTTTTACCTATTAAATAGACAATCTCGATTGGACTTTTGTAAATTAACGGAAGATCATTCATAAATCTATCGAAACAGCAATAGTCCTGAAATAGGTTTTGGTTGGCTGGATGAAATTCCAATCCGGAATTTTGTTTCTGTTGTTGTATATTATTGTAATAATCGGAAATTTCATTTCTCACGATTTGATAAACCCAAGCTTTAGCATGTTTTGTATTTTTGAGGGAATGGCGATGCAGGTGCACTTTGAGAAATGAATTTTGAAGTATATCACTTGTGGCCTCTAAATCCCCAACACGTTTCAGGCCAAAAAATACAAGGATTGATGGTATTCCTTCCAAAATCTCTCAGTTTCCATAATTCTTCAGAAAATACGCGGGTTGGCATTGTTGCCAACCCGCGTGGTTAACAAGTTTTATGCATTACAAACTCAATTCAAGATTGTAATTCACGGGTAATCAATTAGGTGTTGATTGTTTTGACTTCACCCTATTGGATTCAGGAATTAGTCTCCCAATCATCTGATTTCTTGCAGTTTCGATTCCATTTGGAAACCCAATTCATATTTCTGGTTTAACAACACTCACATTTCGTACACGTGCATTTTTCACAAGGGCAGTCATTTTCTTTGCAATTTTTACATTCGCCTTGCTGGCATTCGCAGTTTGTGCAGATACATTTTTCCATACCAAAATAAGTTTTAATTCAATATGGAGACTTACAAATGGTGTAAAGGATACAATAAAATGGATTTAATTTTCAATTGAATTCCTAGTGCGCATTTAGTGATTTTTAAGGTTTATTTTCTCTTTTTTTATTATAAGGTGTTGGTCAATTCTTCCTTTTCTTTTAAAACCGCTTCAAAGCCAAGGCACTCACTGTGCCACCGATAGCCAAAGAACTCGTTGCGGCAGGGGAGGGGGCATTCAGCACATTGATGGCAAACTCGGATTCTTGGATGCTGAAATCATCCAAAAGTCCGCCGGTTCGGTCACAGGCCTGCGCACGGACTCCCGCACCTCCTTCTACCAGATCCGATTCTTGAATGTCCGGGATGAGTTCTTGTAGTGCTTTGGTGAAGGCTGCTTTTGAAAAGGACCTGTAAATTTCACCCATTCCCGTTTTCCAGTATTTTGCGGCCACTTTTTGGAATCCAGGCCAAGCCAAGGTTTCGGCAAGTTCCTTCAAATTGACATCGGAGCGTTTATATCCTTCTCTTTTGAAGGCCAAAACCGCATTGGGACCGGCCTCAACGCCCCCTTTCATCATACGGGTAAAATGTACCCCCAAAAATGGAAAATTTGGATCCGGAACAGGGTAAATCAGGTTTTTTACCAGGTATTCCCTTTCTTTTTTAAGCTTAAAATATTCACCTCTGAAAGGGATGATTTTGACATCTGATTCTTCCGTTTGGTTCATTTGTGCCACCTTGTCGGAATAAAGCCCCGCGCAATTAATAACCAGTTTTCCGGCAAATTCTTTTTTTGAAGTCTCCACATAAGAAATGGCATTCAAATTTTTGATTTTCAACACGCGGTGCGATAGAAACACTTCTCCTCCAAGGGATTTGAATTTCTCACTGTACCCAATCGCTACCTTTTTATAATCCACGATTCCAGTTTGGGGAACATGAATGGCCGCTACACCGCTGCAATAGGGCTCAAGTTGCTTGAGCTCATCCAGGGAAATCGAGCGGATGCCTGTCAGTCCATTTTGCAATCCCCTTTCCAAAAGCCCATTTAACAAGGGTACTTGTTCTTGGTTGGTGGCCACAACAACTTTCCCCGTCAATTCAAACGGAATGTTCTCTTCTTGGCAAAACCGGATCAGTTCATGGTATCCATCAATACAATTGGTCGCTTTGAGAGAACCGGGTTTGTAATACAATCCTGAATGGATCACGCCACTATTGTTTCCGGTCTGATGCATCGCTACATCGGATTCCTTTTCCAAAAGAGCAATCTTCAATTCGGGTTTTTGCTGTTTGATTTTTAAACCGGTGGCCAGTCCAACTATTCCTCCGCCAATGATGATGATGTCGTATAACATGAAATTTAAGCTTTGGACAAATATACTGTTGTTTGATAAAAATGTATCGAATGGATGATTGGAATTTAGTTTAAAATCTTAGTTTTGAATATGGGGAATAAAATCATTGGAATCTTCTTTTTGTTTCTTGTTGGCTGTACCAGTCAACAAGAAACAGGTACAGTAACCAAAAAAGACGGAATCATTGCTATCAAGGTTGATTTGGAGTCCGTGAAAGATGGGAAGTTGACAGATTATTTTGAGCCTGAGATTGAATATGTTTTGCTTGAGGACAATGATATTTCCGAAGCTCAGATTGGTGAAATAGCTAAATTGGTCGCTTATAAGGATAGATTATTTGTATTTGATTGGTGGATTGGGAAAAGCATTCAAATATTTGACCGACAAGGGAATTTTATAAATAGGATAAGAAGTTTTGGAGAAGGACCTGAAAAGTATATAGAGCTTGCTGATATCCATGTTGTTCAGGATACTATTTATGTTTTGGCCCAACCGCTTAAAATCATGAAATTCGACTTAAATGGTCGATTTATCAATGAGTTTAAAATTGACTTCCTGGGCAGAACTTTCCACTATGATACCGGTTCAAATTTATTTTTTATTTATCCGGGATCGAGAGCTGATCATTTGGTGAAAGCAGTGGATCATTCTGGCAAAACGATTCATCATTATTTTACGCCATATTCTGATAACTATGTTGGTAATATGGGTGATCCCTACAATTTTTATGGGGAATCAGACGGTTTTTACTTTACGAAGACATATTTGGATACTCTTTACAGGTATGAAAGTGGTCAATTTGAGCCAAAAATTATATTTGATTATAGAGAGTTGAAAATGAATCACAGGGAAATGATTGAAAAGGAAACCCAAATGGATAGAAAAGATTTCTCTGAATATTTCAAAAATAACAAAGGAATGTCATTCTCTCCTTTTGGATTTTCAAATTCCAAATTTTTGATGACAAGAGTTTATCATAATGACAAAGCCTATGTGTCAATTTTTGATAAGCAGAATCAATCTTTTGAAATAATCAATTTCAAGCTCGTCAATGATATTGATGAATCCTTTGATTTTTATCATCCGTCTCATAATCTAGCCAATGGAGAAGTTGCCATTTCCATGCGGGGACCTGCTTTGTACAATCAAGCGGTGGCAAAAAAGCAAACCATGTCAGATGAGGAGTGGAAAGCTTACCAAAAAGGAAAGGGAAAGGATTTCATCGAGGCAGCTTTTTATGGAAAGGAAACAGAGAATTATGTCTTGATGATTCTCAAAACAAAAAAATAACAACATCTTCTTAGGGTCAGCCTTTCTAAACCGCCTATGAATTTGCATATTTGCGTTCAGTAAGCCATCTGTTTGTATAGAATGGCATGTTTCATAAAATTAAAATCATAAATGTCTAATCAAAAAATCAAAATAACCCTTCCGGATGGTTCGGAAAGGGAAATGGACAAAGGAGTTTCAGGACTACAAATTGCTCTTGGTATCAGCGAGGGTTTGGCCAGAAACGTATTGGCGGCAAAGGTAAACGGCGAAATATGGGACTCAAACCGTCCGATTGAGCAAGATGCCACCGTTCAATTGCTCACCTGGAATGATAAGGAAGGGAAATCCACTTTTTGGCATTCATCAGCCCACTTGATGGCTGAAGCCTTGGAAGCCCTTTATCCGGGTGTTAAACTTGGTATTGGCCCTTCTATCGAAAACGGGTTTTATTACGATGTTGACTTCGGCGACAGGACTTTTGAAGGCGCCGAATTGGAAACCATTGAGGCCAAAATGATAGAGTTGGCCCGAAACAAAAGCGAATACATACGAAAAGACATCTCCAAAAGCGAAGCCATCGCTTATTTCGAAAACAAGGGAGACGAATATAAATTGGACTTGTTGGAAGGACTTGCCGACGGCACCATTACTTTTTACGAGCAAGGCAACTTTGTAGACCTTTGCCGTGGACCCCACATTCCAAACACGGGGTTCATCAAAGCGGTAAAGTTATTGAACATCGCCGGTGCCTATTGGAGAGGAGATGAGAAGAACAAGATGCTCACCCGTATTTATGGCATAACCTTTCCCAAGGCGAAAGAACTTCAGGAATATTTATTTATGCTGGAGGAAGCCAAAAAGAGGGATCACAGAAAGCTCGGACGGGAATTGGAATTGTTTACCTTTTCCGAAAAAGTAGGCATGGGACTTCCATTGTGGTTGCCAAAAGGCACCTTGCTTCGGGAGCGTTTGATCAATTTCATGAAAAAGGCCCAGGACAAATCCGGGTATCAGCAAGTGACCACTCCACATATTGGGCACAAGGCTTTGTATGAAACCTCTGGCCATTATGAAAAATACGGCAAGGATTCATTCCAGCCGATCGCTACTCCAAATGAAGGAGAGGAGTTTTTATTGAAACCAATGAACTGTCCTCACCACTGTGAGATCTACAAATACAAACCAAGATCCTACAAAGATCTACCGATTCGCTATGCTGAATTTGGTACTGTTTATCGATACGAGCAGAGTGGTGAATTACACGGTTTGACCCGTGTACGTGGATTTACGCAGGATGATGCGCATATCTTTTGTATGCCGAATCAGGTTAAGGAAGAATTTATCAAAGTCATCGACCTAGTATTGCATGTCTTTAAGGTGTTGGGATTTAATGATTACACAGCCCAGATATCCTTGAGAGATCCCAATAACAGAGAAAAATACATTGGAGGAGATGAGGCATGGAACAAAGCAGAATCCGCAATTATAGAAGCGGCTGCTGAGAAAGGTCTTGAAACCG
Source organism: Rhodonellum sp. (assembly GCF_030656585.1). NCBI lineage: Bacteria > Pseudomonadati > Bacteroidota > Cytophagia > Cytophagales > Cytophagaceae > Rhodonellum > Rhodonellum sp. The sequence goes on from NZ_JAUSPP010000061.1 coordinate 109,274, forward strand.
TCACAGTCCTGGGAGAAGCAGCTTTTTATGGTCCAAAATTGGATTTCATGGTGAAGGATGCCTTGGGCAGAAGATGGCAGTTGGGTACCATTCAGGTGGATTACCAGTTGCCGGATAGGTTCGAATTGGAATATATCGGAGCAGACAATCAGAAACACAGACCAGTGATGATCCACCGCGCGCCATTTGGCTCTTTGGAGAGATTTGTGGCCGTATTGATAGAACATTGTGCAGGGAATTTCCCACTTTGGTTGTCCCCTGATCAAATCACCATTTTGCCGATTTCAGAGAAATTTACCGAATATGCCGAAAAAATCAGGATGTTATTGGATGAAAATGACATCACCGGATTTATCGACAACAGAGATGAAAAGATCGGGAGAAAAATCCGGGATGCAGAAGTTAAAAAGATCCCATTCATGTTGATCGTAGGAGAAAAAGAGCAGGAGGAGGAAAAAGTATCGGTAAGGAAACACATTGACGGTGATTTGGGAAGTTATACTCCTGAGGAATTTGTAAAATATTTCAAGGGCCTAATTGCGGATTCACTGAAAAATTAAAAGTAAAAAGGCAGGAGGTTTTTTAAATCTCATAATTATTTCGATATTTGCGTCCTATTTCATTAAATAACCATAAAATATTTTGAGAGGAAGAACACCGTTCAAACCAAGACAAGAAGAGCCTTATAAAGTAAATAACAGAATCAGAGCCAAAGAAGTAAGGGTTGTAGGTGATTTTGTAGAAGGCGGAAACGCCGTTTTACCTTTAGATGAAGCAATTAAAATTGCCCAGGCAAATGAACTTGATCTCGTAGAAATTTCACCAAATGCCGAGCCTCCTGTGTGTAAGGTGATTGATTATGCGAAATTTAAATATGAGCAAAAAAAGAAGCAAAAGGAAATCAAAGCCAATGCTTCCAAGACTGTTTTAAAGGAAATTCGTTTTGGTCCGAATACCGATGATCACGATTTCAATTTTAAACTGAAACATGCCATCAATTTCTTGAAAGAGGGAGCAAAGGTAAAAGCCTATGTTCATTTTGTGGGAAGGAGTATCGTGTTTAAGGAAAGAGGGGAAATGCTATTGCTAAAGTTTGCGCAAGCCCTCGAAGAATACGGCATCGTAGAACAAATGCCAAAAATGGAAGGTAAAAGGATGCATATCTTTATTGCCGCCAAACCAGGAAAAAAATAATTTCAACAAATAATACAGTTATGCCTAAAGTAAAAACAAAATCAAGTGCAAAAAAGCGATTCAAATTGACTGGATCCGGTAAAATCAGAAGGAAGCATGCTTACAAAAGCCACATCCTGACAAAAAAGACAACCAAACAAAAGAGAAATCTTACCCAAATGGGAATGGTTCACGAGTCAGATGAAGGAAGAGTAAAAGCAATGTTGAGAATCTGATCAAACGATTCGTCCATTAAAAATCATCAGTAAGGTTAAATTATTCACCAGATTCATTGGTATAAAGTCCGAAAGGCACCAAGAGTCAAAAATCAGTAAATTATGCCAAGGTCAGTAAACTCCGTCGCGTCTAGAGCTAGAAGGAAAAAAGTATTAAAAGCCACCAAAGGTTACTTCGGAAGAGGTAAAAACGTTTGGACGGTAGCAAAGAACAAATATGAGAAAGGCTTACAGTATGCTTACAGGGACAGAAAAGCGAAGAAAAGAGAATTCAGAGCTTTATGGATCCAACGTATCAACGCCGGTGCCAGAGAACATGGTATTTCATATTCACAATTGATGGGAATGTTGAAAAAAGCAGAAATCGAATTGAACAGAAAAGTTCTAGCCGATCTTGCTATGAATCATCCCGAGGCATTCAAAGCTGTTGTTGAAAAAGTAAAGTAAGAAGGCACTTAACTTACTTGTTAAAAGCCCCTGATAAAGGGGCTTTTTTTTTGTGCATTTTTTTTAAGCCAATAGGTTCTCTTTCTTATTTTTCACTATATTACAAAAGATCAAATCAGACCCGAAAGCATATCTCCAATTGCAACTTGGATAATTTCAAAAAATACCTGTGGAATGGGAAGGCGCTCTTTTGCTGGTCAAAGATTTGAATCTAACGTTAACAAATAAATGAAAGTGGTTTTGTCCAATTCAACCGATGGTTCTCTGAACCATTGTCCATCAAAAAAATAAAGGCATAAAAAAAGCCTCTCACATGGAGAAGCTTTTAATGTAGCGAGGACGGGAGTTGAACCCGTGACCTCAGGGTTATGAATCCTGCGCTCTAACCAACTGAGCTACCTCGCCAAATCGGAATGCAAATATGCAGGGTTAAGGACTAAAATGCAAGTCTTACGCGTTAAAAAAAGCATTATTTACAAATCAATTAAAATTAAAATGGTTAAGAATAAATTTGTTTCTGATTATCAGATAAATACTTCAAGGAAAATAATTTTCCCGTACCTGAGTACAGCGAGTGGTTTATCGGAATGGTTTGCAGATGACGTGAAGATCAATGAGGATAAAAATTATATTTTCAATTACGATGGAGAGGATCACTATGCCAGAATCGTGGCGCTGAGAACCAATATCCATATCAAGTTTGATTTCTATGATCCAAAAAACCCTGATGAGACCGATCATTCTTTCATAGAATTCCGACTTGATGAAAATGAACTTACCCAAACCTTGTTTTTGAAGGTCGTTGATTATAGCGATACTTATGATGATGACGAGCAAGAATCGATTTGGGAAAGCCTTATCGGTTCATTAAAAGAGATAATTGGAGGTTAGTTTTATGAAGTGTTCCTGTTTTTGGAATATTATCATGACCTTTGACGTTCTTAACAAAAAGAAAAAGAGCCTCGGGGTTTCATGAAAAAACTTGATAAATTAATACTAGGGTCCTTTTTAGGTCCCTTTTTATTGACTTTTATTGTAGTGGATTTTATTCTGCTCACCGTGAATATGCTGAAATACTTTGACGAAATCTTCGGCAAAGGTTTGGCCTTCTCGGTGTACATGGAGCTTATTGGCTACTTTGTCATCAGTATATCTCCCATGGCTTTGCCCTTGGCGGTATTGCTTTCCTCCTTGATGACTTTTGGGAATCTTGGGGAGCATTTTGAGCTCACGGCGATCAAGAGCAGTGGCATTTCCCTGCTGAGGGCATTGAGACCCATTGGGATTTTTGTGTTTTTCCTGGCCATCGGCGCTTATTTATCCAACAATTATCTGGTGCCAAAAGTGAACCTCAAGACCTTTGGACTCCTGTACGACATCCGGATGAAATCTCCGGCATTGGACATCAAGGAAGGAGTATTTTATAATGGTATCCCAAATTATAGCATCAAAGTCAATAGGAAATTGGACGAAGTCAGGTTGCAGGATGTCATTATCTATGACCATTCAGAGGGACAGGGCAATATCGGCATCATACTGGCAGATTCCGGTCGTATGGAACCGTTTTTCAATGACAGTTATATGAGTCTTACCCTTTACCATGGGTATAACTATAAAGAATCTAGGGGACAACGGGGGATAATGGAAAAACCCGTGGATTTCAGTCGAACCAAATTTTCCGAAAACCAGATAATTTTCAATTTGGAGTCTTTTCAGTTGAACCGGACCCCGGAGGACCTCTGGTCTACCAATCGGTCCATCAAGAATATAGCGGGATTGCGAATGGGCCTAGATTCCCTGGCAAGTGAAATCAATCAAATCACCTATCTCAACTACCTCAATACGGAATCTTCCTATCCCTATTTCGCAAGGGAAAGGAAACTAACTCCCCCAAAAGATATTTCTGAAAGGAAAAGAACAGACGATTCCATCCGAGCCCTAAAAACGCTTGAGCAGGAGAGACGAGACCGTGAGTTGACAAGGAGAAAAGATAGTATCACAGTGAATGGATCGGGGGCTCTTGACTCCTTGGCTTTTTCCGTGATGTCCGAAACCCAGGATCAGGCTTTGGCATCCCTTGATTCTGACCTTTCACAGCGTTCCGATGGTGGATTCGATCCAAATGCGCTGATTGAAAAAAGGAAAAAATTGATGGATGATGTTCAGGATCCTGCCGCGTCCGACTCGGGAAATGATTCCAGCTTGGCCAAACCTACTTTTCCCGTACAGGTTCAAAAGGAAATTCCCCAAAGAGTGTTTTCCCCCGAAAAGAAGGCGTGGATGGATTCGATGATAGTTGCGGGTAATTACAAAACCCGTGCAGCCACAGTGGCACTGAACAATGCCAGAACGCTCAAAAATAATTTCAACAACAAACTTTCACAAATAGATAATCTGGAAAGGGAATACAGAAGATACCAAATCGCATGGTATCAAAAGTATACTTCCGCATTTGCCTGTATCGTCATGTTCATGATTGGGGCACCTTTGGGAGCGATCATCAAGAAAGGGGGACTGGGTATGCCTGTTCTTATTTCCATTATTTTCTTTATTGTTTATTACATGCTTACCATCACAGGGGAAAAGTGGGTGAAGGAGGGGTTGACGGATCCATTTTTCGGTACCGCCTTTTCAAATTTGATGCTTTTGCCTTTCGGGCTTTTCTTCCTGAGACAGGCACGAAAAGACGCTCGGTTGTTTGAGCCAGAAACCTACACGGAAGGGGTGAAAAAACTCATCAATTGGTTTAAGTCAAAGTTTTCCTAAAACGAAAACTGGTTTTTATATTCAAAATAATAGGCTTATATTTGTGTTTGTTTTACAAAATTAATTAACTAAGCATGTATTTAACATCAGAGAAAAAAACGGAGTTGTTTAAAAATCATGGCAGGTTAAAAGCTGATACGGACACAGGTTCTCCTGAATCCCAAATCGCACTATTCACTTATAGGATTCAGCATTTAACAAACCATTTGAAAACCAACAAAAAAGACCACTCTTCAAGATTGGGTCTTTTGAAACTTGTAGGTAAGAGAAGAAGTCTTTTGAATTATCTTATCAAGAATGATATTGAAAGATATAGAGCTGTGCTTGCTGACCTAGGAATACGTAAATAATTGACATTGTGAGGTTCTCTTTCGGGAGGACCTTACTTTTTTGCTTTCACCAAAGATTAAACCTTACTTTTAAATCTATTATAGTCTAGAGTAATTCTTAAAAAAACTTTATGTTACCAAATGTTATTTCAAAATCTATAATCCTTAAGGATGGTAGAGAGATTATTATTGAGACAGGTGCATTGGCCAAACAGGCTGATGGTGCAGTAGTGGTAAGAATGGGCAATACGATGCTCTTGGCCACTGCAATGTCAAAAAAAGAAGCTGGTGAAGGCGTTGATTTCCTCCCGATGTCAGTGGATTACCAAGAGAAATTTGCTGCTTCAGGCAAAATCCCCGGCGGATTTCTGAAAAGAGAGGGCAGATTGTCCGACTACGAGATTTTGATAAGCCGAATGGTCGATAGGGCCATCAGACCAATTTTCCCGGATGATTACCACGCTGACACCCAAATAGCGATCACCTTGATGTCTTCTGACTCCGAAGTTTTGCCTGATTGTTTGGCTGGATTGGCTGCATCAGCTGCATTGGCAGTTTCTGATATCCCATTCAATGGACCTATTTCAGAAGTAAGAGTTGCCAAAATTGATGGTGAATTCATGATCAATCCGACTCCTAAACAATTGGAAAAAGCAACATGTGAATTCATCGTTGCCGGATCACTTGATTTTATCTTGATGGTAGAGGGTGAGTCCAATGAAATTTCTGAGGACGAAATGGTAGATGCGATCGCATTTGGCCATGAAGAAATCAAGAGACATTGTCAAGTTCAATTGGAATTGACAAAGGCAGTAGGAAAAGAAATCAAAAGAGAATACAACCACGAGAAATCAGATCCTCAATTGTTTGAAAAAATGAGGGCTGAATTATACGAAAAGTGTTACGAAGTTGTCGCAAGGCAGATTCCAAACAAAAACGAAAGAAGCGCATTGATCAAAGCCATCAAGGAAGGATTTGTCCAGAGTTTGGGCGAAGACCATGGATTTGAAGCAAGCTTGATCAGCCCATATTTCGCCAAAATCCACAAGGAAGCGGCCAGAAATCTTACGCTGAATGAAAAGAAAAGACTAGATGGTAGAAGAACGGACGAAATCAGACCAATCTGGTCTGCTGTTGACTATCTTCCATCCGCGCATGGATCTGCCGTATTTACAAGAGGTGAAACCCAGTCCGTCACTACCTGTACTTTGGGTACAAAAATGGACGAACAAATGGTGGATGGAGCTGTTTTTTCAGGATATAATAAATTCTATCTTCATTACAATTTCCCTGGATTCTCTACTGGAGAAGTAAAAATCAACAGGGGAGTAGGAAGAAGAGAGGTGGGTCATGGTAATCTTGCGATGCGTGCTTTGAAAAAAGTATTGCCTCCATTGGATGAAAATCCATACACGATAAGGATTGTTTCGGATATTTTGGAATCAAACGGTTCTTCTTCCATGGCAACTGTCTGTGCTGGATCCTTGGCATTGATGGATGCGGGAGTAAAAATCACCGCACCAGTTACTGGAATTGCGATGGGAATGATTTCCGATTCCAAAACAGGGAAATATTCAATCCTATCCGATATTTTGGGTGATGAAGATCATCTGGGAGATATGGATTTCAAAATCACAGGAACAGAAAAAGGAATCACTGCCTGTCAAATGGATTTGAAAGTTGAAGGTTTGGATTATAATGTATTGAAAGAGGCATTGTACCAAGCGAGAGAGGGAAGACTTCATATTCTTAGAGAAATTGAAAAAACCCTTGCTTCCCCAAGACCGGAATTGAAACCGCATACGCCAAGATCGTTTATGTTGACCATTCCTAAGGAATTGATTGGCGCGGTAATTGGACCAGGCGGTAAAGTCATCCAGGAAATCCAAAAAGACACCGGAGCGACCATCATCATTGAAGAAAAAGACAATGCTGGCCGTATCAGTATCTTCTCTAATAACCAAACATCCATGGATGCAGCGGTTGGAAGGATCAAGAGCATTGTCTCTCAACCTGAAATTGGAGAAACTTATACCGGCAAAGTGAAAAACATCATGCCTTTTGGTGCATTTGTTGAATTTATGCCAGGTAAAGATGGTTTATTGCATATATCCGAAATCAAATGGGAGAGATTGGAAAATATGGAAGGTGTTTTGGAACCAGGAGAAGAGATCATGGTTAAACTTATCGATGTAGATAAGAAAACTGGGAAATTTAAACTTTCTAGAAAAGTCTTGTTGCCCAAACCAGAAAAAACCGAAAGGAACGATTAAGGATTTGATGAATATTTTCATTAGTGAACTTAATTGAAAACCAATTCTGTTATACCAATAGTCTTAACCGCAAAATAAAATTTCTTGAATGAGGCAGCTAAAGATTAGCAAACAGATTACCAACAGGGAGAGCCAATCCCTGGATAAATATTTACAGGAGATAGGCAAAGTGGATCTTCTTACGGCAGATGAAGAGGTAGTTCTTGCAAAAAGAATAAGGGAAGGGGATCAACTCGCTCTTGAAAAGCTTACCAAAGCCAATTTAAGATTCGTAGTGTCTGTTGCCAAACAATACCAAAACCAAGGACTTTCTTTGGGTGATTTGATTAACGAGGGTAATCTTGGTTTGATCAAAGCCGCGCAAAGATTTGACGAAACCCGTGGTTTCAAATTCATCTCCTATGCAGTTTGGTGGATTAGACAATCTATTCTTCAGGCCTTAGCTGAGCAGTCAAGAATAGTACGTCTTCCTTTGAACAGGGTAGGCTCTTTGAATAAAATCAGCAAAACTTTTAGTGAGCTTGAGCAAAAATTCGAGAGAGAACCCTCTCCTGAAGAACTTGCCGAGGTCTTGGAAGTTACCGCTGCTGAGGTTGTGGATACCATGAAAATCTCGGGTAGACACGTTTCTATGGATGCCCCATTCGTTCAAGGTGAAGAAAACAGTCTTTTGGATGTTTTGGAGAATGATGGCGAAGAAAAACCGGATGATGGATTGATGAATGATTCCCTTAGGAAGGAAGTTCAAAGAGCCTTATCTACTTTGACCCAAAGAGAGGCGGATGTAATCACCCTTTATTTTGGTTTGAATGGAGAGCATTCCATGACACTCGAAGAAATCGGTGAAAAATTCAATCTTACAAGGGAACGAGTAAGGCAGATCAAAGAAAAGGCTATCAGGAGGTTAAGACATACTTCAAGAAGTAAAACTTTAAAGCCATATTTAGGATAAACGTCCTTCATAAGGGTTATGAAAAAAGGGGGATATTCCCCCTTTTTTTGTTATAAATCAGAACTAAAATATAACTTTAAATTTTAGGGAATTTTAACAACCATAAACTTTGTTGTAAACTTTAATTTCTTAAAATTTGCCCACCCAAAAATTCAATTGAAATGTCCCCTGAAATAGAAAAAGTAAAGGTTTTAATTATCGGATCTGGTCCGGCTGGTTATACAGCCGCAATTTATGCTGCAAGGGCAGGACTTAATCCAGTTTTATACACTGGCCCACAGCCCGGAGGTCAATTGACCATCACCAACGATGTGGAAAATTATCCCGGCTATCCAAATGGTGTGATGGGTCCCCAAATGATGGAAGATTTTAGGTCGCAGGCCGAAAGATTCGATACAAGGGTTAGATATGGTATGGTTACCAAAGTTGATTTTTCAGAAAGGCCTTTTCAGGTTATTGTTGATGAACAAATAGAGATCCAGGCCGAAACCGTTATCATTTCTACCGGAGCATCCGCAAAATGGTTGGGACTGGAAAGTGAAACAAGGCTCAATGGAAAAGGGGTTTCAGCTTGTGCTGTATGTGATGGGTTTTTCTTCAAAGGTCAGGAAGTAGCCATTGTTGGTGCAGGAGATACCGCATGCGAAGAAGCCACCTATCTTGCCAATATTTGCAGCAAGGTATATATGCTGATCAGGCGCAGTGAAATGAGGGCTTCTCAAATCATGCAAAAAAGAGTGTTGAAAAATCCGAAAATCGTTGTTCTTTGGAATACCGAAACTGAGGAGATTTTGGGTGAAGAGGAAGTTGAGGGAGTGCGCATTGTCAATACGGTTACGAATGAGAAACAGGATCTAAAAGTATCAGGTTTTTTTGTGGCCATTGGACATGAGCCCAACACTGCGGTTTTCAAGGATTTCATCACGATGGATGAATCTGGATATATCAAAACAATCCCTGGAAGCACCAAAACAAATATTGAGGGTGTTTTTGCTTGTGGTGATGCCCAAGATCACATTTACCGTCAAGCTGTAACCGCAGCAGGAACCGGCTGTATGGCTGCTCTTGATTCTGAAAGATATCTTGCAGAAATCGAAATGGCTTAATATTTTCAGATGAGTTTAAAAATTATCCGCATTTTAATGGTTTTATTTTTGAGCATTGGTTCGTTTTCGAGCCATGCTCAAAATTTTCCCAAGATCATCAAAAAGCCAAAAACACAAAGTTCATCCACAAATAATCCCTTAAAAAGAGACATTAGACTTTTTGATTCCCAAAAATATTTACAGAACCTTACTCGACAAACAGATTCCTTGCTTTATAAGGATTATGTGGATTTGAGAAAGAGGATGAGCATCGTCGCTGAAGATACTTTGTCCTTGGTTTGGGCGCCCACAAACCAACTCGTGCAGGTTTCTGAACAAGTATTGATTGACAGCATTTGGGTTACCGCTTTCGAGTATTACTCCTCTTGGGATAGTAAAAAAATAAATATCTACGATTTTAATCCTAAAGATTTTAAAGATACTGTCAACATCAAATTGTATGACCAGTTTTTTGGAGCAAATTGGAACCTGCCTTTGGAAAGCACAAAGATTACCTCTGAATTTGGATTCAGAAGGTACAGATGGCACCATGGAACCGATCTAAAACTGAACACTGGTGACCCAATTTTCAGCACTTTTGATGGGATTGTCAGGATCAAATCCTATGACAGGAATGGATATGGCTATTATGTGGTAGTAAGGCATAAAAATGGTTTGGAAACACTTTATGGCCATATGTCAAAGATTTTAGTGGAGATAGGCCAAGAGGTCAAATCTGGAGAAATTTTGGGCCTTGGTGGCAGTACGGGTCGAAGCTCCGGTCCCCATCTCCATTATGAAATTCGTTTTCAGGGTTTATCCATCAACCCTACCGAAGTTTTCGATTTCAATGGAGGAAGAATCAAGTCCGAGCTTTACAGCATAACCGCCTCAAGTTTCGATCATGTCATAAAACCGAATACGCAAGAGGCTGTATACCACCGTGTGAAAAGCGGCGAGAATCTGAGCTTGATTGCCAAGAAATATGGCGTTAGGGTCAGTACCTTGACAAGCATGAATAACATAACCACAAGAAGTGTTTTGAGGGTTGGTCAAAGAATAAAAGTAAGGTAGCATCATGGTACCAGGATTTTTTATGGTATTCACCAAAAGTATTGAATGATAATATATGAAACTTGATATTCTAGTTGTTGCAGCCCATCCAGACGATGCGGAGCTCGGTTGTTCTGGAACCATTGCTGCCCATGTTGCCAAAGGTTATAAAGTTGGTATTTTGGATCTAACCAAAGGAGAACTTGGTACTCGGGGAACTCCTGAAATCCGAATATTGGAATCTGATATGGCAGCAACCATCTTAGGGCTTTCCGCAAGGGAAAATTTGGCTTTTCAAGATGTTTTTTTTAATGATGATGCTGCCCACCAACTTGAAATCATTAAGGCAATCAGGAAGTATCAACCCGAAATAGTGCTGGCAAATGCAGTATCCGATAGACATCCAGACCATGGAAAAGGAAGTGTATTGACTTCCAATGCATGTTTTATGAGTGGCTTGAGAAAAATAGAAACAACGCATGATGGCCAATTTCAACCTGCTTGGAGACCGAAATTCGTTTACCACTACATTCAAAACAATTACATCAAACCTGATTTCGTATTCGATATCACTCCTTTTTGGGAAAAAAAGGTGGAAAGTATAGTGGCTTTCAAATCCCAATTCTTTGATCCCAGCAATGCCGAACCAGCGAGCTTTATTTCCTCACCGGAATTTCTGGATTTCATTGAGGCACGAGCCAGGGAATTTGGACATAGCATCAACGTCAAATTCGGGGAAGGTTTTACAGTCGAAAAAATGATCGGGGTCGACAATCTTTTCGATCTAAAATAGACTTAATTGCAATTCTTGGGAGAAATCAAGGCGCTAACCTTTTTTTCTCCCAATGGCCATTCGCTGTTTGGGTATACAGGATGCGATCATGTAACCTGCTTGGCCTTCCTTGCCAGAACTCTACTTCACTGACATCAATTCTATATCCACCCCAATGCATTGGCCTTTTGATTGTATCAGGATCAAATTTTTCCCTTAGAGCCACATCCCTTTTTTCAAGAAATTCACGATCCTCGATCGCCTCGCTTTGAGGAGAAACCCATGCCCCGATTTGGCTTGAAAAGGGTCTTGAAAAAAAATATTCATCAGATTCTTCTCCTTTGATTTTCGACACTTTGCCCATTATTCGCACTTGTCTTTCCAGCTCAGCCCAAAAAAAAGTGACAGATACGTAGGGATTTTTTTCCAATTCAATACCTTTGGTACTTGAGTAATTGGTAAAAAAAACCAATCCTGTATCTACCCCTTTTAACAAGACTATTCTGGAGTTTGGACGGCCATCCTCTTTGACCGTTGCCAAATTCATTGCATTGACTTCCAGTACCTTTGCCTGAATAGCCTCATTCAGCCATATTTTGAACTGTTCGATGGGTGAGGGCAATACATCATTTAAATCCAATGATTTAAGTGAATAATCAATCCGAATATCTGATATTTTCATTTTTTATAAAATTTGTATTTAAAATTACTATTCTTATTGCAATTAAAAAATTTAGATTTAAATTAAACTTCAGTAAAAAAGATGGATTTTTTATGAAAGAGAATTCTAAAACAGTACCTCAACCAGGGCATCTTTTAATTTCAGAACCTTTTTTACAAGATGAGAATTTTGTAAGATCTGTTGTATTGATTTGTGAAAACAATGAAAGTGGAGCATTTGGATTGGTACTCAACAAAGTTTCCATTTTGAAGCTGAACGAACTGATTGATGAGCTTGACTTTTTAAATACAGAGGTTTATGTTGGAGGCCCCGTAGAACAAAACACACTTCATTTTATTTATTCTGGGCAAAAACTTCTGGACGGAAGTGTCAGTCTTGGCGAGAATATGTGGTGGGGTGGAAGTTTTGAGCAACTTATTCTCAAACTCAACGCTTCGGAAATAGACCTGGAGGATATTCGATTTTTCATTGGATATTCAGGATGGTCAGTAGGACAGCTGGAAAGTGAATTGGAGGAAAAAACTTGGATAGTTTGTGAAAAATCAGAAACTGAAAGTATTTTTAAATCCTCTCCTGAAGAATTATGGCGCGTTATTTTAAAGAAAATGGGAGGAGAATATCAGGTTTTGGCAAATTATCCCATTGACCCAAGATTAAATTAAATCAAATTCGTTACTTTTGTTTTGATAGCTTTCTAAAAAGTTCTGATTTAAAATTATGAATACAGATAAAGAAATGTCTGAAGAAGACAAGGTGACCCAAGCCATTGATGAAAATCAGGCCCATGGTATTGAAGTAACAGATGATGTTTCTACTCCATCCGAGGAAGAGAGTAGCCCAAATGAAGGGGGGGAAGAAGCGGTTGATTATTCACATTTTTCGAAAAGTGAACTGATACAGGCCATTAAAGAACTTGCAGTTTCGGAGAATATAGGAAAGGTTGATTCCCAAATCAATGAAATCAAAACCAGTTTTGATGATTTTTTCAACAAGGAAAAAGAAGAGGCTCTTCAGGATTTTGTATCCAATGGAGGTGACGCCGCTGATTTTGAATATAAGCCAACCGATGAGGACAAAGATTTTTTAGCTGCCTACCATCAATTTAGGGAACGGAAAGCTTCCCACTATAAGGAGATGGAGAAACAAAAGGAAAAAAATCTGTATGCCAAAAATAAAATCCTTGATACCTTAAGGGACTTGGTAGATGGGGAAGAAACCACCCATAGCATCACGACCATTAAAGATATCCAAGAAGAATGGAAGAAGATCGGCCCAGTACCCAATGCACAAAACAGAAATCTCTGGGCATCTTTCAATGCTTTGATGGATCGGTTTTATGATAACAGAAGTATTTATTTTGAGCTTAAAGAACTCGATCGGAAGAAAAACCTTGAATTAAAAACCGAAATCTGTGAAAAAGCGGAAGCGCTCGTCAATCACGAAGAATTGAGAGACGCAATCAAGACGCTAAACGATCTTCATGAGGAATACAAGCATGTAGGCCCTGTTCCAAGAGAAGAACAGGAAAATCTGTGGCAAAGATTCAAGGCAGCTTCAGATGCTATTTATGCAAAAAGAAAAGAGTTTTATGAGGGACAAAAGGAAGTGTTCAAAGACAACCTCAAGTTCAAGGAAACTTTAATTGAGAAATTAGAAGCCTACAAGGATTTTAACGGTGGCAAAATCAAGGATTGGAATGCCAAAACGAAAGAGGTATTAGCAGTACAGAAAGAGTGGGAAATCGCCGGATCTGTTCCAAAGGATATCGGAAAAGACGTTAATAAACGCTTCTGGGGTCTGTTCAAACAATTTTTCCATAACAAGAACCAATTCTTCAAAGAACTGGATGATATCCGATTGGTCAATAGGCAAAAAGCTGAGGAGCTGATTGAAAAAGCTGAATCCTTCAAAGACAGTGAGGATTGGCAGACCGCGGCCAATAAATTGATAGCCCTCCAACAAGAATGGAGAAAATTGGGTCCAACACCAGAAAAAGTCAGAAATGATCTTTATACGCGCTTTAAAGCTGCCTGTGATGCGTTCTTTGAGAACAGAAGAAATGCAAATAAACAGGTGAATAGAGAATTTGAGCAAAACCTTGAAGAAAAAGAAGTTATCATCTCCAAAATAGCTGAAGAAGCCAAAGGTAAGACTGTATCCATTGAGAGTCTTGAAAAGATGATACTTGAGTTCAATACAATCGGCTTTGTGCCGAGGAAGAACATGAAGGAAGTCCTAGTCAAATTCAATGAAGCCATAGATACTTATGTCAGTGCGATGGGAGTTGCGGGAATCGATAGGGAGGAATTTTTGTTCAGGTTAAATTTGAACAAGCTTCAGTCGGATCCTAATAGCGATAGGGTGCTGAATAAAAAGGAGCATGGAATCAGGAAACAAATTTCTGATCTTGAAAATAATGTTACCCTTTGGAAAAATAATCTCGAGTTTTTTGCTTCCTCCAAGACAGCAGACAAGCTCAGAGATCAGTTTGATGAGAAAATTATTAAGGCTGAAACCGAAATTGAGAAGCTTAAGAAAAAGCTTTCCATTATTCGTGAATTTTAAAGTACTCAATTATAGAGAGATAAATTTATCTATCTATTTTTTTTCAAAATCCCTTTGGCAGTTAATCTTAAGGTTCTATATTTGCATTGTCATAAGGGGAAACTCTGAGACAAAAACAAATTAAGAATAGGCCTCTTTAGCTCAGCTGGTAGAGCAACTGACTTGTAATCAGTAGGTCGCTGGTTCGATCCCGGCAAGGGGCTCTTGATTATCAAACACTTAGGAAGAAATTCCTAAGTGTTTTTTTTTGTCCGACACTTTCCGCCAATTTTTAACTCAAAGTAAAATCTGATTATTTGGAGAATTCCAAGAATACAGATTTAGATCCGTTATCCCGATTGCTTTTATTTTCTGGAAAGCAAAGTAAAAGGAAGCATCAGCAGGGATCTGATAAAATCAAATGACAAATCAACCGCAAATCCCAAAAGTCTAAAGGGGATCAAAATCAGCCAAACCACTGGATATAGGACCAATGCAATGATGGCAATGGGCCAACACAAAATCAAAAGGATAAACCAAAGAAGAAAACTCGTCATAACAGGGCACGTTTTTCGATTAAATTTACAATTTCTGTTCCAATAGCCAAAAAACCACTACAGGTACGCCACCGGTAATACAGGTTTTTGTCCTGTACCAAAACAGGTCAATTTATCGTCCATAAGCGGACATAATGGGGGTTTTTTCACAATTTCATGTTTGGGGTCACCAACCTGATTTTTACCCTCACGGATTTCGAAGAAGGGGTATGGCTAGAATGGGCCATAAGGCCAATGGGAACCAATGGATTTGCTTCCGGGAAATAAGTGGCCAAACATCCCTTTGGAAGATCGTAAGGAACCACGGAAAAACCTTCCACGATTCTTTCTTGATTTTCGTAATTGTTAAACAAAGTAATTTTATCTCCCTTTTTAAGGTTGTTTCGAGCTGCATCCTCACCATTCATAAAGACAACCATTCTTCCATTGAAAACACCGCGATAGCGGTCATCCAAACCATATATAGTCGTGTTGAACTGGTCGTGGCTGCGGGTGGTCATCATGATGAATTCCTCGGCCTCTAGGGGATTGTCCATCATTTGGTTGATGGTGAAATTGGCCTTCTTGTTGGATGTATTGAATTCTCCGATTCTGGATGCATTCGGCAATTCAAATCCCAATGGCTTCTTAATGCGTTCGTTGAAGTTTTCAAAGCCATCAATGGTCTTTTCGATCAAATCTCGAATATTCCCATAATCCTCGATGAGGAAATCCCAATCAACTTTGTCCTGATCCAATGTTGCTTTTGCAATGTTTGCAACGATGACGGGTTCACTTTCTACAAATTCAGAAGGAGCGGGAAATATTCCCTGGGTGGAATGAACAATCCCCATGGAGTTTTCCACGGTAACAAATTGTGATTTCCCATTTTTGATGTATTTGTCTGTTCTTCCCATGGATGGGAGGATCAAGGCTGTCTTCCCATGTGTCAAATGGGAACGATTCAATTTTGTTGAAATATGGACAGTCAAATTACATTTCCGCAGTGCTTCCGCCGTGAAATGTGTATCAGGAGCAGCAGCTGAAAAATTCCCTCCCATTCCGACAAAAACCTTGACTTTTTCTTCGTGCATTGCTTTGATGGCATCTACTACCGAATACCCATCCGCTCGGGGAGGAGAAAAGCCAAAATTCTCACTGATCTTATCCAACAGTTCCTTTGAAGGTCTTTCAGCAATGCCCATAGTCCTGTCACCTTGCACATTGCTATGCCCGCGGACAGGACAGGTTCCAGCACCTTCTTTTCCAATGCTTCCTTTCATCAATAGCAGATTGACCAACTCCTGAATATTGTCCACTCCATTGACGTGCTGCGTCAATCCCATTCCCCAACAGGCAATGATTTTGTTTCGCTTGGCAATCAAGTCTGTCAAGGCATCAATTTCGGCTTCCTCGAGGCCCGTTCTTTTCATCAATACAGAAAGATCTTGGGAAAGAAGCATATTTTTGAAAGCCTCAAATCCAGCGGTTTTTTCGCTAATAAATCTGTTGTCCAAAATGGAAGGTTCTTTTTCCGCTATTTTCAATAATTTAAACATGACCGCTTTTAGCAAGGCCACATCCTCATTGATCCGCACTTGTAAATAAAAATCGGAAATCTCCACACCTCCACCAAGCATGCCCTGGACCGTTTGCGGATTTTTGAAATGGACCAGACCAACTTCTTTCATCGGGTTAATGGAGACGATCTTTGCGCCCTTTTTTTTCGCTTTTTCCAAGGAGGATAACATCCGCGGATGATTTGTCGCTGGATTTTGACCGAAAACCAAGATCAATTCCGCCTTTTCAAAATCTTCTAAAGTCACAGAACCTTTCGACGAGCCCAAGGTTCTGGAAAGAGCGACACCGCTGGATTCGTGGCACATATTGGAGCAATCGGGAAGATTATTCGTCCCAAACATGCGCGCAAAAAGTTGATAAAGAAATGCGGCTTCATTGCTTGTTCTTCCCGAAGTGTAGAAAGCAGCTTCATTTGGGTGACTCAATCCCTTCAATTCCTCTCCAATGCATGCATTGGCTTCATTCCAAGAAATAGGAAGATAATGGCTTTCCCCAGGTCTAAGCACCATGGGGTGTGTCAAACGGCCTTGCTGACCCAACCAATAATCGCTCTTGGCCCGTAGATCATCAATGGAATGGGTTGTAAAAAAAGAGGGACCGACAACTTGCTCCATGGCTTCTTCAGCAATGGCTTTTACCCCGTTTTCACAATATTCGCCTAATTTGGATCGATTTTTTGGATCTGGCCAAGCGCAACCAGGACAATCCACGCCTTCCTTTTGGTTCAATTTATGGAGAACCTTGATGGCCTTGCTTTTTGGCATGACCTGGAAGATGTTTTTCATGGCGATGAAAACCGCTTTTATACCCGCCACACTTTTAGGTGGACTTTCAATCCTCAAATCTTTATTTCCAGTCATAATTGTAGAAGAACATCCATTAACTAAAAATAACACTTATTTAGAGTTAGCGAAATTAAAATTTTAAAGGTATCAGTAATTCTTTGGGATGGGTCCTCGAAGATGGGCTATTTTAACCTTCATCAAAGCATTCCAATATGATATGAAAAAAATAATGGCATTTAGGCCGGATGTTTTTATCTGAATCGTGGTCAATTCCCCTCTAGAAAAAGCTTGATTGATATCTTTCAATTATTAATTGATGCACTCCAAAAAGATCAGATCTTTTTGCAAAAGGAGCCTCGCATTGGTGCATTTTCAATTTGGCTATGATGGATCAATATGATGATGGGTTTTTAAGCCTTGCAGTGTCAGGATTCCGCCCACAAATTCAATAATCCCTGCCAATCCCATTGGGGAGTTCAATTCAACAGGATCAGTTAAGGTTTGATTTTTTATCCAGAATGGATGTTTTGATTGAAATTTACCCCTTCTCATTAAAATCATGCTTTCCATAGAAGTTTTAGGAAATCCCAAAAAAGCTTTTTGCCAAAAATGTTTTAGTTCTATTTCCTTAGAATTGATTAATTCAAAGGAAATCTTGTGATTATTCATTTCAAATTTGAGTTGAAATAAAAAAACATTGAAATTGAACGTAATTATTGGTATAATCGATTGTATTGTTTTTTTTATTACCAGATAGCATGCATATTTGCTTTGTCATCCCACATCCAATCTTTTGTTTTATTATCCTGAAAAAAAGAAAAATATGTTCACTGTTTTTTTGATTTTTTGGTCATTGGTGCTGCAAGCCTTACCACAACAATCACTTCCTGATAGTCTTAAGAATTCCATTGTGGAAACAGAAAATGACTCTATTAAGGCAGTCCTTTTTCTTGACCTGAGCAAGCATTATTATTCCTTTGAGCAAGATAGCGCCATCTATTTTGCGAATCAATCGATCATTTATTCAGAAAAGTTAGGTTTAAAAAAACACCACGCAAGTGCGTTGAATGTCATTGGTGTAAGTAACCTGATCAAATCTGAATATGAATCCGCTTTGAAAGCCCATTTCGGAGCATTGACAATCAGGGAAAATATCGATGATTCCGTTGGAATGCTTGAATCCAATTTGAATTTGGGAAATATCTATTACCGGTCGGGTGAAATCGAAAAAGCCGAAAAAATGTATCAGAAGGCTTTGGTTTTTGGATTGAAAACCAACAATCAAAGAGGCTTGGCATTGATCTACAATAATCTGGGAAGCTATCACAGAGACAAATGGAGAGGGAATTCCAAGGGCGAAGATTTTGATCTGGCAATGGATTATCTCCAAAAAGCCTTGGAAATCAAAGAGTCAATGAAGGACGATAGAGGAATGATCAACAGCATCAACCAGTTGTCAGAATTGTATTTGGAATCGGGAGACAGTAAGACCGGGATTAAAATGTTGAATCGAGCACTTGAGCTCATTGAAAACCAAAATGATGTAGAGAGTAAGATTTCTGTGCTATGCCAAATTTCTGATTTTCATAGAGCAGACAAAAATTATAAAAAGGCCATGGACTATGCGGAACAAGCCTTTGCGATTGCCCAAAGCATCAAATCAAGATTCCAAATCACCCATACTGCAGGAAGAATTTCAACCATCGCCTTGGCTCAAAATGACTTTAAGAAGGCCTACGAATATCTTGTCATCCAAAAAACAAATGACGATGCTTTTTTTAGTGAAAATAGGCAGAAGGTTAGGGAGGAACTTACCATTCAATATGAGAGTGAAAAAAAGGAGTTGGAAAACCAGGGTTTGATTCAAGAACAGGAATTTTCAAGACTCTCCCTACAACGAAAAAATGAATTGTTAATTATCATCATCATCGCCGTTTTGTTAATGGCAGTTCTGCTTTTGGGACAGATAAAAAATTACAAAAAACTTAAATTTGCCCATCATAAATTAAGGAAATCTCTGGAATTGGTCAAAAAGCAACATCTTCAAATTCAATCTCAAACTGAACATCTCAATGAAACCAACCTGGCTTTAAGTAAAGCCAATATATTCAGGGATAAATTATTTTCCATTATTTCCCATGACCTCCGTGGACCTTTTTCCAATATTCACAGCACAATAGAATTGTGGAATTTCGAAATGCTTTCCCATCAAGAATTGGAGGAAATGATGAAGTTGATTTCAAGAGATACCAATGCGGCATCCCTTATGTTGGAAAATCTATTGGTCTGGGCAAGAACGCAGATGGGGTCGAATGTGGTTCAAATGAAGGAATTCAACCTAAACAAGCTGATAGAAACCAATATTGAATTTTTCAATGTTCAGCTTGCAAGAAAAAACCAGGAGTTGGTTAATAAAATACCAATTGATCAGCGAGTGATTTCGGACAAAGATAGGTTGAATTTCATTATCAGAAACATTGTCATGAACGCGATAAAATTCACACCGGTAGGAGGGAAGATATACATAGAGATCTTGGATAGAAACGATGGTGAAATCATCATAAGAGATACCGGAATGGGGATGAATGAGAGCAAAGTTGCAAAAATATTTGGCAACAAGAACCAATCTACAAAGGGGACGGATGGCGAAACCGGGACAGGAATCGGATTGATGCTTTGTAAAGATTTTGCGGATAGTATCAATGCCGAACTGGAGGTGGAAAGCACGGTGAATTTGGGAACCAGTTTTATCATCAAACTAAACAATGCCAATATCCCAATTGACCAGATCAGTTGATCTCAAAATAAGCCAAGTCTAAATAGGAGCAATGATTACCCATGATGAAAGGGGTACCTTACTGGACTCACAATAAGTTTTCTTTATTTTTACTGCCAAAGATTCAAATCCTCGAAACTTAAAAAAAATATCCAAAAACTTTTTTGCTGTATTATGCATCGGCAATTCTATTCCAGACTGAAATTGCGCGTTAATCCGTCAGGGGTTTACGTTTTTTTACTTCATCCAAACGGTAACTACACTCCATTCTCCGAACATTCTGATTTCCTTTCAAACCCAAATCTCATTGGAAAAAGGGATGCACATTTCGAGTAAAAAAAATCAATGATTTCAAGACATGACTTCCGGAGCCATTAACCGAGCGAATTTTTCGTGAATGGCCAATATTTCTTCGTACATCATTTTTTGATAGGCCAATTGTTCCTCTTCTGAAAGGGGTTTTGGGGGATTATGAATATGGTATTTCCGGTGATAACCATTAGCATCGGAATGCTCATATCCCACCACTTCTATGATATCCTTGTCCCATATTTTCAATTCTTCTTTCAGGTTGGTATAATCCAAGCCTTCATTCTGTAGCTGTTTTTCAATTCCCATGATTTCTTCCCGCAAATCGAGCGATTTTTGGTGAAAGACATTCGCTTCTTTCAAAATTTCACTAGGCTCCTGATTTTTGGTGCCGCAGGAAACAAGTTGAAATAGGATGAGAAAAAAAACCGAAAGATGTATTTTAGTTTGCATGGATTTATCGTTTAATTATGCTTTAAAGATAAAAAAAGGCATCTAAAAATGAATGTATTTTAAGATGCCTTTTGAATTTTTTAATTCAAAACCAATGGAAATACAATATCCAAATCCGTCTCGCCACCAGCCTGGATAAAATTCTCAAAGCTGGGGTTATTTGCTCCCGGAAAGCTTTTGTTCAAATCATGTCTTAAAACCAATCTGAATGTAGCATTGTTGAATCCTGGGTTTTGTGCCACTGCAACGAAACCTTTCAATCCAACCAATTCACTTCCTTCGTCAGCATAGGTATAAGTCAGAGGCGCAGAACCTACAAATGCTGTCCCAAGGAAATAAAATTGATGTTCGTCTGCTTCCTCTTTGATCTCTTTGGTGATGTCCTCATTTTCTATGCTATTGAACAATTCAATTTCTAACATATACCGCTTTCCCTTGATCAAAGTGATGGTTTCAATTGTTGGTGTTGTGCCCAAACCCAATCCTTGGTTATCGATTGCTTTGACATTGAATGGCGTTCCGATGGCTTCGCCAGCAGGATTTACCTCTGTGAACTTCAGTGTGACATCGGTGATGAGTTCCTCTTCATTTTCCTCTTCGGGATCCTCACTCGTACACGAGCTGTACAGGAATACAGATGATAATAAGAGCATGGCCAAAAATCCTTTGTTGATCATTTTCATTGTTGTGTTCATTTTTATTTTGGTTAAAATATTAAAATTCATAATTGAGTTTGAGTAAGAAATTCCTTCCAATATCGTGGGTGAAATATCTGAAGCGATTCATATAATCTTTATACGAGGTATTGAATATGTTTTTTGCTTGAAAGCCAAGATTAAGTGTTTTGTCAGAAATCTTAAAAGAGGTTTGAAAGGCCGCGTTCCAAAGGAAATATCCGGGAGGAGCGGGGGCCAGGTCAAAGTCAGGAACCCTAGTTTGTTTTGCGACCATTAGGTTGCCAAGGGTGAATTTTGTATTGGAAACCCCATCCTTTGTTGGCATATTTAAAATTATTCCCGTTTCCAAACGATCTGAGGAAATGAAGGGAAGGAAATTATTTTCTTTTATGTTCTTTGCCCGGACAATGGACCCCTTCGAATACAATTCCAAGACAGGCGTAAGCGTGTAGTTGACTGAAAGATCACCGCCCCAGAGGTTTGCGTCGGTCTGCAAATATTCAAAAATCGCAAAGGACCCTCTCAAGGATACAAACTGCTCTTGGCTTGGACTTAAATAAATATAATTATTGATCCGATTGGCAAATCCCGTTAATTCCATACGGAGATTATTGTCGACGAAATTCAAGGTGTTTACCCATTTATAAGACTGCTCGCTGACAAAATCCGGATTGCCGATCTCGATTGCCGCCAACCCATGATGAAGCCCCTGACTGAATTGTTCATTGATATTGGGTGGTCTCCAAGCAGACCCAAGGTTCGAATTGAAAGTGAGTGAACGGCTTAGGGCATACACCCCACCCAAGAATGCAGAGAAATTTTGGAATTCAAATTCACGATCATCCAATTCACCATTTTGGATTCTTGCACTTTTTACTTGTCTAAAATCGTACCTCAAACCTCCTTCTATCTCCAAGGGACCGCTTGTATACTTCTCAATGACAAAGATACCGACATTCTTCATGTCATAATTGGGGATCAAAGGCACTACGCCTGTACCGGGGACATTTGAATTTGCCTGTTGAATCAAATTCAATCCCACAGATCCATTCCATTTTTTCCGAGTCATGTGCGTGAAGCTGATATCCAATGTATTGGAAAAAAGCTCCAAGTCCAGAGATGCCCTCTCGTTCAATTCACCCCGTCTTCGGTCAAACTCCCTTCTGTGGTTTCTTTGAAATCCATATTGCAGGTTCAATTTACTTCCATTGCCAAGGTGGTAATGGGATTTGAGTTTTAACAATTGGTGGTCTACTTGCTGTTTGGGATTTCCGATTTGGTAGGTGAATTCTGAGTCCCGAAAAGGTCTTCCATTTTCAATGATACCATTGAGATCTGATAAATTGCCTGTGTGTGCATCACTTAGAATCCCGAGGCTGGTCTGGAAATGGCTAAAGTACAGTTCCGTCCCCAATTTATTGTTGCTATACCCTAGGGCTCCCGAAAAATTCAACTCACGCACACCGGTATTGTCTTGATAGTAATCAGGAGATTGGATATTCCCTGCCATTTTGGATGAACTTTGAACTCTATAGCCCAATCCTTGCCATTTTTTGGATCCTCCCGATATCGTGACGGAAGTATTGACCATTCGTCCATTGGATGCTCCTACTAGGTCTAGTTCTCCAGCAAATCCGGCTTTTGTAGGTATGGGCGCAGGGTTGATCAGGATCACACCCCCCATGGCTTCTGGTCCAAAACGGACTGTTTCCGCCCCTTTAACGACTGCAATCTCTTTGGCAATAAAAGCATCTATTTCAGGAGCATGTTCGGTACCCCATTGTTGGCCTTCCAATCGGATTCCGTTGTTCAGAATCATGATCCGGTTGCTGTGCAAACCCTGAATGACGGGTTTGGAAATATTGGCACCTGTACTGTATGAACTTACTCCTGGGATTCTGCCAAGGGTTTCGCCAAGGGTTTCTCCTCTTGCAATACGCAATTCTGCTCCACGGATACTGGAAACGGATGAAGTGGTGATGACGGCGTCCTGGTGTCCATGGATGTCCACACCTTCTAAGGTGATGTCTTCTGCCTCCAACCTGAACGTGAAATTGGAATTTGAGGTAACCACAATGCTTTCTTTATAATCGCTGTGCCCAAGGTATTGGACGGAAACAGTGTAATTGCCTGTGCAGAGGTTGAGAATCCTGAAATTACCGTTATAATCACTTATTGCTCCACGGTCTATCTCCTTTATCCAAATATAAGCGCCTTCAATGGGTTCATTGTTTTCGGCATGGATGACCTTTCCCCGAATCGTCAAGACACAATCTTCTTGCGCTACAGTGAGGCCAGTGTACCAAAAGGCAATGAATAATATTCCCAGGATCTTGTTTATCATATTTGTAACAGAGTTGCAAAAATAAGGGATCCATCTTGTTTATGCTATTTCTTTTGCAACTTTGTGACATTTATTAACCCGAAAAACTTTTTATATACATAAAAATATCATTTATACCTGTTTATATGGTTATTCAGTAATTAAACCAAATTTTATCTATATTATTTTCAATAATTCTTTTTATTAAAGAATTAAAATCTTAAGTTGAGTCATCAATTTTCATTCATTAGGCAACATTACAAACCACTAAACAAAATTTATGCAAAAGAAAAATTACCTATCTATCGGAAAACAATTTGGCTTGTTCCTTTTTGGTTTTACCATTATCGCTAGCTCCTGTCAGGAACTTGGCGAAGATCAGACAATCGCAGAAATGGAGAATGTGTCCTTGATAAAGGAGCAGGGTTTTATACCCGGAAAATTTATCGTGGTCCTTCAGGAAGATAATCTTCAGCTAAATTTCAGGAAAACGGACAGTTATGAAGATGTACAGGCGGGCATGAGGATTGTTTCCAATGATCTGGCAGCCCGATACAATGTCTCCGAACAAAAAATAGATCGCGTTTATGGTAACCTGCTTACCGGATTTTCTGTTGAGTTGACCTCCCGACAACTAGAGGCAATGGAGCAGGATCCGGCCGTGAGCTATATCGAACAGGATGGCTATGCCTATGCCAGTACAACAATAACCCAATCCAATGCAACTTGGGGTTTGGATAGGATAGACCAGCGGGCATTGCCTTTGAATGCAAATTACGAATACAAAACAACAGGTTCTGGTGTTACTGCTTATATCATCGATACTGGCATTAAACGTGACCATGTTGATTTTGGTGTAAGGGCACAAGCCTCAGGGTTTGATGCCTTCGGAGGTAATGGAGAGGACTGCAACGGTCATGGGAGTCATGTTGCAGGTACTGTTGGCGGGACAATTTATGGCGTAGCCAAAGGAGTCTCGTTGGTAGCGGTCAGGGTACTGGATTGTAATGGATCAGGATCCTGGAGCGGGGTAGTGGCCGGAATGGACTGGGTAGCCTCAAATGGAAGCAACAAGTTAAGTGTGGCCAACATGTCTCTTGGAGGTGGTGCTAGCCAAACTATAGACGATGCAGTGGGGAGAATGTATGATGCCGGTATTCCTGTAATTGTTGCTGCGGGAAATGGAGACAGTCGTGGAAGAGAGCAACCTGCCTGTAATTATTCCCCCGCAAGAGCGCCTAAGGCCTATACTGTCGGTGCCACTACTACAACAGATGGAAAAACCTCATGGTCAAATTACGGTAGCTGTGTAGATATTTTTGCCCCTGGTGCTGGAATAACTTCTGCTTGGTATACCAGTAATACCGCACTCAGCACCATTAGCGGTACAAGTATGGCATCTCCTCACGTAGCAGGGGTTGCAGCGCTTTATTTAGAGGCGAATACTACTGCAGGTGTGCAGGCAGTTTATGA
Source organism: Rhodonellum sp. (assembly GCF_030656585.1). Classification (NCBI taxonomy): domain Bacteria; kingdom Pseudomonadati; phylum Bacteroidota; class Cytophagia; order Cytophagales; family Cytophagaceae; genus Rhodonellum; species Rhodonellum sp. The sequence continues at coordinate 134,499 of NZ_JAUSPP010000061.1, forward strand.
TTTTATTTCTGCTACCGCTACCCAAGGAATCGTCACAAACTCCAGCACTGCTAAAAATCATCTCCTGTATTCTCTGGGAGAAGGAAACAATAACGGCGGTCCAATCGTGGATCCAGTGGATCCAGAACCAGCTAGTATTGTACTTTCAGGTTCAGGCGCTAAGATTAAGGGTTTGTTTACTGCCAATTTGAAATGGAATGGAGCAAGTTCTGCTAATGTGGACATTTACAGAGGTTCTGTAAAAGTTGCGACCATTTCCAGTGCCACCGGTCAATATACCGATAACACAGGCTTAAAAGGAGGCGGTTCCGTCACCTATAAAGTTTGTGAAGCTGGAACGGGAACTTGTTCCAATGCATTGACTTTAAACTATTAATACCAATTTCAATTAAGAGCAAATGAGAGCCGTTCGGAAATTCTGAACGGCTCTTTTTTAACGCATTTTTTTCAGTTGATACAGGATATCCTCAAGACCGTTCAAACGGATTTCATAAAGGGTACTTAGCCACATCCCAAGTTTTCCCTCCGGGAAACCTTTTTTGTTCATCCAAACCAAATAATCTTCAGGAACATCACAGAGGAGTTTTCCTTTATATTTTCCAAAAGGCATCTTTTTGGTCACCAAATCCATCAGAATTTCTTTATCCATTCCCAAATGTAGATGTTTTTATCTAAGGTAAAATTTTTCACCTGCGCATTGACACTTTAAACTTTTAGTCATTACAAACCGTCATTAAGTGTTTTTTTGATAAGAAACCAATATCTTGAGGGTTGGAAATAAATTGAATCACATTCAAAAAACAATTAAGTATCAATCCTCCAACACCAAGTGTCCATGAAAAAATCAATATTCATACTTTATGTACTTTATATCTCACTGCAACCCAGTCTTAGCCAAGAACTGGCTGGAAGCTGGAAAGGGGAATTAGATGTAATGGGGCAAAAGCTGCCATTGGTATTTAACTTTCAAAAGGAGGGCGGGGAATGGGCCGGGACAATGGATAGTCCAAATCAGGGAGCTAAGGGAATTAAACTTTCCAAAGTCCTTTTTGAAGGGATTTTATTGAACTTGGAAATTGCCGCTGGTGGGATATCTTATGAAGGAATTCTGACTTCCGAATTGATCAAGGGAAAATTTACCCAAAATGGAATGAATTTCCCCCTCGATCTCCAAAAATTATCTGCAGATGCTGTGGATGAAGTACCAAAACGACCACAAACCCCAATCGCACCTTTTGATTACGATTTGGAAGAAACCACTTTTGAAAACCTTAGTGCTGGGATTAAGCTGGAAGGGACAATCACTAAACCAAGAGGGGATGGGCCTTTTCCTGCTGTTATTTTGATTTCAGGTTCAGGCCCACAAGATAGAAACCAGGAAATTTTAGGACATAAACCATTTTGGGTGGTAGCGGATTACCTGACCAGTCAGGGAATTGTTGTTTTCAGGTATGATGAAAGGGGTGTTGCCGCCTCAGAGGGAGATTTTGCAACAGCAACTTCCATAGATTTTCAAAAGGATGCAGAAAGTGCTTTGGATCATCTCCGCAAATTTCCATTTGTGGATCAAACCAAAATTGGAGTGATTGGCCATTCCGAAGGGGGCATGATCGCTTGGGAAATTGGTGCAGGTGACATCTCACCCAATTTCCTTGTAGCCTTGGCCGCACCCGTGGTACCCATTTCCGATTTGATGGTCAAACAGACCAAAGACATCGCACGTTCTTCCGGTTTGTCAAAAACCTTCGTCGACCAACAGGTTTCTTTTAATGCGTCTTTTTATGAATTGTTGAAAATGAGCAACAGCGAAGCGGAAGCAAAATCAAAACTGACAGGCTTGATTGAGGAATCGTTGGCAAATCAAGAACTTTCAGATGAAACCAAAAGCCAGCAAAAGGAAGCTCTCTTGAAAGCTTATGAGCCCAATATCAGCCCTTGGCTCATCAATTTTCTCAAAACCAAACCAGAAATAGCCATTTCAAAAATAAATATTCCTGTATTTGCCGCCTTTGGTGGAAAGGATCTTCAGGTAAATGCTGCCGAAAACGGCAATTTGTTGAACTCACTTTTTGAGGAGAAAAGTGAGTTGCTCCATTTAAAAGTTTATCCAGAAATGAACCATCTTTTCCAAACTGCAAAAACGGGCGCGGTAAGTGAATACAGCCAGATCGAAGAATCTATCAGTGAGGAAGTTTTGCGGGATATTGCCGCATTTATTTTGAAACGATAAGGCTAAAAAATAAAAATCATAAACAAGACCAGCCCTTAGATTTTTTTAGCTTGGTTGTATCAAAAAAGAATGGATCCTGATGGGAATATGCCCACTTAGAATCCATTCTTTTTTGAACAGAACAATCAGAAGCCAACAGCCGTATCGTCGCCTCGCTTATCAGCTCCACCTTCCAATTTACCGTTTGGCAAAACAAGAATGGCATCGACTTTCCCGATGATTGGCGTATTGTTTTTATTGATCAAATACCCTTTTTTCTCTAATTCCTTCAGCAGCTCATCAGAGAATCCCTGAGGCTCAAAGGTCACATTATCCGGTAACCACTGGTGGTGGAATCGCGGTGCGTTGACGGCTTGCTGCATGCCCATATCGAATTCGACCACGTTCAAGATTGTTTGCAATACGGCTGTGATAATGGTGGACCCTCCAGGAGTTCCCACTACCATGAAAAGTTTTCCTTCTTTTTCCACCAAGGTAGGGGTCATGGAACTGAGCATTCTTTTTCCAGGCTCTATTGCATTGGCTTCGGCACCGATAAGTCCAAACATATTGGGAACACCGGTTTTGGAGCTGAAATCATCCATCTCATTGTTGAGGAAAAAACCCAAATCATCACAGTACAATTTAGATCCGTATGCGCCATTGAGTGTTGTCGTGATTGAAACAGCATTTCCAAATGGGTCAACGATGGAGTAATGGGTAGTTTCATCACTTTCTTGGAATTGGATTTCACCCTGTGCCAATTCCGATGACAAAGTGGCTTTATCGAAGGAGAAAGATTGCATCCTTGCATTTAAATAATCCTTCTCCATCAACTTCCCAACAGGGATTTCCACAAAATCGGGATCTCCCAAATAATAATTTCTGTCGGCGTAGGCCCTTCTTTCTGCTTCAGTCAGTACCTGGATGTATGGCAGTGAATTATGTCCCAATTGAGCCAAATCAAATTTTTCTACCATTCCCATAATTTGCCCCAAAGTGACGCCTCCGCTACTGGGGGGTGCCATGGAGATTATTTTATATCCTTTGTAGGGGAAGGTAAGTGGGGTTCTCCATTTGGCTTCATAGCTGGCAAGATCCTCCAATGTGATGATTCCCCCGTTTTCCTCCAAAAATTGGACGAGTCGTTTTGCGGTTTCCCCTTTATAAAACTCATCTTTTCCACCTTTGGATATCCGCATCAGGGTTTCTGCCAATGCTGGATATTTTATGGTATCGTTCACTTGGTAAGTCGCAGCAAAAAGGGTGTTTTCTCCGCTGACTTTGATGATATCCGCCCGACTTCCAGCCAATCTTCTCTCTTGCTTTTCAGTGACAATCACTCCTTTTTTTGCCAATTTAATGACGGGAGCAAGGATGACCTCAATCGGCAATGATCCAAATTTTCGGTGCACTTCAAAAACCCCTGCGATGGTTCCCGGTATACCAACAGCCATTGCGCCATGTGTGCTTTTGCCAGGGATCACGTCGCCATTTTCATCCAAATACATATCCCTTGTAGCGGCCAATGGGGCTTTTTCACGATAATCGATGGAACCTATTTCTCCATCTGACATCCGGTAAACCATAAAGCCTCCGCCACCCAAATTTCCCGCAAATGGATATGCAACAGCCAATGCCAACTCGGTCGCTACCATCGCATCAAAGGCATTCCCTCCTTGTCGAAGGATTTCAATCCCTATTTCTGAGGCCTCTTTACGGGCCGATACAACCATCGCTTTGGCTGCGACCAATCCATTTTCCTCGGAGGCATTGTCTTTTTTTTCCCCACAGGAGAAAAACAGAAAAAGAAATCCCAAGAATATCGGAAGCTGAGAAAAATTCGGCTTGAAGTTTTTCATGTTATTTCAAAAGTGTTTCATTGAATAATTTCAGTATTCGCTTGTATTCATCCGTCCAACTGCTGGGCTCCACAAATCCATGGTCCTCAACTGGATAAACTGCCATTTCCCAATTGTCTTTTTCCAATTCAATGAGTCTTTGGGCCAACCGAACCACATCCTGAAAATGCACATTGACATCCAACATCCCGTGCGCAATCAGCAGATTGCCTTTCAAGCCTTCGGCGAAGTTGATAGGGGAAGATCTTTCATAAGCAATGGGATCATTGAAAGGCTCATTGAGGATATTCGATGTATAACCGTGATTGTAGTGTGCCCAATCTGTAACAGAACGCAAGGCACCACCTGATGTGAAGGTCTCAGAGGCATTAAAAAGCGCCATCAATGTGATGAAGCCCCCATAACTGCCTCCATAAATCCCGATGCTCCCGGGGTTTACGCCATGCTGGGCCATTAAATATTTTGCCCCATCGACCTGATCTGATAGGTCTTTTCCACCCATATGACGGTATATGGCCGTTCGCCAATCTCTGCCATATCCTGCAGACCCACGATAGTCAATGTCCAAAACCGTGTATCCCAAATCCGTCAGCAAATTGTGGAACATGTATTCCCTAAAATAACTCGACCACCACTTGTGGACATTTTGAAGGTATCCGGCACCATGAACGAAAATAACGGCTGCGCCATTGTTATTGCTCGCATCGGGAGTGTAAAGTCTCGCTGGGACTTTGGCGCCATCTGCAGCATCAAAGTGGATCAGGGAAGACTCTCTCCAAGGATATTCTTTGAATGCATTGCTTTGCCCGTCGGTCAATTGTTTTGCCTTTGCCTTGGAAGAATTTGCTTGAAGATACAATTCCCAAGGTTGGTTGCTGGATGAAAAAAGTATCGCCAATTGTTTTTCGTCAGGGGAAAGTGTGACGTCGTTGTTTCCAGTCATGCTGGTCAATTTCTCCATTTTCCCACCCATCAATGGCATCTTATAAAAATGCCTTTCTCCAGGATGGACTTCAGAACTGGTCAAATACCAAGATTTACCATCTTTTGAAATGAAGGGGTTGAAAACTTCGTAATTTCCAGCTGTCAGGGCTTTTTTTGTCCCCGATGTGATGTCCAAAAGATAAAGGTGGGAAAATCCTGTTTCCTCGGATTGGAAATAGATGTGTTTGTTGTCGGATAGCCAACCCAAGGTGCCACCGCCAAAACTGGAGCCCACGCCAGGACCGCCTACCCAGGCCTCATCTCTCTGTCTATCCAACGTTTTAAGTGTCCCTGTTGATAAATCCAAGAGGGATATCCATCTGTCCTTGTTGTCAAAAGAGCGGATATTGATAATTGCATTCTTGCCATCATTTGAAAAAACAGGGCTGGAAGGAATGATTTTCCGATCTTTTTCCTCCCATTTCTTTTCAGGGTAATCCTTAACATAGTCGGGCAGATCCTTGATGCCGGGAAGGTTATCCGCCGATACCATCATTACACTGTCGGTGGTCAAATTATAAATACCCAATTCAACTTTCACCGGGTCGTCACCCACTTTCGTTCTTGCAGCGATGTTGGTGGTGTAACCGGTCACCTCAGTGTAATCAGGAACGTCTGTTCTTTTGTTCTCCGAACGCGTGATCAATGAAAAAGTGACGAATTTCTCGTCAGGAGACAATTGTAGGTTGGATATCTGTTTTGTACCCGTGAAGAAAGGCTTAGGTTTTTTTTCTTCTGTTGCTTCTCGATACGCCTTTGTTTGTGCTTTTTTATCTTCCCTATCTTTAATGACACCGAGTAATCTTAAATTATCTTCTTTCAGCCATTCCTCTTTTTGGCTGGCTTTCTTTTCCTTGGATTCGGGATCGACGCCGATTTGGATATTGGTGACTTTTTGGATCTTGCCGGAGGGGATATCAAAAACGTAAAGGTTGTTTTTGGATTCAAATGCGATGCGGTTTTCATCTTTCAAAAACCTTGGATTGGAAATCCGGTCTCCAAATAAAAGCAAACTCTTTTTTTTGTTTAATGCGGATTCATAAAGGAACAATTCATCACTTTTCGAAAAAAGTTTTTTGGTTTTGGAAATGTTGTCTGAGGCATTATTGGGAATAATCTCAAGTTGTTCCTTCAATCCGACTTTTGTGATTTGGGAGGTTTGATTGAGGCTGATTTTATACAGTGAATCCGAAGGATCCTGATTTTTGTTGTAGTTGAAATAAATCAATTGCCCTTGGGCATCCCAATTCAGGTTTGATGGGAAAGTGCCCATCCACTTGGGATCTTGCATGATCTTCTCTACTGTCAGCTTGTTCTGTGCAATTGACAGGTTAACAAAAAAGAAAAGAAAGAGAATGGAGGTATGCAGTTTTTTCATATCAAAGTCCGATTTTTCCGAAAATTATCGGAAAAATCGGACTTTGACTGGAAATAAATTATAGGTGGTAAATTTTAATTTTGTGTAGTCAAAGATTTTTCAAGAAGGAATTGAGTTCTGCGTCCAAAATATCCAAATCCTTAAGCAATTCAAGGTATTTTGAATGGGAATTTTCAAGGTCAGCTTCAATCTCTTCCAGAAGTTTTCTGGTTTTCATGGCTCCCACATAACTCATACTTGGTTTGGATTTATGACACTTTTTTTTCACCATTGCCAGATCCCCTGAAACATAATACTGTTCCAAATGCTTCAGATCGTTGAAATTGGTGTCAAGGATGATTTGAATCATCTCTCTAAGCATCTCCTCATCATCATCACCGAAATACTGAAAAATAATTTGCGGATTTATCAATTGATACATAAAATGTCGTAATTGTTCTTTTGGAGAGTTAAAAACTTAAAGTAATAATAAAGTAAATTACTTACAATTAGATTAAAATTAAAAACATTTTTTTTTAAATTAGGATTACCTGTTTATGAAAATGACTTTGGGGAAAAGGATGGGGGAAAGGATGGGGGAAAGTTTCTTTGTGCCTTTCCGATTTGGAGTGCTTATAGTTCTTTTGTTTTTAGTTCAAGAAGTGTTTAGAATTGATCTGGCATTTTTGGGTATTTTCCCGATGAAAATCAAATTTTTGCACGGCGTTCTGTTCTCGCCACTTATTCATGGCAATGTTTTGCATCTCATTTCGAATTTGATTCCTTTTCTGGTATTGGGGACAAGTTTGTATTTTTTTTATGATAAAGTAGCCGATCGGGTAATCCTCCAGTGTTATCTCTTTACAAATTTGATCGTTTGGTTTGCTGGCAGACCCTATTTTCATATTGGGGCGAGTGGTTTGGTTTATGGTTTGGCCTTCTTCATGATCTCCTTGGGGGTTTTTAGGGGGACCGTGAAATCAATAATTATCTCCTTTATCACTATTTTTCTGTATGGCGGCATTATCTATGGCGTACTCCCCACAGAAAAAAAAATTTCATGGGAGTCTCATTTGGCGGGGACTGCGGTCGGGATTGTTTCAGCTTTTCAAGTCAGCAGAAAACGAAAAATTAGTAGTTTTTAAACACGATTGTTTGAACTATTTTTGCCAAAATAAAACCGAATTGGATACATTGATGTTAATCTGACAATGCTTATGAATAGGAAAAAACTTATCTTTTTAATAATAGCGGTTCTCTTTATGATAGCCATGGTGATTATTGGAATTGATATTTCTTCCCGAACCACCTTTCCTGGATCAAAGGGAAACCTGAAAGAAAGAATTGTACCCACCGATAGTATCAAAAAAAATGAAGAACCGAAACAAGATTGATATCAGTAACTTTGATCTGGAGAAAATGAAGGAGAAGACCACCGATAATCCGGGACTTCTTCCCTACGCGCACCAAGCGGGCAGTGCGATCATTAGACCAGAGGACAAGGGCAAAATAACCGGAAGGGCTGTATCTGCGATGCATTCACAGACGGATATGCAAATGTCTCAGATTTACCAACAAATGCAGCTTTTGGCAGACCAAGCAAAACTTATTCAAAAGCGGTTGGAAGTTTCCGAAAGAATTTATGAAGCCTCGATTGGGTTTGAACCCTTGATCAACCATCATTACTTCCTTTATGAAAAAGAAGATGGATCAGATTTTATGAGTATGATTGCACCTGAAGAATGGGGGAGGAAGGGGAGTTTTGCCACCTTCATTGCAGAAGTCAATTTGCTGGCGGATCATACCTGGGACATTATCCGAAAAGGGGAATAAACAAATTTAAAAATCGTGCACAATTTAAAAGTAAATCATCTCATTCAAATACTTGAGGAGGCAGCCGTAGAATTGGAAGAAGCCTTCATTTTTCAGGTTAACCCTGAGTTTTTGAAGGGTAAGGGAGAAATTCTTTTGTCAGAAGCTTTTGCTGCTTTGGGAGGTGAAGGACAACCCATTTTATTGGATTCTCTCAAATTCGATTTTAAAATCAATCGATTTTTATTTCTTTATGATGATGAAGTCCATTTTAACAGGTACAGGTTAAGTACTTTAAAAACAGGTATTTATGATGTATTTTCTTTTTATTGGGCCGATGCATACAAAAGGCAATGTAGGACCTTCGAAAGAGAATGTCTAAAAGTGGGTTTGCAGGAAAGAATATGGAATGGTCCACCTATCGCTGCAAAAGTTTTTGGGAAAGGGGAGGAATTCGGAGATCTTTCCGGGAATGGGTCTCCGGGTTGGAAGCTGAATGCATACAATGATGCCCAGTATGATCTGATGTCAAGGCTGCATGGATATAAATTGATCAGAATATCGGTTTACGAAAACATCATGACCGGAGGAAGCCTAAAACAAATAGACGGACTTCTACTGAATCCCAAAGAGGAAAACCACAAGGCGATTTCCAATTGGCTTTTGAGAAAAATGGAATAAAGGATCTCTCGAATTCTCAAAAGATCCTTTATTCCATTTCAATCAGGAAAACAAACCGTGGATTTCTACATCCACCCTTCCCACAATGGCTGAAAAATCCTCTGGATTGGCAACAAAATCAAGGTCATTCACATCCACGATCAGAAGTTTGCCTTTGTCATAACTCCCAATCCAGTCCTCATAATGGGTATTGAGATTTTTTAAGTAATCTATTCGGATTGAGTTTTCGTACTCGCGACCACGTTTTTCGATTTGACCCACCAATTTTGGAATATCTGCTTTCAGATAAATCAAAAGGTCGGGCGCTTTCACCAAATTTATCATGGAATTGAACAGGCTCAAGTAATTTTCATAATCCCTTTCTGATATCAACTTTGATTTATGAAGGTTTGCCGCAAATATATAGGCATCCTCATAGATGGTCCTGTCTTGGATCACCGAAATTTCACTTTGCCTAATTTTAGTGATTTGATTGAATCTACTGTTGAGGAAATACACCTGAAGATGGAAGGACCAACGCTTCATGTCCTCGTAAAAGTCCGCCAAATAGGGATTGTTATCCACTGCTTCAAACTCAGCCTTCCAACCATAGTGTCTGGCCAACTTTTCCGTCAATGTTGTTTTGCCACTTCCTATATTTCCCGAAACCGCTATATGCATTTTTTTTGATGAGATGAACCTTAAGATTTTGTTCGGTTACTAAACCGAAAAAAATCTTAAGGTTTTATTTGATGAATTTATTTAAATCTCTCTGAAACGACCAATTCCTTGCTACCCGCAGTGTATTTGTAAAAACCTTCACCTGTTTTGACTCCTTTAAAATCCGCAGCTACCATATTGACCAAGAGTGGGCATGGAGCATATTTTGGATTGCCAAAGCCATCCTGAAGGACCTTCATTATGGATAAACAAACATCAAGGCCAATAAAATCCGCCAATTGTAATGGTCCCATAGGATGCGCCATTCCGAGTTTCATCACGGTATCGATTTCCTCAATTCCCGCTACCCCCTCATATAAAGTGTAGATGGCTTCATTGATCATCGGCATCAAGATTCTGTTGGCAACGAAGCCTGGGTAATCGTTTACCTCCACGGGGCTTTTTCCGATGGTTTTGGAAAGCACCATGATCTCCATTGTCACGGCATCAGAAGTCGCATAACCTCTGATGACTTCTATCAGTTTCATTATCGGCACAGGGTTCATGAAGTGCATGCCAATGACACGTTCCGCTCTTTTGGTGGCCGCCGCGATTTTGGTGATAGAAATGGAGGAAGTATTGGAGGACAATATGGTGTCAGCTGGGCAAAGACTGTCCAATTGTTTGAAAATCTCCAATTTGACGGCAACATTTTCTGTGGCCGCTTCTATAACAAGATCTGCATTTTTTACCCCTTGGCCCATTTCGGTGAAGGTTTGAATATTGTTCAAGCCTTGGACCTTTTCCTCCTCTGTCAATATTCCCTTACCGATTTGGCGGTCAAAGTTTTTACCTATGGTAATCATGGCTTTGTCTAAAGCAGCCTGATTAATGTCTATCAAGGCTACCTGAAAGCCATGCTGGGAAAAAAGATGGGCGATGCCATTTCCCATGGTACCGGAGCCAATCACTGCAATGTTTTTCATATGATATTGGGGTTTATATTTATGGTCTTAAGGGAACGTCGGAAGCATACCTAATTGAAGGCTGGGGTTCACCGTTGTTTGGAACGTCAAATCTAATTTGATTCGCAAGGAAATCCAATTCCTACTTCAAGTAATTTAGTTACCTTTGTAGCATGGAAGAATTGGGGAAAATCAATCAATTATTGATCAATAGGTTCACGGCAAATGGTGCATACTTGGCGCTTCACAATGGAGATGAACTGCTTTTACCAAAAAGTTACCTGAAAGGGGATGAAAAAGAAGGGCAAGAAATCGAAGTGTTTGTGTACACAGACAGTGAGGACAGGCCTGTAGCGGTCACCAACCGACCAGTAGCATTGGTGGATGAATTTGCCGTCATGGAAGCCAAGGAAATCACGAAATTCGGAGCCTTCATGGATTGGGGATTGATGAAAGATCTTTTTGTGCCAATGGCCGAAATGGCGAAACCAATGGAAAAGGGAAACCATTACCTGGTTCGGGTTTGTAAGGATTTTCAAACCAACCGGTTGATTGGTGTCTCCAAATACGAGGATTTTATCATCACCGATACCCAAGGTTTTCAGGCTGGTCAAGAAGTGGAAGCTTGGATTTTTGACGAAACAGATTTGGGTTTCAAGGCATTGATTGAAAACAATTTTGAAGGATTGATTTTTAAAAATGAGGTTTTTCAGAAGATTGAAGTCGGTGAAAAAATAAAGGCATTTGTCAAAAAACGTAGGGAAGATGGGAAGTTGGATCTTCAGATTCAGCCCATTGGAAGGGAAAAGTATGAAGAAGGGGCGGAAAAAATCCTGGAAGTCTTAAAAGTGCAGAAATTCTTGCCCCTTCACGATAAATCATCCCCTGATGCCATCAAAGAGTTGTTGGGAATGAGTAAAAAACATTTCAAACAGTCAATAGGTCAATTGTACAGTGCTAAAAAAATAAAGATCACAGACGAAGGGATTGAACTGGTTTAGTCCAGTTTCAATACATCGTTTGGGCTTATACACAATACCGCTTTATTTTTCTTGATGGCGATGGGCGCCTTGATCAGATAAGAAAATCTGATCAATATATTCAACCAGCCTTCGTCATCCCAGGTTTTTCCTGCAATGTGGGTTTGATAATCCGGATGTGCCCGATTCAGAAGATCTTTGGGCCGTAGATTCAGTTTATCCAGTATAGACAACCATCCCGTGGTGGTTATTTTTTCCTTTTCCATATTTATTTCATTGATATGGGTGGCAACTACCTGCGCATAAGCCCGGGTTTGCTTGTCCACCGGATTGCTGGGGTTGAAATAGAAAAACAATTCATTGGGGTGCATTTTCATAATTCATAGTGTTAGGTAGTTTAATATAGCGGTTTTTATCTTATTCACAAAATAAATTGCTGATATTTTGTGAATAAACCATATTTTAATATTAAAAAATTAGGTTTTACAAACAGGATGTTGTGTTGATTTTTGAGAAAAGCGAATGGGTGTAAACCGATTATTAGGTTTCAGTTGAAAATGCGACAGGCAAAATAGCTGTTGTACCGGTTTCAGGTAATTTCAGGAATTAACCCTTCAAAATTGTTTTTTGTCAACCAATTCATTCGGAAATCACAAAAGGACCTGAAAATCAATGCTTTTTTAATCCCTATAACCTTGAATTTACCCTGTCAATTAAAAATTCAAATACTTTATAAAAGTTTTTTAGGATGTAAAGCAATCTCTTCACTATTTTAGGCTTTTAAACCTATTGAAGATAGCCATGAATAAACAAGAAGAGCATTTTTTGGGAGTAGACGTAGGGGGAACCCATCTAAAAATCGGATTGGTAAACCGCCAGGGAGATATCATTTCCTTCGACAAAGAAGACACGACCCCGTACAGAGAAAATCCAGAGGGCTTTAACGCCTGTTTTATCAATGGATTGGCAAAATACCTCAAAAAATATCCCGAAGTCAGGAAAGTTGGGATTGGACTTCCAGGGCTGATTTCCAAAAACAGGACGACAACACTTGAGATTCCGGCGATACCGGCACTCAACGGTTTTAATCTCAAGAAGGGACTTCTGGAAAAATATCCAGATATAAAATTTTATTTGGAAAACGACGCAGCTGCAGCAGCGCTTGGTGAATTCAGATACGGAAAAGAAAATCCATCCGACAATTTCCTTTTCATTACCATGGGTACAGGCATTGGCAGTGGATTGATTCTGGATGGTGAAATATTCAAAGGTTCCAGAGGCAATGCCATGGAAATGGGACACATGCTTTCGCACGGAAATGCCGGTTTGGAGAAGTTGATCGGTAGGGATGGGATTTTAAGAATCCTGGAACGTTTGATCCAAGCTTACCCTGTTCTCGCGGGCGATGATTTGACCAACAAAGAGCTTGGGACCCATTTACTTGTGGATACCGCAAAAGCAGGGAATAAGGTTTCCTTGATGGTTTTTGAGGAAGTTGGAAGAATCCTAGGAGAAGCTATCGTTTCCACCATCAGGATTTTGGATGTAACAGAGGTTTATTTTGGAGGTGGGATTTCTGCAGGTTTGGAATTTATGATGCCTTCTTTGGACAAAACTGTCAGGCAATATCTGACCCCATATTATGTAAAAGATCTTAAATTGAAAAAAGCCACCTTGGACAACAATGCCGGTACTTTGGGTGCCGCAGCTTTGTGTTTTATGGATTAAGGTTGGTAATGGTCACCTCGCTGACTTTACTGATCGCATTCATTCGAAAAAGAACCTTTAGGGGTTCTTTTTCATTTTCCACCCCTGTACATTCATTGGAAGGTTCCAGAAAATAGTAGAAGAAACTTTGGCTTTTGTCAAACAATTCCACACGGTCTGGTCTCCCAAAGGTTTTGATCAACTCTTGGTTGTTGATGCCCAAAAAATCATTTTTTATTTTTCTGAATTCTTCGATATCCTGGATGCGAAGCCCTTTGCATCCATACCTGTCATTCTTCCAATTTTCAATATTGATTTTGCCAGCTTCTACTTTGGATGTACAGGAAGTGAATTGGAAAATAAGCGCAACGCTGAATGCGGAGATCAAAATTTTATGCATTCTGAGTATTGTTTTGAATTTGGGCCTGAAATTTTTTCACGGTATTTAGATTTAACCAAAGCCAAAAGTACGAGACGAAAGCATAAACGGAAAGTACAATCCACATTATATTTTCAGAGAGCATTTCACCGCCAACGTACCAAATGAACAGGGAGAAAATTGTAATTCTCAGCACTTCCTGAACATGGTACCACTTACTTTGTTCAAATATTCCCGAGAAACTGACCGTGCTCCATACGATCAATCCTGAAATCAGGATCTTTGACAGGATGCCAAATGTATCCAAATTGAAAAGAAAGAATGCCGTCAAACCCATCAACAAAACATATTGGAAAAACACATAATAGTTGAGTGGGTTGGGCATTGTGGTGTTGAATTTTTCGTAGTTGGGTTCTACTTCCTTAGGCGCTCGATATCCTCCCAAATAATCTGGAAGCCAGCCCGGCTTTTTGAAAAGGTATCTGATGCGATCCTTCCAATTGTGTATTTGGCCCAATTCCTCTTTCATACTGGAGTAGTGGGAAATATTTACCCAGACTGGATTCCAACTTTTTACGGGCGTGGTAATACCATAAGTCGGTCTTTCCTCTTCTTCCTTGAAAGTCCCAAACCATTTATCGAAGAGGATAAAAGTTCCTCCGTGGTTTTTGTCGATATATTTGGGGTTTCTGCCATGATGCACCCTATGATGGGATGGAGTGTTCATGAATTTCTCCAAAAACCCCATTCTGTCAATGGCCTCCGTGTGAATCCAAAATTGGTACAACAAGTTTAGCCCAGAGACCAGTACCAAAGAAATGGGATCAAATCCAATCAATGCCAATGGCAGATAAAAGAAAAATGTCCAAAGGGTTTGCGTCGAACTTTGTCTCAAGGCCACGGATAAATTGTACTCCTCGCTGGAATGGTGGACGACATGTCCGCCCCAAAACAAATTGATTTCATGGCTCATTCGGTGGGCCCAATAATAACAGAAATCGTAGAGGAAAAAAAGAAGCAGGAAAGTCCAGATGTTGCTCTGGATCTGCATCAGGGCAAAGTTTTCAAAAACCAAAGTATATACGCCAATGGACAACACCTTGATAAAAACACCCGTTACTTGAGACATCACTCCAAGATTGATGTTGGTAATCGCGTCATTCAGCCGGTAACTTGGGTTCTCTTGAAATCGCAAAACGATCAATTCAATGCCCATCAGTAGAAAATAAATGGGAATGGCGATCACTACAGGACTAAGGTTCATTGGATATCAGGTATTTGGGTTTTTGATGATTGCATCCTAAATAAAAACTAAATAAAGGAAAAAACAGTTTCGCATTTCTATAATCTTAAATCTTTATATTAGCGGCTTAAATTTAATCAAACATGCATTTTCGATTCGGTAAAGTATTTCATTTCTTCTCGGTACTGTTATTTATTTTCTCTTTCTTATTCATTTATGCTTCCCTTTCAGAACAAGTGGCCTATGCGATAGACGACCAAGGGACTGTTTTAAAACAAGTTTCCAAGGAAAGTTTCTTCTATACCGGGATCATTTTTTTTGTGGTCCTAAACGTTTTGATCATTTTTCCTGGCAAAATGGTGGAGAACCAAAGCACAAAAAACATCAAAAGATTGTTTCCAGTCGGAGATCCTGCAAGGGATCGGATGCTGATTTGGATATATAGTTTCGCTGGAATCATCAATGTTTGTTTGGCCATTATGCTGCTTTTTATCAAAAGCCTCAACCACCAAAATGAAATCAGCATGTCAGAATTCAGCTTTTTCTTTTATCTGATACCCGTATTTTTTGTAGTTTGGATCATCGCCTTGTTTTGGATTTTATTGGAAAAATTCAAATCAGTCCAAGTTAAATAATTATCAAGACTTTATAAATCAATTTCAATAAATGGCAGAAAACTTTCAATATACCGAAGACAGCATTAAGTCCCTTGATTGGAGAGAACACATCCGGATGAGACCTGGGATGTATATCGGAAAACTTGGGGATGGGAGTGCTCAGGACGATGGTATCTATGTTTTGGTCAAAGAGATTCTGGATAATAGTATCGATGAGCACATGATGGGATATGGGCGCACCATTGAAATCAAAATCTCTGACCACAAAGTGGAAGTTAGGGATTATGGTCGTGGGATTCCCCTTGGGAAAGTGATCGACTGTGTGTCCAAGATCAATACCGGAGGAAAATACGATTCTGGAGCATTTCAAAAATCCGTTGGTCTGAATGGAGTTGGTACAAAAGCCGTCAATGCCCTTTCCGGTTATTTCAAAGTACAATCTTATCGTGACGGAGAAACCAAAGTAGCGGAATTTGAAACCGGAAATTTGACCATGGAAAAACCCATCGACAAGACCTCCGAAAGAAATGGTACCAAAATCATCTTTACACCGGATCCCACTGTTTTCAAGAATTACCATTTCATTCCTGAATACCTGGAAAACCAAATCTGGAATTACGCTTTCCTAAATGCAGGATTGACCATCAATTATAATGGCAAGAAGTTTTTCTCGGAAAAAGGACTTTATGATCTTTTGATGAGAAAAGTGGACGAGGATTCCATTCGGTATCCGGTTATTCACCTCAAAGGAAATGACATCGAACTTGCCCTTACCCATTCCAACCAATACGGAGAGGAATACTATTCCTTCGTGAATGGACAATATACAACACAAGGGGGTACACACCTTGCGGCATTCAGGGAAGCTTTGGTAAAGACCATTCGCGAGTTTTATAAAAAAGACTATGATGCATCCGATATCAGGCAAGGAGTCGTAGCAGCCATCGCCGTAAGGGTAGTGGAGCCGGTTTTTGAATCCCAGACCAAAACTAAATTGGGTTCCCAGACCATCGGCCCGGACGGACCGACACTCAGAACCTTTGTCAACGATTTCATCAAAACCGAACTTGACAATTACCTGCACAAAAACCCGGCGGTTGCAGATGCTTTGTTGAAACGGATTCTGCAATCGGAGCGCGAAAGAAAGGAAATATCCGGCATCAAGAAATTGGCCAATGAAAGGGCTAAAAAAGCAAACCTTCATAATAAAAAACTAAGGGATTGCAGGGCTCATTATGATGATCCGAAGGCGGATGAGGAATTGAAAAACCAAACCATGCTTTTCTTGACCGAAGGAGATTCTGCCTCAGGATCAATTACCAAATCCCGAAATGTCCAGACGCAGGCAGTATTTTCCCTGAGGGGAAAACCGCTCAATTGCTATGGGATGACCAAAAAGGTGGTTTATGAAAACGAAGAATTCAATCTTCTTCAACATGCACTGAATATAGAGGATGGTATAGAAAACCTTAGATACAGGAAAATTGTAATCGCCACCGATGCCGACGTGGATGGGATGCATATCAGGCTGCTGATCATGACCTATTTCCTTCAGTTTTTCCCAGACTTGGTCAAAAACGGACATTTGTATATTCTCGATACACCATTGTTCCGGGTAAGGAATAAAAAAGAAACCATCTATTGCTATACCGACGAAGAGCGACAGAGGGCGATCCATAAATTGGGGAAAAATGCTGAAATCACCAGATTTAAGGGTTTGGGAGAGATTTCCCCTGGGGAATTCGGAGGATTTATAGGCGAAGACATCCGCTTGGAGCCGATTATCCTGAGCAAGGAAACCAAAATCAGTGAATTGCTCAATTTCTACATGGGCAAAAACACACCCGACAGGCAGAATTTCATCATTGCGAATCTTAAAATTGAAAAGGACATTGTTTTTGATGATCCAGCCCAAAAGGATGATGAAGAAGAAGAATCTGAAGCTGCGTAAACTTGATGATGGCTGATTTTATTCAGTAATTAAACAATTAAACTTGAATACCCACTTGTACGCTCTGTGTACCAAAATCAATATTTTGTAAATGAGTGAAGATAGTAATATTAACAATCCAGAGTCAGAAGGAACCTTACATGAATCCATTCCGGTAACCGGAATGTACAAAGACTGGTTTTTGGATTATGCATCTTATGTGATCTTGGAAAGGGCCGTTCCAGCGATTGAGGACGGTCTTAAACCGGTCCAATGCAGGATTCTCCACGCAATGAAGGAGATGGATGATGGCCGATTCAACAAGGTGGCCAACATCATTGGCCAATCGATGCAATACCATCCCCATGGTGACGCATCGATCGGGGATGCGATTGTCAACCTAGGTCAAAAGGAACTTTTGATAGAAACCCAAGGAAACTGGGGAGATATCAGAACTGGTGATGGTGCAGCGGCTTCCCGTTACATAGAAGCAAGGCTTTCCAAATTTGCCCTTGAAGTAGTCTTCAATGCACAAACGACAGACTGGCAGCTTTCTTATGATGGAAGAAAGAAAGAACCGGTCACACTTCCGGTAAAATTCCCGCTTTTATTGGCGCAGGGAGTTGAAGGGATCGCAGTAGGTCTTTCCACCAAAATCCTACCACATAACTTCATTGAATTGATCGAGGGATCCATCCAAATCCTGAAAGGAGAAAAAACAAATATCCAACCGGATTTCCCAACCGGAGGACTCGCGGATTTCACGGAATACAATGAAGGACTTCGCGGTGGCCGGATTAAGGTTCGCGCCAGGATCGAAGAAGGGGATAATAAAACTCTGTTGATCAAGGATATACCCTTTGGTGTTACAACCAATACTTTGATTGAATCCATCATCAAAGCAAATGATAAGGGAAAGATCAAAATCAAAAAAGTGGTTGACAATACGGCGAAGGATGTAGAAATCCAGATCCAATTGGCACCGGGTCAATCCCCAGACATGACCATTGATGCCTTGTATGCCTTCACGGACTGTGAAGTGAGCATCTCTCCAAATGCCTGTGTGATCATCGAAGACAGACCGGTGTTTTTGAGTGTCAACAAAATCTTGGAGTACAACACCAAGCAAACCAAAGCTCTCCTGAAAAGGGAGTTGGAAATCCGAAAAGGAGAGTTGCTGGAAAAATTGCTTTTTTCTTCACTGGAAAAAATATTCATCGAAAACAGGATCTATCGCGACATAGAGGAGTGCGAAACATGGGAATCTGTTATCCAAACGATCGACAAGGGACTTGAACCTTTCAAACCAAATTTTTACAGAGAGATCACCACAGAGGACATTGTCCGATTGACAGAGATAAGAATCAAGAGGATTTCAAAATTCGATGCTTTCAAGGCTGATGAATTGATGCGCAAGCTAGAGGAAGAATTGAAAGAGGTCAATTACAACTTGAAGCACCTGACTGAATATGCCGTCAATTATTATCAAAACCTTATTGCAAAATACGGAAAAGGAAGAGAGAGGAAAACGGAAATAAGAACCTTTGACACCATCCAAGCGACTTTTGTGGCCGCCAATAATGCCAAGCTTTATGTGAATAAAGCCGATGGTTTTGTCGGCTATGGCTTGAAAAAAGATGAGTTCGTCTGTGATTGTTCTGACCTTGACGATGTGATCGTGATCCGTAGGGATGGCAAATGT
Source organism: Rhodonellum sp. (assembly GCF_030656585.1). Taxonomy (NCBI): domain Bacteria; kingdom Pseudomonadati; phylum Bacteroidota; class Cytophagia; order Cytophagales; family Cytophagaceae; genus Rhodonellum; species Rhodonellum sp. The sequence goes on from NZ_JAUSPP010000061.1 coordinate 153,566, forward strand.
GTGGTTTCCAAAATACAGGAAAAAGGTTTCCTTGGAAAAGACATCATCCATGTCGCGATTTTCAGGAAAGGTGATGAGCGCATGGTTTACAATTTGATTTATCTGGATGGAGGTTCAGGCAAATCGATGGTCAAACGTTTTCAGGTTTTGGCGGTGACCCGCGATCGGGAATATGATCTTACCAAAGGAACCAAAGGCTCCAAAATCATGTATTTGACGCCCAATCCGAATGGAGAAGCGGAGATTGTGACGGTTTATCTTACACAAGGAGCAAAAGCAAGGGTAAAAGTATTCGACTTTGATTTCAGTACGATAGAAATAAAAGGCAGGAGTGCGGGAGGGAATATTTTGACCCGCTATCCTGTGAGAAAAATTCAGTGGAAAATGGAAGGTGTTTCCACACTTGGAGGATTGAATGTGTACTACGATTCTTCCGTGGGCAGACTGAATACGGACCAAAGAGGCAAATTGATTGGGAATTTTCTTGGGGACGATCGGATCCTCGTTTTCTACAAAAATGGAGAATATGAATTGACCACCTTTGAGGTCACCAATAGGTATGAAGCATCCGAAGTGTTGTTGATTGAAAAATTCAACTTAAAGAAAGTAGTTTCAGCTGTCTATTTTGATGGAGCCAGCAAGACCTATTATGTCAAACGCTTTCAAATCGAGACCACTACACTCAATAAAAAATTCCACTTCATATCAGACCACAAGCAATCCAAACTCAAAATCATCTCCACAGAAAAACAACCTCAGGTGAAAGCCATCCTTGAAAAAGGGAATGAGACTGAAGAGCACGAGTATGATTTGGACATGTTGATCGATGTCAAAGGTTGGAAAGCCCTTGGCAATAGACTTTCCAGTTTCCCAATCAAGGAATTGACTTTACTGGAATCTGTGAAGGAGGAAGAGCCAGAAAACAGCAGTGAAAATCCAGACAAAGAAAGTGATGATTTGGAAGTAGGAACGACCGTTGAGATGAAGATAAAAAAGGAGGATGATGAACAGATGGATTTATTTTAAGAAAAATCCATAATTCACATTTGGTAATTTAAATGCCCTTAACTGAAGAGTTAAGGGCATTTTCATGTTTATTTTTTCATGATAGGAAGAGAAATGCTACTTGGGTATTTGCTGGAGTGGTGGATGTTGTTGGTTGCCACCACAGCTTCTGTCTCGTCATAATTATTTCCTCCCGTATTCATGTTTCTGTCAAATCTCGGGAAATTTGAGCTGGAAACCTCGATTCTGACGCGGTGTCCTTTTTCGAAATAATTGGATGTGGACATCGGTGTCAAATTCACTTCATAGACTTTTCCTTTTTCCATAAAGACTTCTTTTTCATAACCTTCCCGGTATCTTACCCTTTGGATGGTTTCGTCAAGGTTATATGCTTTCCCATCAGGATAGACATCAATGATTTTGATGGTCAAGTCTGTGTCCTTTACATCGGTGGAAAGGAACAATTTTGATTCGATAAAACCACTTATTTCGACGCCCTCTTCAAAGGGTTCGGAAGTATAGACCAAAATATCTTCCCTCATTTCCATTTCTTGTTGGTCAAATGAACCACCTTGGACGGCATTGCCAGTACAGCAAACATTTCCCCCGTATGAAGTTACAGGATCCATGGGATCATATTGGAAGGTGTCTGGATTGTCTTTTCTTGCCTTTTTTGTAGTCAAGACACCATCTCCCATTCTTGAATTCGCCTTCCCCTTACTGTCCAAGAAGTAGGTGACCATTTCGGCTTCTTTTGGTGGCCAAGTGTCAGATGTTTGCCATTTATTGGACCCCATGGTGAAATAGGTGACACGGGGCAATTCGGCTTTCAAATTCCCTTCTTCGCCTTTTAACCAATGGTCAAACCAAGCGTAGGTCATATCATTGTAAGGAAGTCTTGCATCTCCCATGCTTCTTTCACCGACGACAGTGTTTTCAGTTGCCCGAGTAAAAGCGCAATGTAGGGTAGGGGCAATCACCAAATATTGGTTGTCTCTCATCGCCTGGTCTTTGGCATTTTCCCTTACATGGTTGAAAAGTGCCAAATTTGGGCTGGATGACACATCATACCAAGATACAAACCAGTAACTAGGTTTGTTGAAAGGCATATCATCATGGTACAAGCCACCTTCAAACCATTTTGGATCATTGGGTTTTCTGGTGATCATCTCTTCGTAGAGACCTTTGGGACCATTCACATTTTTGATGATGTCCTGGACCGGAAGATGACTCAGACCTTCTTTCCAATCCACGCGCGGATACCTTGGCGCCATGTCATAAAAACGCTGCAATCTCAATAAATCTTCTTGGGAAATACCCTCGGCAAGTTTTGGGGCCATTGGGTCATGTTGTGTCCCATACAGCCAAGCGGTAAACAGCATTTGTCCCGCTCCACCGCGATACCAATTGCCTTGTTCGTGGTAATCACCAATTCTTCCGACACCAGCGCCAAAAGCTTGTGGAACCATGGCTGCATGCGCAGGATGATCCAATGAAGCAACGGCCATTTGCCATTCAGCAGTCGAAGAACAACCAATCGTTCCGATTTTCCCATTGCTCCAAGCTTGATCGGCCATCCAGGTAAATGCATCGTAGCCATCGGTCAGCGGTGCACCCAAGATTTCCCATTCCCCTTCGGAAAAAAATCTTCCTCTTTCGTTTTGGACCACATAGGCATACCCTTTTTCAACAGCCTCCAGTGCTGTCTGTAGCGTTCTGGTGACGAGTTCTCCATCTCGATAGGAATTGAAATTGTAAGGTGTGCGAGAAAAAATGATTGGGACTGGTTGGTCCGTTTTTGGTCGATAAATATCGGTAGACAACCGAACGCCATCTCTCATGGGCATCATTACCTTTTGGTCCACAATGGCAATTTCTTCCAATTGTTGAAGGACGTTTTTTTCTTGTGCCCAGGCGACTCCATTAAAAAATAATAGGAGCCCCAATAAGTAAAATCTGGTTTTTTTCATAGAATGTCTTTTTGATGAAAACAATTTATGATAATAATAATAATCCTGATAAGAATCGATGACTATTTGACCAAAGGCCTATAAAAATATATGGATGATCAATTTCTTTTGAATTTCTCTTTAAGGTTTTCAAATAGGGGAGCTTTGCTCTTTCTATTCTTTCGCTTTTTATCCCTTGCTTTTTTTCTCCATTTTTTGTCTTGCTCCCTTCCCTTCACCAAAACCATTCTTGCAGAGATTCCAACTTGTCCCCTAAAAAATTCTTCCCTTCCAGCCATGTTGAAGTTCGGCTTGTAATCAATCGAAATGTTGGTGCCGGCAATAGTCATTTCTATGCCTCCTATCAGGTCAATTCCCGTGGTGGCATTGCCGTAGGTTTGGGTGATTTCTTTCGTATCCCGGTTCTTGATAAAACTTTCCTCCCTGCCAAGAGAAAAGCCGCCTCCATAGTAGTAATTGAATCTTTTGGAAATAATGGGATGATGCTTTTCCAGTAATATGTGCATTCCGGAATTCCTGCTAAAATCCGACTGGATTATTCCTTCCACAGTGACATTTTTGAGGACCCGTTGTTGGACGGAAATCCCAACGGTCCTGCTAAGATCATTGCTTCCCAACCTCAATCCAGCAGAAGTTCCGTATCGTTGAGCCAAAACGGAGGATCCCGAAACAAGTATAAGAAATAAAACCAGGGTGATGTATCTGTAGTGCACAGGCATGTATTTGATTGATTTTCTTAAGGTTCAATAATTATTCCAAATTTGGCATTTAAATTCACCAATTGTCTTCAGGACTTATTTTTTCGTTTTTTTCATCCACCGAGGCCAAAAAATCCTTCCACAATTCTTCTCCTTTGTCATTGTATTTAATTTCCGCACTGAGCAGAAAATCATTTGTTTTCAACAATTCCTCATAGGTTGGATTTTGGATGTGCTTTGGGATTTTAAAAATCCGTGGATCTTTTTTATCAAAAGGTGTTTCCTCTTTGCTTCCAAATAAGTAAGGCATAAGGGTTTCAGAGCAGGTTATTCCGATTTGATCAACCCTAAAATCCTTGAAATAGGAGGAAAGCCGAATATTGATTTCTTCAAAAAACTCAAGCGTCTCACTCAGCCTAACCCTGGAGCCAGCCCTTGATTTGCCTTTGGTTTTCAGGTATTTGATCTGACTTTTTCCTTGCTTTTTCCGGACCATGTAAGCCCTGAATACTTTATGATCCGTATTTATAAAATTCTCAAAATAGCCAACCGCCGCGATCCCGGATCGTATGAGTACCAAAACATAATGCTTGAAATCCAGGAGATTGGTTTGATTCTTTTCAGGATCAAATTCCAAATCCAAGGGCAATCTAAGTTTCATCAAAGCCTCAGATTCTGAATAATAAACGAGCTGGTTTTTTTTAGCCTCAAAGAGGACTTCAAAATTTCGGGACTGCATAAATACCAAGAATTTCTCAATCAAATTTTTATCAAATATTTCTCTTCTCATAAAAATTCCATGATTTAAAGTAAAATTAACCTTAAATTTGATCAAGTGACTAAAGAATAAACAATGGAAAATAAAATAGCCAACCTGTTTGGCAAAATGTGTGACAAAAACGAGGATGAATCTTTTGAATATGCGGACAAGTTGGCCAAAATCGGTACCGAGGAGGTCGTGGACGAATTGATAAGGATATTGAAGGGGGAGGACATGGACAGTGCCATTCTCGCCGCTAGGGCATTGAGCAAAACAGAAAACAATGAGAAAGCTCTAGAGCCTTTGCTAGAATTGATACATGATACTGCTTACAAAAACAAGAACGGGGCTTTCGTCCAAGCGCTTGAAGGTTTCGACCTAGGGTCAAAATTCGTGGATATTTTAAGAATTTATCTTTTTGGAAATTTCAAAGCCTCTGCCTTGGCTAAAGAATATCTGGATTACACTGAATTTGATCTGACGCCTCGGGTGATCAAAAAAATCGAGAAGCATTGGAGTCATTTCGAGAATAACATTTCAAAGGAAGATGATGAATACATCATCAAAAAGCAGGAAATTGAAAAAATACGAATGGACATGAAAGAATTATTTGAGTCAGAATAGGCAACAAAATTCACAAGTAAAAGTTATAAGTGTATGGAAATCAAAGAAATGATATCTCTTCATGAAGATTTCTTGGAAGATTTTGGTTTCAGTCTAGACCAGGAGATTTTTCATTTTATCAAGAAAATTCCTCAAGGGAAGCAGATTATTTTTTTCCACCATACACAACAACCGGAAGTCAGCTATTTGGAGTATCACCTTGGAATCCGGTTTGATATCGTTGAGGTAATCATCAATCAATTTTTGCCCTCATCCGGGGATTACCAAGATCGGAGTATTACCTTGGTCGAAACAGTGGATTCCATCAATAAGTCCATTCCGAGAAGGTTTTTGGTCGAGAATGAATTGGAAATCAATGCGGTGATCAAAGAAGCAGAACATTTTTTGGTAAAAGAGGGATTCAAATGGCTTGATGAATATTCAAATCCTTTAAATATGGAGCGACTGTTTAACGATGCCGCGGATTTCAGCAAAGTAAGTCAGAATTTTACTTACAGGTCTGCTCGAGGTGTCACCCTCAGTAAACTCTACAATCCCGCTGAATACCAAAATGTGAAGACTTTTTATCTGGAAAAACTTGAAGAAAAACAGGAAACGCCTTTTACCTTAGCCAGTTTTTTAAATCTTCTCGATTATTTGGATAATCTTTGATCCGAATAACAGCTTTTCATATTTAACCATTTTCGATTCAATTTCTTTACAATCAACATTTGAAAACGATTTTGCTACTAAAAATTGGATTCTGATTGTTGTCAAACTTTAAAAATCGGTAGCTTTTGATTTAGCTAAACCGTCGTTCTTTTTTTCACACCTTTTACCGCTTGGGCCTCTAGCGGATTTTCAGGCCAAGAATGCTTGGGATATCTTCTTTTCATCTCTTTTTTTACTTCAAAATAAGTGTTCATCCAAAAACTTTTTAAATCTGAGGTCACCTGTACAGGCTTGTGTCCCGGGGAAAGTAAATGCAATAACAATGGAATTTCTCCTCCATTGATCCGTGGTGTTTCCATCCAGCCGAAAACTTCCTGGAGTCGAACAGCCAACACTGGGTTCGCTCCGTCTGCCTGGTATTGGAGCGTAATGCTGCTACCACTTGGGACTAGAATCTTTTTGGGTGCCAAACGGTCCAATGAATTTTGCTGCTCCGATGTCAGACTGTGGAAGAGGATTTTCTCCAAGTCCAATTTTTTCAAATCTTCTATTTTCCTAACGCCGATCAAATAGGGTCCCAACCATTCCTTATTGGTCTGGAGTAAATAAGACAAGCTCCAATCCGGCCAATTATCATCCTTTCTCCAAACCTTCAAACTGTGCACACGATTTTGCAGCTGCAGGAATGAATCGGAAAATTCCAGATGCTGTTTGCCTTCCAAACTGATAAATTTCGATGCCGCATCGATCATTTGTTCTTCGGGGATATTTTGAATGGGGGTAGATTTTAGGACAATACTTCCGATCCTCAAATCCTTTGACGCGACCAGGCCTCCTTTTTTCGCATCCCAGAGGACCACTTTTTTTTCCTTAACCATTGGTGCCAAATCCCTTGGATTCAGTGGAGAGCCCAAGAATATTTTCCCCATTCCCTCACGTGCATCGATGTGGGAAATGGCTAGCCATGGCTCGTGGGCCAAATCATCCTTGTGACCGAACATTGCCAATTTCCCGTTCGCCAATTGATATTGGGCATTATTACCGGGCCTCGCAAATGCAATCCGTTCCGGATAGGCATTGGCAATCAGCAGACCTGTTTCGTAGGGATCAAAAGCTGAATTTTCAACATCTACCCTGAACATTCTCCGATAGTTAGCTGCCACTTTTTCAATTTTATTCAAACCCTTGACAGAAAGATTTTCCTTTCTCGCCCTTCGCAAGGCTTCGATTCTCAGGTTGATGTCGATGCCGGTTTCTGGATCCAAAGGATCTCTTTCTTCCAGCAATGCCGCAATGTCCGTAGCGAGTGCAGTTTTCCCTTCTTCTTCTGCAATGACCAGCATGTGGGCAATCCGTGGATGGGAAGGTATGGAATGGATTTTCTTTCCATGGGCTGTAATCCTATTTTCCTCCAAAGCACCCAGCTGGTGAAGAATATCAAAAGCCTGCGCCAGCATTCCCGCCGGAGGTGGAGTCAACCAAGTTAGATCCTTGATGTCTTTGATTCCCCACAGCACCATGTCCAACACCAAAAAAGCAAGGTCAGCATCTAGGATTTCAGGAGTCCTAAAATTGGCCATGGTCCCTTGGGTGGCCTTGGACCAAAGCCTAAAACAAACCCCAGGGGAAAGCCTTCCCGCGCGACCAGCTCTTTGGTCAGCAGAATCTTTCGCTATCCTAACAGTTTCCAATCTCGAAAGCCCTGACTTCGGGTCAAATTTAGAGGTTCGCCCAAATCCGGAGTCCACCACAATGGTAATTCCCTCTATGGTCAAACTTGTTTCAGCAATAGACGTCGCCAAAACCACCTTTCTTTTCCCATTTCTATTGGGCATGATGGCTTGGAATTGGGCAGTAGGGGAGAGTTGACCATAAAGTGGATGAATGGAAAAATTCGGCAGCTGCTTTCTTAAGATACTCTCCGTCTTTTTGATTTCTCCCTGACCGGGCAAAAAAACCAGAATATCTCCCAAATTTGATTTTGAGGCTTGAATGATGGTTTTTGAAACCATTTCCGGCATCAACCAAGGGTCGATATCCCCGGAATAATGGACTTCAACGGGAAACAATCTCCCTTCACTGGATATTACTGGGGCATTTAAAAGAGCAGAAAGCTGTGGCATATCCAAAGTAGCCGACATCACCAATATCCTCAAATCAGGTCTGAGCACTTGCTGTGCCTCCCGGCAAAGGGCCATGGCTACATCTGCATGGATATTTCTCTCATGGAATTCGTCAAAAATCACCATGCCTACATTTTCCAAAGCATTGTCTTGGTGGAGCATCCTGGTGAGTATCCCCTCAGTGAGGACTTCAAGTTTGGTCGAGGAAGTGACCTGGCTTTCGAATCTTATTCGATACCCTACGGTTTGCCCGATTTTTTCTTCCAAAAGCTCCGCCATCCTAAAAGCAATTGTCTTGGCGGCTAGTCTTCTTGGTTCGAGCATCAATATCTTTTTCCCGGCCAAAAATTGCTCTTCAAGCAAAGCCAATGGCAAAAGCGTGCTTTTTCCAGCGCCCGGAGGGGCATGGACAATCAAGGTGTTGTGTTGTGCTAATTTTTGTTTCAACTCTGGAAGAATTTCCAGAACCGGTAAATCAATTTTGTAAGGATCGAATTTCAAGTCAATAAAATTTAGCCTCAAAGGTAAAAAAAATACCACTGATCCATGAAAATTAAATTTCAGAACCAGTGGTATTTTTTAGTTTTTGTTTTTACTACTCTATTTTAGCAGAAGCCTTTCCGTATTCCCATCTGATTTCAAAACCACCAGAATTAACTTCGTAAACCAATCTTTCTTCCATTGAAGAGCCCTGTCCTGAAGGAACTTTCACTCTTAAAGCGTCTTTGCTTTGGTCATATTTGTAAGCACCCCATTGTTTGGCTTCTTTGTTGAAGACAAAAGTTGATTCATATTCTCCAGGAATAATGAAAAAACTATAGGTTCCAGCAGGTAGGCTTTGGCCTTGAACCTTGATGGCTTTGCTGGTTTCAAAAGTGGTGGCATCATTTGCCCCAGCTCTCCAAATTTCGCCCATGGGAACCAAATCTCCCCATATCGTTCTACCCTTCACAGCCGGGCTGGAGTAATTGATAGTGATACTGGCGCCATTGATTTCGCCTGTGGCAGTTTTGGCCGGACTTGGTTTTTCTTCCTGGGCAAAGGCCATAAGAGAAAACACCGATAATAAGACGGTCAATAGACCAGATTTTCCAAAAGTTGTTTTTTTCATATTGGATTGAGTTTGATTTGATTTGTTCGATTTAATTAACTCTTAAATGCAACATTGGTTTGGAGGCGAATGGTTTTGTTATATTTTCACCCAAGCTTGTTTTCTATGGCTTTCGATGATTCTTTCACAAATCAACAATTCCCTTTGCCCATCCAAGAAGGCTGGGAAACTTGGTGCTTCCGGTTGCCTTCCTTCTCTTATTGCTGCATAAACTTCTTTGAACATCTGTTTGGAGGTGTCCGGGAATCCTTCATTGTGACCACCTGGGAAACTAATCAATTGAGCTGCTTCTTTGGAGAAAAGGGAAGGATCTTTCATCAATTGATGATTGGCCGTTTCTCTTTTTCCGATCCACATTTCATTGGGCTTTTCAGAGCACCATTCAAAGTTTGCCTTTGAACCCGCGATTTCAATATTCAGCCTGTTTTTACGACCTGCATTGATTTGGCTTACCGTGACGGAGCCTTTGTTTCCATTGTCAAAACGAAGCAAAACAGAAGCATGGTCTTCGGTGCTGATCGGAACTTCTTCATAGTCTGATGCCTGAAGTTTTTTATTGGAAAAGCTTTCAACAGCTTTCAGAGGCTTCAACCTGGTCTTGTGAACGGTAGAAAAATCCGCCATTACTTCGGTTATTTTCAGACCGGTGACATATTCGGTAATGTCCAACAAATGCGAACCGATATCCGCGATGGCTCTTGAATCTCCGGATTTGTCCGGCTCCAATCTCCAATTGTAATCCGTATTCAAAAAGAGCCAATCTTGAAGATAAGAACCCATAATGCTGTAAACATCACCCAACTCACCGCTTTCTCGCATGGTCTTCATTTGACGTACCATCGGATAATATCTCAGATTGAAGTGGACTGCATTGACGAGACCTTTATCTTTCGCCAAAGCGACGAGCTCTTCGGCCTCTTCGATTTTAGTGGCCAAAGGTTTTTCACAAATGACATGCTTTCCAGCCAAAAGTGCAGCTTTGGATTGCGGAAAGTGAAGGAAATTTGGGGTGCAAATATGGACCACATCGATTTCCGACTGTTTCAACATTTCCTCAAAAGTATAGGCATTGGGGATCCCCAGAAGATTTGCTTTTTCTTTGGCCAATTCAAGGGTTACTTCACATAGAGCCGTAACCTCAATATTGGGTAGGCGACGTAGAGCTTCCAAGTGAGCCGGACCGATAAAGCCGGTTCCCACGATGGCAACATTGATTTTTTTCATAATAGGTTATTTGGTTTGATTGATTTTTTGAAATAAAATTAAAGATAGGGTCAAGTTTTTGGATATAAAACAAGCATTGGATTTTTTTGGGAACTGAGAACCAATTTATCCATGAAAACTGGCGGTACATACAAGCGCTTGGTGTCCATTTAATAGGGTTTAGATTTGGTTTTTATGGGGATAAAAAGAATTGTTGTTTTTGTTAACAATCCATTTCAAATCCCAAGTTTAGAAAAACAAATAAACGCCAAATAACAAAATGGCCATACCAAAAAACAGCATGAACTTTCCCTTTTTTGCATTGGCTTTGTGTTTTTCGAATCCTTTTTCATCCTTGAAGGTGATCACTCCTTCCTTATCTGTATTGTAGAATTCATAAATTTCCAATGTTTTCAAAATCTTGTAGGACCATATCAAGAGCACAATACCCAATAGGAGAAATGGAATTCGAAAGCTTTCCAATAATTCCAGGATGTTATGACTGGGCTCCGAAGAGGGATCGATTGCATTCCCATTGGGATTTGGATCGGCTGTACTTGAGGAAATCCCCAAGCTTGAATCTTGTGCAGCAACTTTGATATTCCCTACAAATTTTCCAAAACCGCTAGGATAGCCATTTTCAAAATTATCGAATATTTTAAAAACAGGATTCTGGGAAAAAGAATAATTCACGGTCTGTACGCATATGGAACATAAAAATAAGGTAAGTAACGCCTTTGAATTGAAATTGAATTCCATGGTGAATCACTTGAATAGAGAAGGAATTGGGTGACTACAATCAATATATAGTTTCGAAAAATAGTTGATTAAATTTGGATTAATTCCATTTTTGAATTTAATTTTTTGAATATTATTGTTTTTGCTCAGGTACGTAAATAAAACTATTTGGCATTTTGAAGCAATAAAAAATCAAAAACACCGACCATTCAAATTTCTTTTTCTTTGCTTTATCAAATTAGATCAAAATATACAATCTATCCTGTCAGCCCCTGCGCATTTTTTCATAAATTAAAGTCAAAATCAAAAAACCGAGAAACAATGGCGAATTTTAATTTGCAAATAAACGGAAAAACCCACACTGTAGATGTCGAGGGAGATACTCCTTTGCTTTGGGTTTTAAGGGATCATCTTGGTCTGGTAGGAACTAAATATTCCTGCGGAATAGCCCAATGTGGTGCCTGCATGGTACATATAAATGGAGAAGCTGTTACCTCCTGTATGCTTCCTGTTTCTTCGATCGGGTCGGATAAAGTCACCACCATTGAAGGGCTTTCAGAGGAAGGTAACCATCCCGTTCAAGAAGCTTGGAACGAAGTGGATGTTGCCCAATGTGGCTATTGTCAAGCCGGCCAAATCATGGTTGCGGCGGCACTCTTGAAAAAGAACCCAAAACCATCCACAGAAGAGATTGAAAATGGAATGAACAGAAATATTTGTCGCTGCGGAACCTATCATAGGATCCGGGAAGCAGTGGCACTGGCCTCATCAAAACTTAAATAAAAATGGCAAATCTAACCAAAACGAATAGAAGGGATTTCCTCAAGATCGCAGCCATGGCTGGCGGAGGATTGTTTATCGGTTTCAATTTGTCAAGTTGTGACTCCCCCAAAATGAAGGTGTTGAGCACAGCGGAAATCCTGTCCAAAGCATTGGGATTCAACAGTTACCTTTCCATTTCACCGGAGGGACACATTGTCATTTATTCTCCCAATCCAGAATTGGGACAAAATATCAAAACTTCCTTTCCGATGATAGTAGCAGAGGAATTGGATGCCGATTGGAAAGATGTAAGGGTGGTTCAGGCTTTTTTGGATACCGAAAACTATGAAAGGCAAGTCACCGGTGGAAGTGGTGCCATGCCGCATTCTTGGGAAAGACTTCGAAAAGCCGGAGCGACGGCAAGACACATGTTGGTCGCAGCCGCAGCTGCAAAATTAGAAGTTCCGGCAAATTCACTGACCACAGAGAAGGGTGTAATCTTCCATAAAGACAGTGGCAAAAAACTGACTTATGGGGAAGTAGCAACGGAAGCATCCTTGTTGACTGCTCCGGAAGAAATTACTTTGAAGGACATAAAAGATTTTAAGATTATCGGAACTCCGGTAAAAAATGTGGATAACCAAGCGATGTTTACCGGCAAGCCACTATTTGGTTTGGATTTTTACAGAGAAGGCATGCTTCACGCCATGATCCAGCGACCACCATTTGGGATGAAATTGAAGTCCGTCAACGACGTAGCGGCGAAGGGTGTGAAGGGAATTGTGGATGTGGTCACTTTTAAAAACAATGTGGCCGTGGTCGGGAATTCCACATGGCCTTTGATACAGGCAAGAAAACTACTGAAAATTGAGTATGAGGCTGATGGGAGCGTGGAAAGTTCCTCGGATCATGACAGGATTTTCCAGGAATTGCTGGATGGCAAAGAAGCCCAGGTCATGAGAAAGGATGGGAATGTGGATTTGGCTTTCAAAAATGCTGCGCAGGTCATCAAAAGCGAATACCAATGTCCGTTCTTATCCCATACGCCAATGGAACCCATGAACTTTTTTGCGGATGTCCGTGCGGACAAAGTCGAATTGGTTGGGCCTACGCAAACTCCCGACAGGGCAAGAAGTGAAACCGCGGAATTATTGGGAATTCCACCTGAAAATATCAGCGTGGAACTTACCCGATTGGGAGGTGGATTTGGGAGACGATTGAGAGCGGATTTTGTTGTAGAGGCCGTGGAATTGTCCAAGATGATGAAGGCTCCGGTAAAAGTGACTTGGAGCAGGGAAGACGACATGACAGGCGGCGCATACCGCCCGGCAGTTCGTTACCGCTTTGAAGCAGCCTTGGATGAACAAGGAAACATGATTGGGTACAAGTTAAGGGGTGCAGGGATCAATGCCGGAAACAGTACAAGACAAGACAATTTCCCTTCAGGGTCCGTGGACAATCTATTGATAGAATCGGTGGAACACAAATCTCCCATTACGACAAATCCCTGGAGAGCACCAATCACGAACTTCCTGGCTTATGCAGAACAGGCATTTTTGGATGAAGTTGCCTTTGCAGCAAAAAAAGACCCTGTGAAATTCAGGCTGGAATTATTGGAAAGAGCGAAAAAATCTCCGATTGGAGAAATCAAATACGACGTAGACAGAATGATTGGCGTCATCGAATTGGCAGCAGAAAAATCCAACTGGGGCAAAAATGGAAATCTCCATCAGGGTTTCAGTGTATATTATTCCCATAGATCTTATGTAGCCCAGGTAGCAGATGTGGAGATAAACAAAGGAAATCCAGTGCTGAAAAAGATCTATGCCGTGACCGACTGCGGTATCGTTGTCAATCCAACCGGTGCAGACCAACAGGTCCGCGGCGGTATTGTGGATGGCATGGGACATGCGATGTTCAGCAATCTGACCTTTGAAAATGGGGTGCCCAAACAAAAGAATTTTGACAGTTATAGACTGATCAGGATGAAAGAGGTGCCTGAAATCGAAGTGCATTTTGTCCAAAACGGGATTGATCCAACAGGATTGGGCGAGCCTGCTTTACCGCCCACCGGTGGAGCCATCGCCAATGCCATCTTCAAAGCGACAGGAAAAAGGTTGAGAAGTCAACCTTTTGTCGAGCAACAGGAATTTTCGGAAATCAATCTGGAATTGAGGATGACTTAAATTCCCTTGGTGATTGAATTGAAATAAAAAAAAAGAGCCCATTTATGCAGATAGATGGGCTCTTTTTATGATTAATTATAATTTTATGGGTTAAAATGGAATTGGGAATCCATAACACACGTTAAATCTCATCCATTCCTCTTTCAGGCCAATAGGGGCCAATCAGTTTTAACTCTCGAATATCTTTGTCAAACTCAAACTCAATATCCATTTTTTCTTTACCCTGCTCATTGATATTCAGGCAGGCATTGAAGTAGATCAAATCAAAGCCAACTGTTAGTTTTCCTTTGAGACTGTCGGTAAGTTCAATGTTGCCTATCTGTTTTACATTTTCCACCACGGCTCCTTCTTTTTTATAATAATAAGAAAGAAAAATACCCATCTCCAGCACATTATTTGAAAGCGTTTCAGTGATCGTGTCTTTTAAGTCATCAATTTTTTCACTGCCTGACGTGTCAAATTTCCAAGATTCTTGCATAACTCTCTATTTGATAATTTCCTTATTCCGTAGATTTGTCACCTCTTCTGATAAAATTATTTTCCCCTCATTTCCCCAGGAATTTCTAACGAAATTCAAAACGTCCGAGATTTGTTGGTCCGAAAGATAATCCTGTGCTGCCATAGGAATGCTGTATTCTTTTCCGTTGACGGTTATTTTTTCATTCAGTCCCTTCAACAAAACCAAAATGGACCTTTCACGATCCTCCATTAGAAAATCTGATTTGGCCAAAGGAGGAAATACACCGCCAATCCCTTCGCCCGCCGACATGTGGCAACTTGCACATTGGTTGGCATATACAGTTTCTCCTCTTTTGACACTTTCTTGGAGCGCATCATTGTTCAATACAAGGTATGCGCTGTAAATGAGAACGGTCATCATTGAAAACAGTGAGAGTAATTTGACCATAATGTGACTGGGTAGAAAATGATTATAAAGGCAGGTAATTTATCCTCCTCAAAAATCGACAAAAAAAATACCAAATCACAAACAGTACTGGATAGATTTGATCATCAGGGATTTTTCTAGGAGAAATATTGGTCTTTCGCGTAGGATGATTTTCGGACGGAATATGTTTTTAATTTCTTGTTCAAAAGTTTGCCTGCTTGGACCAATCCATTAATTTTGGATTAGAAGGATTTTAAATCCAGAAATCCGCTGCTTTCGTATTCTATGAAATATCCCATTTATTTTGATTACAATGCCACGACACCCTGTGATGAAGAGGTAATTGAAGCAATGTTGCCTTGGTTTGGAACCCATTTCGGAAATGCTGCCAGTAAAAACCACGCTTATGGATGGATGGCCGAAGATGCAGTGGAAACCGCCAGATCCAAAGTCGCGGAACTAATCGGGGCAAAATCCAAAGAAATCATTTTTACCTCAGGTGCAACAGAAGCTATTCATTTGGGAATTAAGGGGATATCGGATTACTATCGAGGAGAAAAACAGCATTTTATTACCTGCCAAACCGAACACAAAGCCACTTTGGACACTTTCCAATCCTTGGAAAAAAATGGAGCAGAAGTAACTTATTTGGCTGTTGATGGATTAGGAAAATTGGAAATGCATCTATTGGAAAAGGCAATACTTCCCCATACCAAAATGATTGCTTTGATGTGGGCAAACAATGAAACCGGAAATATCTTTCCGATGGAAGAAATAAAGCAACTGGCAAAACAGAAGGATCTTATTCTTTTTACGGATGCAGTTCAAGCTGCCGGAAAGGTTCCAGTCAGTGTTTTAGATCTGCATCTGATGGCCATTTCCGCACATAAACTTTACGGTCCGAAAGGAATCGGGGCTTTATACATCAGACACAACCACCATCAACCCAAGCCAATTGGTCAAATACTGGGGGGAGGTCATGAAAAGGGTTTTCGGAGTGGGACGCTCAATGTCCCGGCAATTGTCGGATTTGGAAAAGCTGCTGAAATCCGACTGAAAGTGATGGAAAGTGAAAACGTCCGTTTGAAAAACCTCAGGAATCTTCTCGAAAAAAAACTGCTTGATTTGCCCGGCACAAAATTGAACGGAGATCAGGAAAACCGATTGGCACATGTTGCCAACATTGCATTTGAAGGAGTGGAAGGCGAGGAGTTGCTCAGGCTGGTGAACAAAGAAATTGCGGTGAGTTCTGGATCGGCATGTTCCACCATTTCACCAAAACCCTCTCATGTTTTGAACGCGATGGGTCTGGACGGAGATTTGGCGAGAAGTTCAATTAGATTTAGTTTGGGCATGCAAACCACCGAAAATGACATTCTTTTGGCTGTGGAGCATGTCAAAAAAGTGTTGGACACTTTGCGGTAATCCGATGTGTACAAATGGGATTTTCACAATCCCTCAATCAAACCTCTGTAATCTTCGCGGGTATCGATATCCACGATTCCCAATTCAAAATCCACCAATGCCAAATCACCGGAATGTTCATAAATGAGTTTTTTTGCTCCTTCCTTTCCGGTTAATTTCAATAATTCCGGGAAATATTTTTTCGTAAATAAAACAGGAACACCATTGGTCTCTTTATAATGGCATGCCACGATGCCTTTTCCTGTTGCGTTTTGAGTCGTGATCAATTGATCAATCAATTCCGGGCTGATAAATGGTTGGTCACAGAGAATCACCACCACTTGATCGAATGATCCCTTTTCCATCACATATTCCAATCCTAATTTCAAGGTGGATGCCATTCCTTTTTCCCATGCTGCATTCACGATAACATCCATTTTCCCCAATTTGATTTGGGATAGGATTTGGGCATATTTTTCACCCAGGACCAACAATTGGTATTGGGTATTGGAATGGATTCCCGTATCAATGGAAATTTGAAGCAATGACCGATTTTTGTACATCAGCAACTGTTTGGGAACGCCCATTCGGGTCGATCCTCCAGCAGCAAGTAGGATAAGTGCAGTTTTATTGGTTTCCATAAGCCAGAGTACTATTGGTGGATTTCAATTCTTCCATGTGGATGGGGCCTTTTTTGTCCCGGAGAAATGAAGGAGATTTTCCTTTCATGACTGCCTGTACCTCGGAGAAGATGGCCAACGCAATTTCCTCAGGGGTTTCTGAGCCGATATCAAGCCCGATGGGTGCATAAATCTTTGATTCAAACCCCTCACTTATTTTGATGCCGTTTGCCTCAAGCCTCTCTTTCAGTTTTTCGGTTTTCTTTTTTGGCCCCAAAATCCCGATATATGGCAGGGATTGCATTTGTGCTGCCGACAAAACCTGTGCTTCATATTCGAAATTGTGGGTCATCAAAAGGGCAATAGTATTGGAATCAAATTCGATTTTTGAAACCACCTCATCTGCCTTTCCCAGAATAATTTGATTGACTTCGGGAAACCTTTCCGAGGTCGCATAATTTTTTCTACCGTCAATCAAGGTAATTTCATATCCTAAAATATGGGCCATTTTCACCAAGGGGATTACATCATTGCCAGCACCGAAAAGCAATAGCTTTGTAGGGGGTTTTATAAATTGATAAAAAACGTGAACCGCATCAAAACCAATGCATTCACTGATTTTGTTGTGTTGGCTTTCGAAAACAGAGGGTATTTCATTCCTGATTTGTTCAAAAATTTCACCATGTTCTTTTTCCAACGTTCCTGTAATGCTGTCTTTTTTGAACAGTACCTTAGTTCCTATTTGTTCTGCAGAGGCATATTTGAGTGAAAAAATGGTGGTCATTACGCAGATTTCTCTTGTTCTTTGACTCAATTTCAAAAGTGCCACAGGATTCTCTACATCATTTGGATCCAAGGGTTCTATCAAGACATGTATGATTCCGTTGCAGCCCAAACCAACACCAAATTTTTGATCGTCTTCATCGGTAGTATCGTAAGTCACTAACATTGGTTTCTGTTGAAAAATCACCAATTGTGCCTTCCGAAGAGCATCTCCTTCCAAGCAGCCTCCACTGATGGCGCCTGTGAGTTCTCCATCCTCGGTCACCAACATTCGGGCTCCTGGTCTTCTATATGCTGAACCATCGACTTTCACCACTGTTGCCAAGGCAGTTTTTTTTCCTTGACTTTCTGCTTTGTCGTAGGCTGCTACGATGTTATTGATTTCTTTCATGAGGTTTTGAAATGACGAACAACAAAAATCTAATTTAAGCAAAAAACCACAAATATTTAATTTAACCCGTTTTATGCATTTCGAATTCAATAAAACAACTAATTGATAATCAATTAGTTGTTTACTATTTATGATTTTGCCCTATTGTTACCTGGATTTATTCACCTAATAGTCAAATTTTCTTTCAGTTTCAATCCCATTTGGAAACCTTTTGCATATTTCAGGCTTAACAGCCAATCAAAAAAAGCAAGTTTTTGGGTTTGTTTTGAATTCGCTTGACCTCAACTCGAACTTTTTTTATTCCTATTATTTTCCTGATTTTTATAAAAGCGGTTTTGCCTTGGCAAGAATTCAAAACACATTAAAAAACGTCCCTTATTTCTCTGCCTTTAAGCAAGGCCTCAAGGCTTTTATTTTAACTATTTTTTCAGGCTTAAATGGATTCAAAAAAACTCACTGAAGCCAATGATGTAGTAATGATGTAAATCAAAACTCACAATGATGTAGTAATGATGTACTGTGAAATCCAGTTTTTATACGAACAAACATTACTTTTCAATATTATTAATTCATTAACAATCAACAATAACCCTAAGTAAAACTGCTTATGAAAAAATTTACTATGACTATGTTATTCTGTTTTGCGTTTGTTGCCTATTTGCAGGCGCAAAGCGTAAACACAGAATGCGAAGGCACTTCGACCGAAGCTTCCGATGGTGCTTTTACCGATGGCTTCAAATACCGTTTCACTACCAATGGAACTAATATAACCGCTACTTTTGAACTTCTAGAATCAAAAGATGGTCTAGTGGCTTTTGCCCAGACTTACAATCCGAATTTTTCAGAAAGGCCCATGACACAGGTTGAAGGAAACAAGTTTTCTTTGACTTTTGCCGGTCAAACGCCCGGTTCGACATTTAGGATAGCCTGTAAATTCGCTTTTGCCGGCGGATTGGCCACTACTAAAATTCTTGAATATACTGTGGGTACTGATTGTGGGAATACGCTTTTAAATCTACCCGTTGACTTTGAAAACACCACATTGGATTACCAGCTGGTGGATTTTGGAGGAAACGCTTCTGAAATCGTCGCAGATCCAACCAACCCTCAGAACAGAGTCGTGAAATCGATCAAAACTGTAGGTGCCGAAGTGTGGGCAGGTACAACCATTGGGGATGCAAGTGGTTTTGCTTCTGCAATTCCATTTAAAGAAGGTTCCACAACCATGAGTGTTCGTGTTTGGTCTCCTAAAGCAGGAATTCCAATCCGATTGAAAGTAGAACAGGCAGGAAATACAGATGTTTCCGTAGAAACGCAAACAAATTCCATTATTGCAAACGAGTGGCAAACATTGGTATTCGATTTCTCATCTCCAGTGGAAGGTGCCGCCCTTGATTTTGCAAAACAATACAATAAAGTATCCATCTTCTTTGATTTTGGGACGAACGGTGGAGCGGGCGAACAAACATACTATTGGGATGAGGTAGTGTTCATCGCAGCAGAAGAGTTGGATCTTCCGGTTGATTTTGAAAGTACTACCATTAATTATGAATTGACGGATTTTGGAGGAAACATTTCCGAAATCGTCGCGGATCCAACCAATGCAGACAATAAAGTAGTGAAAATCATCAAACCATTGGATGCTGCGGGTTGGGCAGGCACCACAATAGGGGGTAATTCTGGATTTGCCAAACCTGTTCCATTTGCAGTAGGTGCGACTGGGATTACTTTACGGGTTTGGTCGCCCGATGCAGGTACTCCAGTCAGGATAAAGATTGAAAATTACCTGAATGTCACCCAATCTATCGAGACAGAAACAAATACTTCCCTTGCAGGTGAATGGGAAACCTTGGTTTTCAATTTTGCAAATCAGGCCCAAGGAACAGAAGCTATCAATTATGATCTGAATTTCAACAAAGCTTCCGTTTTCATGAATTTTGGAACGGAGGGAAATACAGCTGGAGAAAAAACATATTATTTCGATGATATGATTTTCGTAGGCTCTGTAGGTGGTGAAAACCCAGTTGATTCGGCTTTACCTGTTCTCCCTCTGGATTTTGAATCTACGAGCATAGAATATGGATTCGAAAATTTTGCCGGGGGAGATCTAACGAGGATAGCAAATCCGCAAAGTAATGGGATCAATACAAGTGCCTTCGTAGGACGAATGGTCAAAAATGCCGGAGAAGTTTATGCTGGGACCTTGATTCCATTGGCTACTCCAATTGATTTTTCACAAAGTAAAACTTTCAAAGTAAAAGTATATATGCCAAGAGTGGGAGCCAAGCTCTTGCTTAAAGTTGAAAACCAGTCCAATCCTGCGATCTCCTTTGAAAAGGAAGTTACTGGAACAAAAGCCAATGAATGGGAAGAGTTAAGTTTTGACTATTCTGGCATCAATCCATCTGAAAGCTACCAAAAATTGGTTTTGATATTTGATCTCGGTACAATGGGAGATGGATCAGCGAATTTCACTTATTTGATAGATGATGTTTTATTGGTCGCCGGAGGTAATGGTGGTGGAGTAGTAACGGTGGGCCAAATGGATCTTCCCGTTTCCTTTGACAACGTGGAAGTGACTTATGGATTGGTTGGATTTGGCGGCGCTGATGGCACCATTGTAGTTGACCCGACAGATGCAAACAACAAAGTAGCGCGGATAATCAAATCTGCCGACGCGCAATCATGGGCAGGAACTACTGTGACCGCAGTCACGGAAGGAGTAGAGACTGGTTTTGCTAACAAAATACCTTTCACCGCACAGAACAAGAAAATGTCTGTTAGGGTATGGTCACCAGATGCAGGAATCCCTGTTCGGTTAAAGGTGGAAAATTATCTGAGTGTCAATCAGTCTGTTGAAACCGAAACAAAAACTACCCTTGCAGGTCAATGGGAAACTTTGGTTTTTGATTTTGCCAATCAAGCTCAGGGTACAGAAGCGCTCAACCTTGCCTTGAATTTCAACAAAGCCTCCCTTTTCTTCAATTTCGGGACAGAAGGTGCTACAGCTGGAGAGAAAACCTATTACTTTGATGACATCGTATTTGGTACATCAGCAACCGAAAACCCAGTTACAGGTCAGCTTCCGGTAATTCCATTGGATTTTGAATCAGGCGAATTGGCCTATGATTTTTTGAACTTCGAGGGAGGAGAGTTAAGCAGAATCGCCAATCCACAATCAAGTGGAATCAACACCAGCGGCTTTGTGGCACAAATGGTCAAAAATCCGGGAGAAGTATTCGCCGGAGCAGTGATTCCTTTGGCTTCAGCTATTGATTTCAGTAAAGGGAAGATTTTTAAAGTCAAAGTATACATGCCGAGGGTTGGTGCGAAGCTTTTGTTGAAAGTGGAAAACCAAACCGATGGAGGAATTGCTTTTGAGAAAGAAGTTACCGGAACCAAGGCAAACGAATGGGAAGAATTGACCTTCGATTATTCGGGTATCAGTACCTTAAACAGTTATCAGAAGGTGGTTTTGATCTTTGACTTGGGAACAGCTGGAGACGGCTCTGCGAATTTCACCTATTTGGTGGATGACATTGCACTGGTTTCAGACGGTGAAAATCCCGTGACAAGTCAGCTTCCAGTGATTCCTTTGGACTTTGAATCCGGAGATCTTAAATATGATTTCTTGAACTTCGAGGGAGCAGAGCTTACCAGAGTTTTCAATCCTCAAGTAGGAGGCATCAACACTAGTGGTTTTGTTGGCCAAATGATTAAATATCAAGGTGCGGTATTTGCTGGAACATTGATCCAATTGGCTTCACCGATTGATTTCAGCCAAGGAAAAATCTTCAAAGTCAAAGTGTTTATGCCAAGGGTTGGTGCGAAGCTTTTGTTGAAAGTGGAAAACCAAACGAATTCAGAGATTGCTTTTGAAAAAGAGGTTGCCGGAACCAAGGCAAATGAGTGGGAAGAATTGACCTTCGATTATGAAGCCATCAATACCACGAACAGTTATCAGAAAGTGGTCTTGATCTTTGATTTGGGAACTGTTGGAGACGGCTCTGCGAATTTCACTTATCTGTTGGATGATATTTCACTTGTTGCAGATGGAAGCACTCCAGTGGAGACATTGGCACAAATGAATGTTCCAGTAACCTTTGACGGAGAAAATGTCAATTATGGCTTAGTTGGATTTGGTGGGGCGGATGCTTCCAGCATCGTTCAGGATCCTACCAATTCTGCAAACAAAGTAGCAAAGGTGACGAAATCAGATGCAGCGGAGCTTTGGGCAGGAACTACAGTCACTGCCACCTCCAATGGAGTTCAGACCGGTTTCAGTAGTAAAATTCCCTTTACAGCTGAAAATAAAAAACTAAGTGTAAGGGTTTGGTCACCGGATGCTGGGATTCCTGTGCGATTGAAGGTTGAAAACCATTTGAACAATGAAGAGTCAGTAGAAACTGAAACATCCACAACAGTGGCAGGCAATTGGGAAACGCTTTCTTTTGATTTTGACAACCAAGTGGAAGGTACAGCGGAATTCAAGATATCCTCTTCTTATAACAAGCTTTCGATTTTCTTTAATTTCGGAAAAACGGGTGCAGAAGCAGGTGAAAAGACCTATTATTTTGATGATATCGAATTTGGAGAGCAGGTGGCATGTGTCAATCCTCCAAAGCCAGTGATCACCATGACAGGAGTAGGTACGGAAACCATCATTTTGACTTCCAGTGCATCAGAGGGAAATCAGTGGTTCTTCAACGGTGTAATCATTCCAGGAGCCAATGGAATGACCTTGTCTGTGACTGATTTTGGTGTGTTCACTGTGCAGGTTACACTTGGTGATTGCAAAAGTGAAATTTCAAATGGGACTGTATTGATTGTCAATGGATCTGAAATCAGGCCAATCGGCAGTATCCGCGTCTTCCCTAATCCTACTGTTGATTATGTAGAGGTACATGGAATGAACGGGGCGCTAAGAAGTTTGGAAATCATCGACATGACTGGGAGATCATACGCAATCCCTTTCGTCCAAATAGGGGATGTTTATCAGGTAAACATGTCAGGTTTATCTCCTGGCGTCTATGTGCTTTGGATCCAACAGGGCAACGAGAGTTTCAGAACTAAAATCATTAAAAAATAGGAAGACTTGTTTTCGGCCCAATATCTTTTCAACAAACGAAAGTGGACTTAAAAATGATATTGGGCGAAGCAAATGTTGATCTAAAACATACATAAGAAAAAATGAAAAAAATATCGAATCTTAATCAAATGTTTTTCCTGGTTCTCCTAATGGGAATGATGGGATTGGTGTCAAGTTGTAAGGATGATGTTGAAAAACCGAAACCCACTTTGAAGGAAGAGGCGATGGAAAAACTCACCAACACTACTTGGAAATTGGACCGAGTGACCGTTGATGGAGTGAACCAGACAGCTGTCTACAGCGATTTGACTTTGAGTTTCACCAGTACAGCTTATAACAGTACCAATGGTGGAGTCGTCTGGCCAGCAAGTGGGACTTGGGCATTTACCAATGAGCAGGCCACGGTCATTAAGCGAAATGATGGTGTGGATGTCACAATTCAAGAACTGACAGCCCAGACACTTAGGTTGGCAATGCCTTGGGAGACCAACACGCTCAAACCGGGTCGGTTGGAATCCTTGGCAGGTCAACATGTTTTCACGTTTGTGAAATAATCAGTCAATCCATCAAAAAAGAGGCAGGGAGACAATCCTGCCTCTTTTTTGATTCAAGACCAAAAGTCAAATAATTAAATTATTAACTTAGTTCTATTAAGCGATTGATTTTCGACCTAAAATGTCCTAAAGGGAGACTGAACGATGATAAACAGGATTTATCCATTTATTAATCCCATATTTTCATAACATAACCGTCCACAAAATAGGAAAAAACTAAAATTTCTCGGTACTTTGTATTCCTTACAGCTATTCTGATAAGAATCTGTTTAGGTTCCCTAAATATTGACAAAAGTTTTTTAATCTTAAAGTTATAAACTTCAGCCATATTCAGTAAAAAGTTTATTTTTATTGGACGTATCAGGGAACACTGATGGGACCTTAAGGGTTAGGGAATTGAAGGGGAATTATTGAAAGAACATCATTATCAAACAACAAAAATTATAAATGGCAAAATCGAGAGAAACTTTTAACAAAAAAGAAAAGGAAAAGAAAAGACTCAAAAAGAAGCAGGACAAAGATGAGAAGAAAGTTGCCCGTAAGGCCAACACAGATAAAAGCGGAGATCTAGATGATATGATCGCCTATGTTGATGCAGATGGAAACATTACCTCAACTCCTCCTGATCCTCTGAAAAAGAGAGTTGTCATTGCCGAGAATATCCAGATTGGGGTTTCGAGACAAGAGGACATTGAGCCTGAAGATCCAACCAGAAAAGGTACGGTAACCTTCTTCAACTCATCAAAAGGTTATGGTTTTATCAAAGACCAGGAATCACAGGAAAGTATTTTTGTCCACTTGAACGGCTGCATAGACAGTATTCAGGAAAGCGACAAAGTGACTTTCGAAACTGAAAGAACGCCCAAAGGTCTGAGCGCAATAAAAGTGAAAATATTGGATAAGGTTTAATTATCCAATATTTTTTAATTTCTTCCTTTATCGACTGAAATTCCCGATCAATTTTAAATACCCCATCAAGTTTTTGATTCTATTGGATACATGAAAATAGCAAGTCTGGCAGATATCAAAAAGGAGTTGAATTTTTTATCGGAAAAAGAACTCATAGCCCTCATTACAGATTTGTCCAAATTCAATATGGACAATAAAAAATATTTATTTTTTAAACTTTATGAACGGGACAATCCTAGGCTTTTCATCGAAATGGTACAGGAGGAACTCAAGAGTGAATTCCAAAATGCCAATATCAGCCATTACCATCTCGCCAAAAAATCCGCGCAGGGCATCCGAAGAAAGCTCAATAAATTTTTGAAAATCTCCAAGGACAAAGCTGCTCAAATTGAGTTGATCATCGATTTTTGCAAAATGTTGCAGGAATATGGTTACCTCCGGTTTCGACATCCCGTCATTGACAACCTATACAAAGTACAAGTCGGAAAAGTCGAAAAATTGATCAGCGGGCTTCATGAAGATCTTCAATATGATTTTCAGGACAATCTAGATGACTTAAAAGATTACGTTAGATAATTTACATCTCAATTCTCTGGATCTTGATATGTAATATCTTTGGAATCTGGGGTGATGTCAATAATTTGTTTCCTAGGCCTTTTTAGTTTTGTTTGGATAAAACCGATAATCTTGTTTTTCACCTTTTCCACTTTTTCTGGATTATGGGAAAGCACATTGGTTATTCCAAGCATCAAGGCTGTGCCAATGATGGTCTTTGCAGGTCCGGCAGATGCGCCAACAAGTATTTTTTTCAGAACCAAACCACTCGAAAGGCCCAAAGTGGTATTCAACAAGTTCTGCTTTACTTCCGGAGATTCTGTCGCTTTTTTGAAGGTGTTTTTGATCAGGTTCAAGGGCTTGAGGTTATCAGAGACAAGGTGGAACTCCGCCTTGAGCAATCTCAAATCCTCTTCCCGTTTTCTTTCCAATGCCCAAATCGCAGCATTCAGGTCGGTTTCTGATTTTATTTTTTTCATGATTGGGTCTAATCTAAAATTTGGGAGATGAGTAAATTACTGACGGGTTTTTCTACCCATTTGTGAAGGAAAAAATAGAAAATGATGCTGGTAAGGAAATAAAAGGCCCCAACTACAAAAAATCCATAATAAAGTTTTCCCAAAAGATCTCCGAGATAAAGAGATAAGCCAACACTGGATAGCAGCAAGAACATTGAAACCATCAGCATGAGACCCATTCTCGCCACCAAAGTCGTCATTATTTTTGATGTTATGGCGACCGTTTTTAGCTTGGACAGTTCAAGGGTGGTTTTGCCAAAAGTATCAATCCTTTCATACAAAGCATCTATTGATCCTGATTTAATGGTTTCCATAAGATTTATTTTAGTTTTACTTTTCCTTGACTTCAAAAACAGTACCCAATAAAAAAACAGGAAAGGAATATTTTTCCAATCCTGTTCCAAAGTTGGTGATCTTGCAATCCTTTTGTTTTTTAAACGATTCTCCCTCCTTGTATCACCCTTAAAATGATGGCTATAATGGCAATAACGAGAAGGACATGGATCAAACCACCCGCACTGTAGCCTATAAATCCGATTGCCCAGGCGATGATTAAAATCACTGCGATAATATAAAGTAAATTTCCCATAATGTTAAAAATTTAGTTTGAAAGATTGGAATTGGTTTTTTACTGTAATTCACAAATAATTTATTGATTTATTGAGACAATGAAAAATATTCTGTACACTATTTTGTCAATTGCTAAATTTCATAAGGTTTTTTTAGAGACTTTGGGTGTTTTTATTTTTTTGCGTAAAAAATTTCTTGAATCGGGAATATGTTTTAAAGGTTTTATTACTTAAATTAAATATATTATTACATTAAGAGAGCAATGAGTTTTATTTAATCATTTATTTTTCACTCTTTAATCAAATAAAAATGGGATCAGATCAGTTAAAACCGGAAACTTTGACAGATAAGTGGATTGGTTCAAGTGTCAGCGAAAGAGAGGGACAAACTTGGGACAAGAAAAAGGAAATGGATTTCACTTATTCCAACATTGACAAATTTATCCGGCTGAGTTTAGGGGAAAATGCCCACTTCAGCAATGCCATGTACAATGGAGATTTCACCCTAAGTTTGGACGAGGCCCAAAAAAGAAAGTATGATTTTGTGATTGATCAATTGGGGATCAAGGCTGGAACCAAAGTATTGGACTTGGGTTGTGGCTGGGGAGGTTGGCTCAAATATATCAGGGATACTGTTGGCGCAAACGGTGTAGGAGTGAATCTCTCTGATGCTCAAACAGCCGCCTGCATTGAATCTGGGCTTGATGTTTACCTCAAGGATGCCAGATACATCAAACCACAGGATTTCGGTTTATTTGATGCTGTCACGGCTTTTGGGAGTTTCGAACATGTGGCTTCTGTCAAGGATTATTTGAATGGCAATCAGGACGAGGTTTACGATGATTATTTCAAGCACATTTACAACCTTCTTCCCAAAGGGGGGAGGTTTTATATGCAATCCATGGTTTTTGGTAAAAATATGATTCCTTTTGAGGAGATCGATATCAATGCTCCCAAAGGCTCAGATAGTTACATCATGGCACTTTTGCTCAAACATAATCCCGATTCATGGATACCCTATGGTCACGAACATATCCTAAGGGTAGCTGAACCCTATTTTAAGAAAGTTTTTTACAGTGACGGACGACTGGATTATATCAAGACCAATCGGGAGTGGACTAAATTATTCTATAAATTCGACCTAAAAAAATACCTTTGGTTTGCTTCATTGGTCCCCAAACTGATTACCGATAAGGAATTTAGGCACCAACTCGCCGTACTCAGGGTTAGACCAAACAGGGTTTGCTTCGAGAGGGAAATTATGGGACATGCAAGATTGGTATTTGAAAAAAAATAAACCAAAATTTTGAAGGGAAAACCGAAGCCTTGCAATAAAAATATTCTAAAAGAGAATAAAACTGTTGAAATGGCATTCCGTTTACTTTAATTATGCATGAAAAATTATTGAGTCTTTTGATCCTCCTGATAAGTTTGATCACTCCGTTAAAAGCGCAGGAAATCAGTTTTGGATTAAAAAGGAACGCACTGGACTTGCCAGAGCGTATTTTTGAGTTGGTAGAAGTGGTTGACGCAAGACGCAATAAACCGGCGTTGGGCAAAATCTATACCTCTTCCAATCAATCCGTTTTATATGGATTAGAAGGTGGTTTTCAAGAAGGGCTCAAGCAATTTTATAACAATACCGTCCCGAAAAAAGGTGAAATTCGTCGCATCCAATTGCATGTACTGGAATTTGCCATCGTTGAGCAAAAGCAAGGGAATTCGGTGGCATCAGGGGATATCAAAATGAAATTTGCTTATTACCTTGAAGGTGCTTTTCAGCCTATACATTTGGTTGATTATGAGGCAGGAATGAATTACAGACGCTCGATCAACCGGACTGATTTGGTAGGAAATGTTCTAAACCAAGGCATAAAAAAATCAGTTCAATTTTTGAATGATTGGATAAGAGATCAGGCGGCAGACGACCGAAGGCTAGCCAATAAGGTCCGCGTGGAAATTATTGAAAAAGACCGGATCAACCATCCTGACACTGTTTTTTATAATGCCAATAAACCAATTTCTTTTCAAGATTTTAGGGATAGGCCCAATGTGGCTAGTCGATTCAATGCCACAATTTTCACCAGTTTATCTTTGGAAGGAGCCCCCTTTGTTCAGGAAGGGACAATTATTCTGCCTTTGGAGGTAAAAGTCTATATGCTTCCCGGGTCATCTTGGATAAAAAGCGGTGGCCAAAGTGAGTACACTTTGAACCATGAACAACGGCATTTTGATGTCACCAAGATCGTAGGAAATCGATTGGTTGAAAAGCTTAAGCATATGGATTTGAATCCCGACAACTATGAAGGTTTGGTAAACGATGCATTTTTGGATGCTTTTCGGGAAATGAACCGGCTACAGGAAATATATGATGGTCAGACACGCCATGGTTTGGACCATGGGGCTCAATCTCGATGGAACACGATACTTGATCAAGCCTTGGAAGGAAATATGACCAGTGTGGAATTGGAATTAATGAAAGGGAAATAAGTTTGATCCGTGTTTGGCTTTACAAATTTTATTCTAACCTGAAATCACTTCATAATCAGTCTCAGTTTATTATTTTTGACTTCACCAAATCGTCTGATTTTCTGTCGGTT
This sequence comes from Rhodonellum sp., assembly GCF_030656585.1. Classification (NCBI taxonomy): domain Bacteria; kingdom Pseudomonadati; phylum Bacteroidota; class Cytophagia; order Cytophagales; family Cytophagaceae; genus Rhodonellum; species Rhodonellum sp. Next base: position 182,275 of record NZ_JAUSPP010000061.1, read on the forward strand.
TGAACCCCTATTGGCGAACCTAATGCATATTTCGCGTTTAAATCCAGAAAGGAAGGTAAAGGAAGTATTCAGGATTCGGCTTCTAACATCCTTAAGATGATCATCAATTGACCAGTATGGTAGGCATTGTGTTCAAGAATGAGCAATGCTTCCCGGAAAAGGGTTTGTCCAGTTCCATAGGGAAAGGGATGCAAAAGACTTTTGGTGTTGTTTAAAAGGAATGCATTGAATTTTTCCCGATCATCAAAAAAATCCTTTTGGGTATTGATCCAGTGTTCGGGAGAATCAGGAAGGTCATTTGTTGGCCAATATTCTTCAGGCCAGCTGAGCTCTTTGTAATTGGAAGAAGTAGAGAATTCCAAAATGTCTTTTTGGGCAATCCGCATGTGCTCAAATACTTGCCAGAAAGAGTAGGGGAGTCCTGAAAATTTTAAACCAAGTTCTTTAAATTTTATTTTACTGAGAATTTCCTCAATCTTGACAAAGGCATTGCCTCCTAAGATATGTTGGATCAGGAGTGGCGAGAATGATTCTGGCTGGTCGGAGCTCATTTTAAGAATTTTAATATTTATAGAAACGAAGTATATTTAGGATGAAAGTTATAGAAACCAATTTGTTTTTGGTATTCAAGGCTTATAATTTCACGAAGATTTTGACTATCATTGGGAAATCTAATGTATTTAATATTTAGTTTTTATACTCAATAAAATCATTTTATGGCTTTATCGGCTTCAATTCTTGACATTTTAAAAGAATCCACAAGTCCAATGCATTGGCAAAAGGTGTTGTCAACCCTTATCTCGGAATTTGGTTGCTCCACAGGCACGTTGCATTCTTTTGACAAGGAATCCCAACACTTGGTACTGATGGCCCAGCAAGGAATTCCTGAATTTCTACTCCCTAAAATGTCTAAAATTCCCATAGGAAAAGGAATGGCAGGGATTGCGGCTGAGCGCAGAAAGCCTGTGGAAATGTGCAACCTCCAGACTGACGACACAGGAGTAGCCCGACCAGCGGCGAAAGAAACCAAGGTAGAAGGTTCTATTGCTGTACCGATGTTGCTTAATGGGGAGTTGTTTGGAGTTTTGGGGATTGCCAAGCCGGTTTCGTATGATTTCACCAAAGACGAAAGTGATATGCTGTTGGAAATAGGAGAGTCAATCGGTAGGATTCTCAAATCCGAAACTGTTTAACCCGAATTCCAAGACAGCGGAAAAGTTACGGAAAACATCTAACTTGAGGTAAGTTAGATGGGATATGCTTTAGGTTTCATAATAAGGGGGCAAACTGACAGGAAATCAGACGATTTGGAGAATAAGGCCTGGTCCCCCAACATGGTGAAGTCGAACACAGCATCCATCTGATTGATTATTAATCAATTTCAAGTGGGAATTGAATTGGTAATCCATAAAACAGGTTTAATTGGATAAGCATTACAATTAAGATCAGATTGATTTTATATGGACTGGAAGGGTTTGTTTGAATCAAAGTTATTTTTTTCAAGTTGGAGATGTGGCTTTTACAACTCAATCGGGTGAAACCTAAGCAGTACATTTCTTCGAAGCCAAATCTTTGAGGAAGAACATCGGATTTAAAATTGCAATTGGATTTAGATAGGATGCGGTTGGCTATATTGTATGACTTGAATTTTGTAAGCCGAAAAAGAAATTGAAAACTACCGGCTATTTTTTTTCAGTGTCAATAGACAAAGAAGCCGGCCTTTTTTGAGGAGACGAATCAATTAGTTTTTTAAATAAAATACTGTAATATGGAAAACAAAAGATTAGTATCCCTTGATGCTTTCAGAGGCTTTACCATTGCAGCCATGATACTTGTAAATTTTCCAGGTGACTGGAATTATGTTTTCAGTCCATTGCGGCACAGTGAATGGTGGGGTATTACGTTTACAGACGTCATTGCGCCTTTTTTCTTATTTACAGTTGGTGTTTCTATCGCCTTGGCTTATTCCAAGCGACTTGAGGCGGGAAATAAACCGCAGGAAATGTATAAAAAACTGTTTATACGCGCCATAAAAATATTCATGGTGGGAATGATCCTAAATTTAGGCCCCTCGCAAGGCTTCGATTCTCAAGTAGATGATTTTGGAATACTGGCTAATTTCAGTTGGGAAGAAGTGCGCTGGGCGGGCACATTGCAGCGTATTTCCATTGTTTTCCTGGTTTGTGGCCTTTTGTTTTTACAGACAAGTTGGCGTATGCAGGCCGCTATCGGTGCGATGGTGTTGGTGCTTTATTCCCTAGCAATGCTGTTAATTCCAACTCCTGGGTATGACAAAGCAATGCTTGAACCCGGTGTTAATCTCGCAGCTTGGGTTGATCAGCAGTTACTTCCCGGGAAAATGTGGCGGGGAACATGGGATCCGGAGGGTATACTTAGCACATTCCCTTCTATTGTTACCGGCATCTCGGGTTTGATTGTTGGAAGACTTCTGCTTACAAAACAACCCATTGAAGCAAAAGTTAAAACGCTTTTGTTCTGGGGGTTTATCTCATTTATTATTGGTATTGTGTTGACCTGGAACTTTGGGCTAAACGAAAATCTCTGGACGCCTTCATTTGTATTGTTCACTTCAGGAATGGCAGCCATGATACTCGCTTCTTCTATCTATGTGATTGATATGGGGAGCAATCAAAATTGGGCACAATTTGGAGTGGTCTATGGTATGAATGCCATCACCGTGTATGTTTTGGCTGATCTCCTGGCAATTATTTTTTATTATCTCTCATTTGGTGAGCATTCATTGAATGCCCATTTTTTCAATGCATTTACTTCCATTGGCATTGCGCCTAAAGTGGTCAGTTTGCTTTATGCGTCAATTTTTGTGGGTATCAATTTCATTCCGGCTTGGTTTCTTTTTAAACGAAAGATATTTATCAAACTTTAAACCCGAATTCTAAGACGTTGGAATAGTAACGTTAATGCGCTAACTTTTGGTTGCAGCTTGAAAGCCTATGCATTGAATGGTGATTTTATCCCTTCCCGAATTCTGGTAGAAATGTTCAACCCCAATCTCTAAGGTTAGGG